>NZAF01000168.1 GCA_002686115.1 Halobacteriovorax sp. | reverse complement strand
TGAAGTTGCCAGTAATGAGAACATGATAAAGAGAACAATATTTTGATATTTTAAAACCTTAAGCAACGCCCTCTCATACTTAAGCTCATACTTATGAAACCAATTCTTCTCCCCCTCTTTTCTAGTAAAACGATCAAGAAAACCTTTATCTGTTCCCATATGAGCAGGAAGCATGAAGAGGGACTCAAAAAGAGAGCCAAAGAGCATCAGGATTACAATCAGAGGAATATAGGCCACAAGCTTACCAAAAAAGCCTTCAAAGAAGATGAGTGGTACGAATGCCACACACGTTGTCACAATACTAGCAATAATTGGTTTGGCGACTTCATTAGCTCCAACAACTGCAGCCTTCATAAGGGGCATTCCCTCTTCTTTATGACTAATAATATTTTCTGCGATAATAATCGCATCATCGACGACAATTCCAAGTACAATGATAATCCCTGCGAGGGTCATATTGTTTACAGTGTAGCCTAGGGCCGAAGCAATAATTAAAGTAAAGGCCGCGCAAAAGGGAATCCCCATGGCCACCCAAAAACTTGACTTAAAATCCAAAAAGACAAGGAGTACGAGGACAATGAGTATAAAACCTATAATAGCATTAGAGCTCACAATCCCCAGTCTATTTCTCACATCAAAAGACTCATCATCCATCATTGTAATTCCAATACCAGAGCCTTCATTATTTTTTTTGAAGGTTTCAATGAATTTTTTAACAGTTTGATGAGCGCTAAGAATATCTGTTGAGATACTCTTTTTGACATTAATAAAGACTCCTTCATGACCACTAATTTTAAAAATTGAAGTGTTCTTTTCAAAGCCCTTTCTCACACTTGCAAGTTCAGATAATTTTACGGCCGCTCCGTCGTAATTTCCTCTAACCACGAGACTTGAAAATGAGTCAACATCCTCATATTCATTAACTAGACTCACCTTACTCTCTTCTTTATCATTCATTGAGCCTACGGGGAATCTCACATTATTATTAACAATTTGCCTCCGAATAAGAGTCAGAGGTATATCAAGCTCTAAACTCTTCTCTGGATCAACAACAACTTGTAATTCTGGCTTTAGATAATATGAACGATCAATAGAACTAATTTCAGGAAGTGAAGTGATTTGATTCTCAAAACTTAAAACCATTGCCTGTAATGCTTCACGGTCTTTTGTTGATAGAGTTTTTTTTCCTTTCATATAAAAGCCAATATCAAGAATGGCCTTCTCTGAACTCTTAAACTGTCTAATATTTGGAATCTCTCGAACTTCACTTGGCAGATCAACTCGCAATACAGCGTCTTTGATCTCACCCATCACTTCATCCTTATCAGGATAATCATCATCAAGAGTAAGACGAATACTACTTGATCCAGTACTTGATGTACTGACAACTTCTTCTATACCAATAACACTCTTTAACTCGTCCTCAATTGGTCTAGTTACATTAACTTCAACATCTTCTGCAGTTGCACCAGGATAAATTGTAGTCACTCGAACCCAATTACTTTCAAACTCAGGCATCTCCTCTTTTCCAATATTCTTCCAAGAAAGAACAGCAAAAAGAATAAAACCAAAGAAGAGAACGTTAACAACAAGGTGGCGAGACGCAAAATACGAGACGAGATTTTTCATGAGGATATTGTAC
This sequence comes from Halobacteriovorax sp., assembly GCA_002686115.1. Classification (GTDB taxonomy): domain Bacteria; phylum Bdellovibrionota; class Bacteriovoracia; order Bacteriovoracales; family Bacteriovoracaceae; genus Halobacteriovorax_A. The sequence continues at coordinate 25,974 of NZAF01000168.1, read as the reverse complement.
GATCATTAATGATAAACAAGCAATATGTTAGAAAGAGATTATTGTTCGATAAGAATATTCTTGCTATTAATTTTAAGAAATGGCTTCTTATAAATTGTGCGCTTAGCAATATTATTTTCAAGCATCGGCCAAACAACTTCAATTTCATATATATCAGCACTGCCTAGACCAAAGTGAAGAACTCTTGAATGACCTGATGGAAAAGCCCCGTATGGACCATGTACCCATCTTGTTTGAACGATCCCAGAGGTATCTCGAACAATCACTCTTGCACCAATGGCAGATGAGTTAGATTTAGTACCCTCAAGGAAAACTTTAATAAAATTATTCTTATTACGACTTCTATTTTCAAAAACATATAGTCTCTTTTCAATTCTCTTATCTCTTAAGTCAGTTCGAGAAACAATAATATCCATTTTACCATCATTATTATGATCAAAAACGACACTACCAATAGGATTAACAATATCAAGACCAGCTTTTTTAGAAACCTCAACTAATTCATGAGTCTTTTCTTGTTGAAATAAGATCATTCTTGTCGATGGAGGATAGCCAGAGTTTTCAATGAGTAAATCGACAAAGGCATCATTATTAATGTCAAACCAAGTTGCTCTTTGATCAGACTCTGTCCAATTGAGTTTTCCCCCATCTGAAATATATTCAGAACGAATGAAACTTGAAAAACGCTTAAGCCCTTCTCCTGTTAGAATACTTGATCTGTCTCTGGTTTCTGGATCATAGTCATGGCTTACTTCACCTTGAGCAATATCCATGATTCCATCATTATTATAATCAGTGCAAAGAGAATAAGTTGAATTCCCACCACCTTTTAAGCTTAAGAATCCTTCTTTATCATCACTAAAGCCAGCTTCAGTTGCCCGATTCGTAAAACGAAAACCTTTTCTTCCGGCTTCACCAATCCAAAGTTTATTCTTATACCCCGCAGAAGCGCTTACTAAAATATCAACTAATCCATCATTATTAACATCACAATGGCTCACTCCATAGGTTGGAGTTGCATTAATATAAATATTAGCATCAAGGTCTTCCTCACCAAGAAGAATACCTGTTGCATCTTTCATTTTATCTTTTTGTCGAATCACAAGAGCATCAGGTATAACCTTTCCATTCTCTTTTAAGTCAAACCAAGTTCCCATATAGAAGTCTAAGAATCCATCATAATTAAAGTCTAGAGTGGCAATCGTAGGTATTGGTAGAATTTGGTCAAAGTTAAATTTTTCATTTTTAATAAATACTTTTGAGCTTCGAAGAGACTTTTGGCTGTAGATACTTAAAGGTCTTTGAGTAAGTGAAGTCTTTTGATTAAAAACGCCTACTAAAACATCTAAGTTTCCATCTTTATCAAAATCATCAAAACTTAAGAATGACGCCTTAACTGAGTCTTCAAAGAAAACACTTTTTGACTTTGAAAACTTACCTGATTCAAGTTTTAAATAAAACTCTGGAGTAGAATAATAATCAGGGAGAATAACTAAATCCTCGAGCCCATCTCCGTTTACATCGACAATATAATTTCTAACAGAAACAACATTTGAGAGACCGAGCTGATCGGTGACATCAACAAAGATTGTATCTTTCTTTTGTGAGGGACCATAGTCAATTGATATTGGCTTAGTTTTAGTAACCTCTACTTTCTTAGGTTTCTTAAACTTATCCTTAATTTTCTTTATTGTTGAGCTTGAACAACTAACAAATATAATGATCAATAAAAAATACAATCTCATTAATAAATTCTATCCTTAAACCATAAAAAAAGGCCAACTTAATTAGCTGGCCTTCAATATTTTATCATTAAAAGTAGATTTAGAAATCCATGATATCAAGTCCGTAACCATCAAGATCACAAACTTGTTCAGAAGCCTTAGCGATGATCTTGTCATCATGGTTTGACATCGCCTTAAGGTTTGAAATGAACTCACCTCTTGCATCTTTAAGAGCAATAAGAGCAAGATTCTGTACATAGTCTTTCTTAGATTGTTCAATATTTTCATCATTTAAAATTGATGTTGTTCTAGAAAGAACTGCAACCATTACATAAAGCTGGATCGCCATATCAGCAATTCTCTTTTGAGGTAATTCATTATCAATAATTTTCTTACCATATTTCATAAGAGTATTTTCAACCTGAATAGCAAAAGCTCCAAGAAGACTATTAAAGTAACCAGCATATTCTTCAAGAGAAGGATGTGCTTTTGTGATAAGTCTTTGTCCTATCATTTTTGAGACTCTTGATTTTGCAAAATTTGTCAAAACACCAAGAGACTTAATCGGGTCTTGTAAAGACTTTGATACATCTGTCACTTTTCCTAGTTCTTTCATATTTTCAGAAGGACCTCTGATACCAGATAATGCTAGAAAGCATCTTAGAATTTCATTTGTCCCTTCAAAGATTAGGTTAATTCTTGAATCTCTCATGATTCTCTCATAAGGATACTCTTTCATATAACCGTTACCTGCAGCAATTTGCAGACCTGTATCAACGACTTTCCATAGAGATTCTGAACCATAGATTTTACATACAGCTGTTTCAAGGTAGTAGTCATTAAGACCTTTACACATATTTCCAGTAGTCATGTAAACAATACTTTCTGTTGCGTAAGTTCTTGCACACATTTCAGCAAGTTTTTCTTGAATAATTCCAAACTCTGAAATCGACTTTCCAAACTGCTTTCTTCCTTTAGCATGTTCTGTTGCAAGCTTGATGATTGTCTTCATACCACCAACACAACCTGCTCCAAGTGATAATCGACCAGAGTTAAGAACGTTCATTGCAATCTTAAATCCCTTACCTTTTTCACCGATGATATTTTCTTCAGGAACAATTACCTTATCAAAGTAAACTGCTCTTGTTTCAGATGCTCTAATTCCCATCTTGTTTTCTTTTTCACCAAAAGAAACACCTTCCATACTCTTTTCAACGATAAATGCCGAAATCTTCTCTTTTACAACACCATCAATCTCATGATCGGTTTTTGCAAAAACTGTATAGAACTCAGCTGAACCACCATTAGTAATCCATAGTTTTTGTCCATTTAGAGTATAAGTTCCATCACCATTATCTACGGCCTTCGTCTTAATTGAATAAGCATCAGATCCTGATCCTGGTTCAGTTAAACAAAAGGCTGCTAATTTCTCCCCACTTGCAAGGCTTGGAAGCCATTTTGCTTTTTGCTCTTCACTACCATCATTTAAAAGTGCACGATAACCAATTGATTGGTGCGCACCAAGCATCGTGGCAACTGACCCATCAAAACTTGCAACTTCTGCAAAGACTCTTGAATAAAGAGAATAATCAAGATCTAGTCCACCAAGTTCTTCAGATACACCCATTCCACATAACCCAAGTTCAGCAAGACCTTGTATTACTTCATCTGGAATTTTTGCTTCTTCATCCATCTTCTCGCCATCAATCGAATCCGTACAATAACGATTAACAGCATCAGTCATCTCTCTAGCAAATTCTTTTTGCTCATCAGTGAAATGAGGATATGGAAAAACATTATCCTCTTCTACTTCTCCGTAAAAGAAATTACCAACAATAGAATTCATTTTTGTGTTCTCTTCAGACATGAAACTTCCTTTTAAATTAAACAGTGCGATAAAATTGACAATAGTTTATCACTATAAATTTAAGAGTTAAAGATATATCAGTTTAAGGCAAACAAAATTGAATCGATTTTTTAAACGCATCTCATACAAAAAGAGTCGGAAATAAAATTATTTTTGGCACAAAACAACACTTGATACAGTTCATCAAGTCCTCTAGAATATTAAAGAAAGTCGAAAAATGTCAGGGATGACAATGCAAAAGGTCAAGAATACTTTATGACTAAGAAGAAAGGATTTTTTTCTAAATTTAAAAAACCTCTATCAAAAAAGTCTGGTGATTCAGAAGATGAATTTGAAGAAGAACTCGATGGTGAAGAGCTTGAAGACGAACTTGATGATGAATTTGAAGATGCCTCAGATCGAACAGGTAATATATCACTCAATCAGTCTGAAGATGAAGATATTGACTATATTGAGGTAGATGAAGACAGCAATGAACTTGTCGAACTTGAAAGCGATACTGCAGACTCAGGTAGCGGCTTCTTTTCAAAAATAAAGAATAAATTATCTAAAAAGAATACTCATGAAGACAGTTATGAAGATGATGAGTATGAAGACGAAGAAGAATATGTTGACGAAGTTTCAGACTTTGAAGAACAGTCCACTGGTATTTTTAGTAAAATTAAAAATAAACTATCCCCTAAGTCTGAGCAAGATCTAGATGAAGAAAGTGAAGACCTTGAAGACGATGAACTAGAAGACCCAGAAGAAGTCGTTGAATTTGAAAAAGAATCAACTGGTATCTTTAATAAGATTAAGGGAAAGCTTGCAAAGTCTCCTGAGTCTGGGCAAGGCATCGATAATCAAGATGAAGATGACTATGAAGACGAAGACGACGGAGAGCTCCTTTCTGCGAGTGACTCCACGAACACAGAAATAAAAATCAATGCCCCTGTCAACTCTGAAGATCATGACCTCCAAGAAGCAAACCTCGAAGATGCAACCGAAGGCACTGAAGAAAATATCGTCATTAACACACAGGAAGAAATCAGTGTTAATGAAAATGAAGACGAAGAAGACGAGCTTGAAGAATTAATTGATGAAGATGATGACTTTGATGAATCATTCAATGATGATGAATATCAAATTCCAAAGAAAAAACCTATTCTTCCAGGAGTTGATAACCTACTCTCTCGTTTTAAACGTGACAGTAGTGGTGGCTCAAAGTTCAATCTTCCTTTTAAAAAAGAGTCTAAGCCTTCAACTAGCTCTATTGGTAAGGATGAGCTTATCTTATCTCTTCTTGGAACCAAAGGCAGAGAGAGAAATCACAGAATCTTTATCTACTTACTGACAATTACTATTTTTTACAATGTTGGAAAGTTTACAGGTCTTATACTTGGAGGTGAGAGCCCTAAAAGGCCACAGAGCTCTTTTAACACACCAAAAAGATATCTTCCTAGAAAAGATATTGTAGCAATTGAGAGAAATAATATCTTTAATGCCCTTGAGTCTGAGGAAGCAAAGGTTGTTGAGGACAAAAAGCCAGAGAGAAAAGAGCCTGAAATAAAAGTGTGTCTTGATGCAGATAAAAAATCAGGCCTATCAATAAAGCTCCTTCACACTGTTGTTTTACAAGATTCTGTAAAATCAGTTGCAAGTGTTAGTAAACGCGGAAAGATCATCAGTATTCGAGAAGGTGAAAAAATAGATAATCTTGCTGAAATAGGACGTATTGAAAATCAACGACTAGTTTTTAAAAACCTCACGTCAAAGAAGTGTGAGTTTATTGAGTCTGATGGCAGTAAAGAAAAAAGTAAGTTTCCAAAGCCTAAAGTTTATTCAGCAAGTAAAGCAAAAGATATTAAAAAGAGCTTTAATCGCGATAATATTCAAGTAGAGGGAAATAAGTTCAAAATCAAAAAGACTTTAAGGGATGAACTTCTTTCAAATGTTGGAGAAATCCTCACTCAAGCACGTGCTATACCAATAAAAAACCCAGATGGTACACTCTCTTTTAAAATGACCGAAATCGTTCCTGGCTCAATCTTCTCTCAATTAAATATTAAAGATGGAGATGTTATTACTGAACTCAATGGAAGAAAAATTAGAAATTATAATGAACTTATGGGGATGTTTGGAAAAATCAAACAAAACGATAGTTACGAGATTAATCTCAATAGAAATGGTGCTCGTGAAACTTTAAATTATAATTTTACTGATTAAATCAGGTTTTAACAAAAAGTTCACTTGACGGTGACAACTGTTGATATATTTTTAGAGAATATACCATAGAGAAAAGTTCTCCGTTGGAGGCAATAAGTGACAAATTTTGTTAAAATATTACTTATTATTAAGATCTTACCAAGGATTGGTGACTAAATGAAAAAATCATTTGTCTTATTAACACTGCTTAACCTCCCACTTTACGCTCAGTTTGATAAATACAAGTCTAAGTCAAACTTCGATAGAAAAGAAAGTAGAGAGTCTATTACAAAATTGGCCGAAGATCGAGGTGGTTCAAGAGATGAACCTGACGTATTTGGAAGAATGGACAAAGAGTTACCTAAGAGTGATAAAAAGTATGTAAACCTCAATCCTGAAACTGCATTCGGTCCAGAAGTTGTTACTAGTTTTGATTTTAAAGATGCCTCTCTTGAGGACTTAACAACTCATATGCAAAAGATGACAGGGTTAAATCTTATTCTTGATAAAGATCTAAAAGGTAAAATAACAATCTCTGCACCTACTCCAATTACTGTTGGAGATGCGTGGCAAGCATATCTAGCGGCATTAAATATGAACGGCCTTACAATGGTTAAAAGTGGTGCTTTTTATAAGATCGTAAAAGCTAGAGATATTCGTTATGTACCCACAAAAATATATACAGGTAATTACGTACCAGATACAGAAAATTACATGATGAAAATTATTTCATTAAAAAATATTAATTCGACTGAAGTCTCTAGATCATTTAGACCATTTATGTCGCGTTATGGTCGTATTATTGAAATTAAACAGACAAATACAATTATTATTCAAGATACTGGTGCAAATATTAACAGACTAATGAGACTTATTAAGTTTATTGATGTCCCTGGTCACGAAGAAACACTTCAAATTATTCCTGTTAAACATACTTCAGCCTCAGAAATTGCAAAATTATTAGATAAAATTCTAAAAAATGACTCTTCTAAAAAAGTCAGATCTTCAAGTTCTGCTACGAAGGGAGAAGTTATTAGTAAGATTACAGCTGAACCAAGAACAAACTCTATTATTGCGATGGCAAATGCTGATGGAGCAAAAAGACTAAATGCTCTTATTAAAAGACTTGATGTTAAGCTCATTGCTGGAAATAATGAACAAATTCATGTCTACTACTTATTTCATGGGGATGCTGAAGAACTTTCAAAAACACTTTCTACTCTTGTAAGTGGCTCAAGACCTACTGCCTCAACTTCAAGAAGATCGAGAAGATCTTCAAGATTTTCATCTAGAAGTTCTTCTGAAGCTAACAGTTTATTTAATGCTGAAGTTAGAGTTACTGCTGATAAATCAAATAACGCTCTTGTCATTACGGCCTCTCCAACAGACTGGCTAACAATGGAAAAAGTTATAAAAAAACTAGATGTTCCAAAGGATCAGGTCTTTGTTGAAGGTCTCATTATGGAAACAAATGTTAACTCAAATAAAGACGTAGGTGTTTCAATTGTTGGTGCCTATGGAACAGGTGGAGCAGATAGAGCTGGTTTCCTCGGTGGCGCCAGTGGTAATGCTTTACAAGGTCTTATTTCTAATCAATGGCAGAGTGTAACTGGTCTCTTTGCTGGTCTTGGACTTGGTGGAGAAGTACAAACTAATATTAATGGTACAGAAGTCACATTAGATTCTGTTAATGCTCTTATCACAGCTATTAAAAACAACTCTGATACAAATGTTTTAGCAACGCCTCAACTACTTGTTCAAGATAACACTGAAGGTGTTTTTGAAGTTGGTGAAACTGTTCCAATTCCAGAGATTACAAATGCTGTTAATGGTACGACTCAACAGAATATTAGACAACAACAAGTTGCCCTAACCCTAAAGATCACGCCACAAATTAATCGTGTGACAAGATTTGTAAAGCTTAAAATTGATCAACAAGTTGATGATTTCTCTGGAAGAAATGTTGGAACATCAGGTGGGGTTGGTACAACGATTCGAAAAGCCGTTACAACTGTTACTGTAAGAGATAGAGATACAATTGCGATGGGTGGTCTTATGAGAGATAAGACTGTTGAAACTGAATCAAAGGTTCCTCTTTTAGGAGATATTCCAGTACTTGGCTGGCTCTTTAAAAATAGAAACTCTTCAGTTGAAAAAGTAAATATGCTCTTTTTCTTAACTCCAAGAATTCTATCTAACTACCAAAGAGATACTGCTGAAACAGTTAAAGATGGTCTTAACAGAAGGGCGGCTCACTTAAAAGATGTTTATGGTGAAGACGATCCATTTGGAACAACAGCTAAAGGTCTTTATGATAAAGCAAAGAAACAAGAAAAAGGTCCTCTCTACGATCAGGAAGAAGCTGATTTTTATAAGAGAGAAAATAAAAAAGGTATTGATGGGTATGCCCCACAAGGATCTTATGATCCTAGAAAAGTAAAACAAAACTTAAAGTTTAAAAAATCTGCTTTAAAAAAGAATAAGAATTAAGACGGAGACGTTTTGAAAATTGCTGAAAATATGCTCAACAAAGTTGAAGGGCAAAAAGAAAAAATTGGACAACTACTCTTAAAGCATACCTCGCTTTCGGAAGAACAGCTTAATGAAGCTTTAGAGATGCAAAAAGAGTCTGGACTCATGATAGGAGAAATTCTTTTAAAAAAGAATTATATCCATCCACATGATATTGTAAAAGTCATCTGTTATCAGATCGGTATCCCCTATTTACAAGAAATTACTGTTGATGAAATTGATCCAGAAATCATTACATCCCTTCCGATTAATTATGCCAAAAACCATGAGCTAGTACCCATCGTTGAAACTGAAGATGAAGTAATCGTCGTTTTTACCGATCCATTTAATTTTGATGCAATCAATGATCTTCGAGAATTATATAGAAAAAATATAAGCGTTGTTGTTTCATCTCCTTTAAAGGTTAATGATGCGATCAACAGAGTTTTTGAGAAGGCCAATAAGCACATGGTCGATACTCTTGAAGACGAATTTGATGAAAACTTAGATCTTGATGGTCCAATTGATATTTTAGATGCTGGTGCTGATGAAGCCCCTGTCATTCGTTTTGTGAACTCGATCATTTTTAGAGCAGTTAAAGAAAGAGCTACAGATATTCATATTGAACCATATGAAAAAGAGTCTGTTTATAGATTTAGAATTAATCGAGTAATGACTGAAATTCTAAGACAACCAATCAAAACTCACTCAGCAGTAGCTTCAAGAATAAAAGTTATGGCAAAGCTTGATATTGCGGAAAAACGTCTTCCACAAGATGGTCGTATCCCTATTAAGATTGCTGGAAAAGATATCGATATTAGACTTTCAACTGTTCCAGTTCAAAGTGGTGAACGTATCGTTATGAGGGTTCTTGAAAAGAATAATAATACACTTAAATTAGAAAACTTAGGTTTTCATGGAAGTACTCTTAATAATCTTGATGAACTAGCAAAAAGAAAACATGGTGTTGTTTATGTCTCAGGTCCAACAGGACATGGTAAAACAACAACTCTCTTTGCAATGCTTGATAGAATTAACACTCCAGATAAAATGATTATCACTGTTGAAGATCCGGTGGAATATGAAGTTCCAGGAATTTCACAGATTCAAGTTAATCATAAGATTGATCTTTCATTTGCAAGGGCCTTAAGAGCAATACTTAGACAGAACCCCGATGTTATTATGGTTGGTGAGACAAGAGACTTAGAAACTGCAGAAATGGCAGTACAGGCTTCTCTAACTGGTCACTTTGTTCTATCTACGATTCACACAAATGATGCCTCAAGTGCACCAAACAGACTTATCGATATGGGTGTTCAACCCTTTATGATTGCCTCATCTCTTGCTGCTGTTCTTGCACAGAGACTTATCAGAACTCTATGTAAAGAATGTAAAGTGCCAAGAGAGGTAACACAATATGACCTTGAAGTTCTAGGAATTGAAAAGCTTCCAGAGGGAACAGCCCTTTATGAAGCTCCGGGTTGCGCAAAATGTGACTTTAGTGGATTTGATGGAGTTACAGTTGTCGCCGAATTACTTATGTTAAATGATGAGATAAGATCTTTAGTTTTAAATAAGGCCGACTCTGGTGCGGTAAAAAAAGTTGCACAACAACATGGTATGACCACTCTTAGGCAAGATGCCATTGAAAAAGTTCTCATGGGAATTACTTCAATTGAAGAGATGGTTAGAGCAATTAACTCTGAAGAAGATGAAGAAAACGGTGAATAATGGCCATCTATAATTATAAAGGTATAGATAGAAAGGGCACGGAAAAATCTGGAACTGTGAATGCCGAAGGTATTGCGCAAGCAAAGCAAAAAGTTCGTGCTCAAGGCATTATGCTTACCTCTATTAAAGAACAGAAATCAAAATCTGGTGGTGGTGGTGGCGGCTTTAATATCACCTTTGGCTCAGGTGTCTCTGTCGAAGACTTATCACTTATGACAAGACAATTAGCAACACTTTTTAAAGCTAAAATTCAGGTTGTTGAATCATTTACCGCATTAATTGAACAAAGCGATAATCCAAAACTTAGAGTTATTCTCTCAGAAGTAAGGCAAAAAGTTAACGAAGGTAGTTCTCTAGCAAATGCTCTTAAAGACTACCCTACTGTCTTTGATAATATTTATGTCAACATGGTAGAAGCCGGTGAATCCTCAGGAACCTTAGATGTTGTTCTTTTGAGATTAGCAGAGTTCACAGAGTCTTCAGTTAAATTAAAAAATAAAATTAAGGGTGCAATGATGTATCCTATTATTATGCTACTAGTTGGTAGTGTTGTTTTAGGTGTCATCTTAGTTCTGGTTATTCCTAAGATTACTAAAATATTTACCTCTCTTAAAAAAGAATTACCTCTACCTACTCAAATTTGTATTTTTCTCTCTGATTTTTTACAAAATTATTGGTGGCTAGTTATTATTGGTGGATTTTTTGGTGTGATAGCCTTTAAGAAGTGGATTGTCTCACCAAAAGGAAAACCAGTATGGGATGCTTTTGTTTTAAAAGTTCCTGTTTTCGGTGATCTTGTCATGATGATCAATGTCAGTAGATTTTGCTCAACTTTATCAACTCTTCTTAATTCAGGTGTCCCCATTTTGGCTTCAATGAAAATTGTTAAGAACTTAATAAGTAATATTCATATGCAAAAAGCAATTGAGAGCTCTCGAGTTAACGTCTCAGAGGGGTCAACACTTGCAGGCCCTCTTGCAGAGAGTGGTTACTTTCCAAAAATGGTAACTCACATGATTAGTCTAGGAGAAAAGTCAGGTGAACTAGAACCAATGCTAAATATTATTTCTGATAATTACGAAGATCAAGTCGAAGCAAAGTTAGGTGGACTTACCTCTATACTAGAGCCTATAATGATGGTCGGTATGGGTGGAGCCGTGGCATTTATTGTAATGTCAGTAGTCGTCCCTATGATGGAACTTAATTCAATTAAATAAAAGGAGAATTTTTAATGAAACAATGGAGAAAATTCGACGAATTTTTTAAACAATCTGTGAATAACTCAAATGGTATGTCACTTATTGAAATTCTTATTGCGATTACCCTAATCTCACTTATGGGTACATTCATTGCTGGTAAAGTTTTTGATCAACTTCATGAAGGAAGAGTAAAAACTGCAACAATTCAAATGAAAGCTTTTGAATCTCAACTAAAAGAATTCAGAAGAAAATGTTACTTCTACCCAACAACTGATCAGGGCCTAGATGCTCTTATTAATAAACCAAGTGGTGGTAGAGAATGTAAGAACTATCCAAGTGATGGTTTTATTGATGGTGGTGAAATACCTTTAGATCCATGGGATAGCGAGTATGTCTATCAATCAGATGGTAAAGATATTAATATCATCTCATACGGTGAAGATGGTATTGAAGGCGGAGAAGAAAAAGACGCTGATATTTACCTAAGAAAACCACAGGCACAATAAAATAAAAATGAAGGGTCATAGTCAAAAAGGTTTTTCACTTATTGAAATCCTAGTGGCAATGGCCCTTGTCTCTATCATTCTACTCATTGCTGTTGGAACAGATTTCTCAGATAGAAAAAGTCTCGATCAAATTCTAGATAAGTATGAAAGAGTCATTCGCTTCTCTAGTGATGAAGCAATCTTAAAAAATAACTTCGTTCGTATGAATTTAAATATCGATAAAGACGATGGTCAACATTTATCATTAGAATATAGTGATGATAAGGACTTTGTTATCGACCTAGATCTTGCGAGAAGAGAAAATAGTGAATCTGAGTCTGACAAAGAATTACGAGAAGAAAAAGAAAAAGAACAGAACTCTTCATTTTCTAATGTTCCAGAATTTGAAGCCGAAGACTTTGAGTTACCTGGAAACGTCGTTCTTCTAGGCTCTGGAAGTGAATTAACAGAAAATTTTATCACTAGTGGAAAAACACAGATATATTTTTATCCAAACGGTCAAAAAGATGCATCTATCATAATCTTTGCCACGAGTGATGAATTAGCTACTCTTGAAATAGAACCTTTTAGAAGAGTTATTAATAGACGCTATATAAAAATTCCAGAAGACTTCAATGGAGAATTTGAAGAATATATTGTTGAAAAAGCAAATGAAATTTTTAGTGAGTGGGCCAAATAATGAAGAATGATAATCGTGGATTTTCATTAATAGAAGTAATGATAGGATTAGCAATCTTTGCTGTCTTCATTGTCACATTTATGGCTGCTCAGGGATATAACATTCAAGACTCTGCAACATTTCGTACAGAAATTCGGTTAAGAGAACTTGCTATGAATCGTCTCAATCAACTAGTACTAGACCCTCCTGAGTTCGGAAAAGGCCTCACTCTTCAACCAGATAGAGGAAAATTTGAAGAGGAAGAGGGTTATGCTTGGGAGATAGAATATAGGGAGTTTAAAATTCCAGACTATTCAAAACTTAGAGGGCGAGACGAAGAAGAAGACCCTGAAGCAGGTCCACAAGATGGACTTCAAAAAAAGATTTTTGAAAATATACAAAAAAATCTGGAAAAAATGATATGGCAAGCGAGAATTACAGTCATTAACGAAGCAACAGAACAGCGTTACTCAGTTTCGACATGGCTTATGAATGAAAAATATGAGGCTCAAATTGAAGCGTTCTAGTAAATTTCATTTTTTTAGAATCATTAACGAGCAAAAAGGATTTTCACTTTTAGAAGTTCTTATTGCGATTGTTATCCTTTCATTTCTTATGCTATCAATTTATCAAATCATTGATAACTCCAGTGCTTCAAATTACCGAATTCAAAATGAAGACCGCGCCCTTTTACAATTTGAATCGGCATTAAATATTATTCAAACAGATTTTGAATATATGTATTCTCCCCTATTTTTTGAAACAGACAGAAAAACAGATTTAGCAGCGTACAAGAAAGTATTTAAAACAGCTGCCCCTGGAAGTTCAAGTTCAAGTTCAAGAAATAATGATGATGTTTATAATGAAGGTAATCAAGGAACTCTGAGTGATATTTACTTAGGATACTCTGCAAGTAACTTACCTATCCCAAGATTTATAAATGAAAATAAAACTTCCATAGCTTTTTTAACATCAGCAGGAAGAAGACTCGTCAAAGATACTAAGCAATCAAATCTCTTTTGGGTTGTTTATGAGTTAAGAGATAATCCTGAACCCGATAATCAAGAAGCTCCCTATGTACTTACTCGCGCAACACTCAGAGAAAATATCTATGATCCCAATGTTGATTTAAAGAGTTTAAAACCATATGCCATTTTAGATAATGTTAAATCACTTGAATTCAAGTTTTGGAATCGTGAAAGACGGGCCTTTGTTGATGCAAGTCGCCTCCTAAATGAAGATGAAAATCTCCCCAGAATGATTAGAATTGATATTCAAACAGAAAGTCCTACAGGTGATATTATAGAGTCTAAAAGAACTTTTAGGCCTTTATTTCCACTTGTAGATACCAAAGAACTTTTAAAAAGAAAGTATACAAAAACAGCTGCTAATGGTGGAGTCACAGGTGGACTTAGTGGTGGTGGTCAAGGAACAGGAGGATTCTCTCAGGGTGAAGATGGTGAACAAGGAGGTTTTGAGTGAAAAATTTTTTTAAAGACCTTAAAAAACACCATAATAGTGGTATCGCAATCATGATGGTTACATCAGCTGTTGCCATTCTATCTGTTCTACTCGCAGATTTTACATTTGAGACGAAGCTAAACAAAATAAGAGTTGAAAATAGTGTTGATGCTTACCAAGCAAAATTAAATGCAGAAGCCGGAGTTCGCTTTGCATTGGCAAAATTAAAAATTTATAAAGAAGCATGGAATCTTCTAGAAAACAATACTGGAGTTGCAGGAAATATATCTCCTCAAGATGCTGAACAGGTTGTCGTACAACCTTTTATCTATCCCATCCCTCTTGGCGATAGCGCAAATGTTATTCAAAAGAATGCCTTAAAAGAGTTTGAAGAAAATAATCTTTTGGTTGGAGGATTAGCGGTTTCAATGAGTGCTCTAACTGGATTTATTAACCCAAATACTCTAAGGTTTTTTAAACCACCTGTTCAAACACAACAGGAACAAGATCAGGACTTTGACAGGGACAGATTTGACAGAGATGATGAAGATGAGGAAAGCGCCCCTACAAAAACCCCATATGAGTTTATGGAAAAGACTTTTATTGAAACAATGAAAAGAGCCCTTGAAGAGAAGATAGAACAAGATGAAGAGTTTGCAGCACTTTATTCAAATGTAAATGTGGAACTCTTAGTAAAAGAAGTTAAATACTATGTCAGTGAAAGAGGATCATATGATGAACCTGAAAATGCTGATATTGAAAAATTATATGTTGAAAAAGAGATTACTCCAAAGCATGCGCCTATGACCTCAATTGATGAAATGTATCAACTGGCAGGGTGGGATGATAATCTCGTCAATCTTATTAAAGATAGACTTAGTATTCATCAAGTTAGCGTTATCAATGTAAATGAAATTACCTCTAATCAATTAAGAGTCCTCTTTCCAGAGATTACCCTTTATCAAATTGAAGAGTTCTTTAAATACCGTGATGGTGACCCTGAGCTTGAGACTGAGCCAAATGAATTTAAAAGTGCGGATGATTTTAAAAAGGTCATCACAGGGCAATTGGCAATTGTAGAGTCAAGTGACTACGATAAAAGGATCAAAGAATTTAAAGATGCAAAGATATATCTAGGAGTCGCAGGAAAGGTCTTTAAAGTTGTCTCTGAAGGCTCATTTGTCAATTCCAAGTATCAAATCACCGCCTTTATTGATCTCCCAATAAAGCCAGAAGCTCCAAAACCACCAAAGAAAAATAATAACGGACAGAGGCCTCAAACAGACAGGCAAAAAGATGATCAATTCAGTCAACAAGGACAAGATGAATCACTGCAAGACGATCGACAGCAACAACGGCAAGATGATAAAGATAAGAATGAAAAAACAAAAATAATTCTACTAGACCCTAGAATTGTAGAGTTAAGATTTCAATAAACCCGACTTCTATGCCCTACTATAAACAGCATTAACAGAGCTGCCCCCTCTTGTAATAATAAAAACTATGACGGTATAATATACCTATAATAACTTGAGCTTAAGGTAAGTCGTTAGTGGATACACTTGTCATTGATAGCGGAAGCTATAGCGTAAAATTTTTAAAAGGTTCATTTCAAAAGAAAGAATTTATCGTGTCCGAAGGTGATGAAATTCTTATTGAAGATGTACGAGGTGGTGATAAAAGTTTAAGTATCGAAGCGATACAGCAAATTATCATCAAACAATATCTGGAAGATACAGATTTTACTGGAAAGATAGTAAACCAAGTTCCTCATGGCCTATTAACGACACGATTCATTGACTTTCCAACTAATCAAAGAAAGAAAGCTGAATTGATGACTCCCTTTATGCTAGATGAAGATCTTCCATTTCCAGCTGCAAATGCACACATCGTCACGACTTATTTTAAAAATGTTAAAAACGAATTCTCAGCAATGGCACAAGTAAGTGAGACGTCTTATTTTAAAGACTACTTTGACATGCTAAAGCTTAACAAGACGATCCCCTCTTTATTAACATCTGAGCTGTCAACTTACTTAAGCTACGTTGATGATATAAAGTTTGGCAATCATTTCTGTATAATAGATATGGGTCATGAAAATACTAAAGCCTATCTCGGTTATAATGATCGAATCATGACAAATCATGTCTCGTCTATTGCCGGCAAGAAAATTGACGAGGCGATTTCAAGCACATATGGAATTAGCCAAGAAGAAGCTCGTATTTTTAAACATGAAGAAGCTTTCTTTCTTACTCATAGCCTTATGGACAAAGTTGATGAAGATAAGAAAAACTTCGCTCTGTTAATGAAAAAGAATTTTGATCCTTTACTAAGTCAGCTTCACCGCTGGATACTCGGCTATAGAATTAAAACAGGCTTTTCAATTCAAAAAATATATATATGTGGTGGTACCGCAAATATTGAAAATATAAAAAACTTTCTTTCTGAGCAGTTAGAAATACAAGTTGAGCATCTAGAGCATTCAGCCTTACATGGATTTAGAGAAATTAATCAAGCTAGTTTTACTACACCATATATAATGGGCCTAAGTACAAAACTCAAGATGAATCCATCAAACTTTCTAACTCGAGAATTCGCAACAGGTTTATCCAATGCGATCACTCTTGAAGATAGTGCATTTAATGTATTTAGGGCATCTGTTATTGTTTTCATACTTGTCCTATCCGTTCTCGTTGAAACATTTGTCATTAATAGTAAGGAAGAAAAAACTTTTCTTAGAAGTAATATTACAATGGCAAAGGCCAAAGAGCTTGACGATATAAAAAGTCTTAAAGCTCTTATTAGAAAGAAGCCAGAAAAAGCGTTATTAAATTTAAAAAAGAAATTAAATAATCAAGAAAAAGATTTAGATATATTAGATTTTGATGCCTCTCAAAATGCCATGAGACCATTAACACTTTTATCTGATACGATTAAAAGTAATGTTAATATTTCGCTTATCGATTATCAAAGTGACCTCTCCTCTACAAATGCGAAATTTAAAGCAGAAAGCGAAAAAGACTATAAACAACTAATAGAATTAATTAGAAAGTTAGATGTTGATAATTTAAAACTTAAAGAAGATGAATCTGATAAGACGGTTCTTGTCACATTTAATATGAGTATGTAATGGAAGAGAATACAGTCGAAGAAAATAGTATTTTTAAAACAATAGATAATTACTTATTTGAACAAATGGGTATTTTAAAAAAGTCTCAATTTGCTGAGAAGATGACTGATACAATTAGATCTTTCCCTGAGGAAAAACAAATACTTCTTAATCAGGCATCAAATATATTGATTCTGTTCTTACCTCTCGTTATTTTAATTATCTTTACAATCATATCAGTCATACAATCTGCTTCACTGGCAGACCAAAAAGAAATAAGCAACGCGATGGTTCTTATTAAAGAAAATGAAGGCAAATTAAATAAGCTTATTAATACCTATACAGCTCGATCAGTAATAGAAGATAAAAGATCATTTGTTGATGACTTCACAAAAAGTCTTGAAAGAAAAGGATTTCCAACTGATAAACTTTCAATTGATAATTATGATGATGCCATTAGAGGATCAAGTATCAAAGTCGTTAAAGCTGAAATCAGCTTTAAAGAGATTGCAAATAAATCGCTTAAAACTCTATTACTAGAAATACAAAATATATATAAAGCGAAAATAACAAACTTAAAAATTAATAAAGACATAAAGAAATCAAGACTTAGTGGATCTTTATCTATTGAGCTTTTATCAAAGGCCTTCTAGTTGAACTCACAAAGTGAAAAAAATACTCAATTCGTTTATAAGATTGGATTAAATCACATCTTCTTGATGATATGTTTTTCTGTAATTGCCCTTCTCTATGGCTTCATTTCAAACTTTTCTCTAGAAGCTAAAATAGAATCTTTAGTAGATAGTAATTTAAAGAAAGTAAGAAGATGTCCTATTTCTTATAAGAAGTTAACACTTAGTTATATATTTCCTGGCATAAGCTTTCGCAACTTAGAGTTAGATGGCGCATGCTTTAAAGGGTCTGATGGACTAATGTTAAATAACGTAGAAACGTCTCTAGGCTTCCCAAGCTTCTCACCTCTTGGCCCCTCTCTAAACACTACTATTAAAGATAAGTACTCACTCGTTAATATTTCAAGTGCACATAGTGTTTCTTCACATAAAATAAGAATCGAATCCAATAAACTAAGTTCAAAAACTTTTGATAGCCTACTTAATGACTTTAAAGTTGAAGGCCTATTTAAATTAACTTCAGTTAGTGAACTTACAAAGAAAAACTTAAAATCTCTTCTTATCAATCTAAAATCAAATAATTTAGTGATCCCTTCACAAACCATAAACTCTTTTGATATCCCAAAACTTGATGTTAAAAACTTCTCACTGATAGCAGAACTTTCTGGAAAAGATAACTTGAATATTAAGAAGTTTGTCGTTGGTGATGAAAGATCACCACTGAGAGCAAATATCGAGGGTAAAGTAACTCTAAACACCAGAAGAATTCAAAATTCAGAACTTGATCTAAATATTGTCGTAAAATTTTCAGAGCAATTCTTAGAGAGTTTTGGTATTATCAGCCTGTTTCTTGATAGCAGTAAACAAGATGAAAATGGCTTTTATACGATTAATGTAAAAGGCCCTCTAAGTAGACCTAAGCATACTGTCATCAAAAAATAGTACTAAATCAACTAAAAGATGAAATGATGGATACCTTAAAGCTAGAAGAAATTCTTAAAAAGAACTTAACAAACCAAAGCTATCAAAACTTTTTTCACCAAGTATATGAATACTCTCTTTTACCTGCAGGCAAAATGTTTAGACCGAAATTAGTTTATGCATTAGCAATGGATAAAAATAATGGCGATTTTACAGAGGATCATAAACTACTAGCATCATTAATTGAAATTCATCACACCTATACTCTTATGCATGATGACCTACCTTCAATGGATAATGATGATACTCGCAGAGGGAGACCTTCTTCACATAAGAAATTTGGTGAATGGCAAGCATTACTAGGCGGAGACGGCCTTTTAAATGCATCCTATTCATTAATTTCGAAAGTTTCTCCACAAAATATTCCACATCTTTTGAAATATTTTTCATGGTGTGTAGGAGCAAAAGGACTTATCTTAGGACAGGCCCTAGATTTATCAGGTGAAATGACTAAGAGTTTTGAAAATGTAAAACTCACACATACTCTCAAAACTGCACGACTAATTCAGGCATCTCTTGTAGGCTCCTTAATTCTATGTGATAAGGAATACACGTTTAATGAATATAAGAGTCTTCATAGATTTGGTGAACACCTAGGACTTCTTTTTCAGTTTATAGATGACCTTACAGAGCTTAGTGAAGAGACATTAAGTATACATGAATCAGAGGTAAACCCTTGGCTTAAGGACTATGATAAATGCTTTTCTCAAATTGAAAAAGATGTGAAATATATAAGACTTTACTTAAAAGAAAATGAACTAGGCCACTTAAAGATTATCGTTGATGAATACCTAAATAAAATGAGGACTTCTCTAGAGAAGTCCTCAAATATTATAGAAAATCATATTGGTAATAAATTAGATCCAGCCGTAGCTCTCTTGAATTGAATTTGTTTGAGATATAATACCGTTTAATAAATCCTTAACATCATCAATTGCATCGAAATTAACATCTCTATGTCCTCTAACAATATTATCACGTACGGAGGATTCAATAGACATAGATTCACTAGGTTTTTCTTTCTGAGCTAATGTTTGATGAGAATTACTTTTTTCATCAGATTTTTTCTGAAGTTGCTTTTTTACTTTTTCAATCGTTAGCTTTTGATCAAAAAGAAGACCTTTAACTTTTAAAATAAATTCAATATCTTCTCTCTCGTAAAGCTTTCCACCAGTTGATGAAACGATTGGGTTAATTTCATCAAATTCATTCTCCCAAAATCTAAGAACATAGGGTTTAACACCAGTTAAAGTGCAGACCTCATCTTGTTTAAACATTGATTTTCTAGGAATATAAATATTTGAATGTTCCAAAGCTTCCTCTTCTAAAAATAACTTCTAATGACTATTAATAGTCATCATTTGAATCATATTTTTCATCAACATTATTCATGAACGATGTTAATGCTTTTGGCGTTCCATCACTTACTGGAACACTCGTATCTTCTTTACCTGCTTCATTAATTCTATGGCCATATCTAGAAGTTACATCTTCTTTAAGTACCTGAGATGGCTTAAAAGTTAAAACTCTTCTTGCAGATATTTCCATTGCTTCATTGGTCTGAGGATTTCTTCCAATTCTTGTAGGCTTATCTCTGATTGAAAAATTTCCAAATCCTGAAATCTTTACCTTCTCACCTCTTGCTAGAGTGTCTTTAATTACTTTAAAAACCAAGTCTACAAGATCTGCAGCTTCCTTCTTAGAAAAGCCGGCTTCTTTATAAACTCTCTCAACAATATCTGCTTTTGTTAAGCTCATCTTTCATCCTCCATGACTACAATAATAAAAGCTTTTTATATTAATAGGTTAGCAAGAATTTTAAATGATTACTACAAAAAAAGTTGGCGGCACATTAATCCAGAACAGATATTAGATTTAAAAAGTAAAATAGTCAGTTATGCCGATTTCATTTGTTCACGTATTTGAGTTTTTATGACGTCAAAATCAAAGGGCTTAACAAAGAATCCAGTTGCCCCTTTTTGCATCGCCCTCTCGATATGATCCTTACCTCCATAAGCACTTATCATATAAACGGGAATATCAGGCTTTTGCTCTTGAATTTTATCTAGAAAGTCATAGCCATTCATAATAGGCATATTGATATCAGACATTACTAATCGGACATCTTCCTCAGCTAAAATATCAAAAAAGTTACTTGGCTCTTCAAGATATGTAATTTTAATCTCTCCACGAGAAAGCTCTTTATCGAAGAACGCATTAAATAGCATCTCCATTGCTTTTTCATCATCGATTACTACTATATGATAAGGATTCATACGACCACCTCTAATGGTGATATTATACTCCAAAAGGACTCATCGAAAAGAGCATATTTACCATGATTACCTTTGATATATAGATAGTCTTAAGAATTAAAGAAATTAAAATAGTAAAGTTATTAAAAATGTGAAGATTTCAATGAATCTTCACATTTACATTTTATTAACTTTTTTTAAATCTAAACTTATTTCTTGGACTTACGAGTCGCTTTTTTGGCAGCTTTTTGTGCCTTTTTCTTGCCAAGACGATCCTGCTCACGGGCAATTTTCTTTAAAAGCTTATCTTTTTCTTGATCTTTTTTCTTTCTCCAATCAGTGAGTTTTTGATCAATCTCATTAAGCTCTTCAATTAGCTTCTTAGCAACAAGACGATCACTTTTTGCAACTTTTGTATACTCAGAAAGCTTCTTCTTATCTTCTTGAACCATGAGCTTTCGCTTTTCAACTTCTTCTTTTGTCATTCGATAGATTGGCATATCTGCAAGATAGTCAGCATAGACAAATTTTTTCTTAGTAAGATATTCAACAAAGCTCTTTCTATTTTTTTGTCTTGTCGCGACTTCATATTCTTTTTGACGAATAAACTTTATGATCTCATTGTTTTGAGTAATCTTATCTTCTAATTTTTCACATCTTAATTCGTATCTTCTTTTAACAACCTTAAGTCTCTCCTCAGTGAAAATTTCAATAATACTTTCAGCTTTTTGAAAGATCCTTACCCCACGTTCAGAAATTAGAGTATAGTTTGGAGAGAAAGTTGAAGTTACACCAATGGTGTTTTCAACTTCTTCTAAAGTTACATCTTGCCCTTTCTTAAAAAGAAGCTCGATTTTAATGTCGTTATTTACTGAAGAGTCGACAAAGTCTTTTATAAAACCTGATTCAATAAACTTAGTCAGGTGTTTATATATTTTAGTCGCATCATATCCACGAGGAAGTTCATTAATAAAGATTTTCCCATCAACTTCTTCAAAGCCCATATTGAAGATAAGCTTTCCTTTTGCATCTATTTCAATAGGAAGTGTGTAGTCATGAACAAATGGCTTTATCTTTCTGGCCTTCCCATTTTCAATGCAAAAGATCATTGATTTAACAATATCTCTATGGTGAAAACTAGGAATCGCACTAGAAAACCCAGTACCAATTCCTTCAGCTCCATTTAATAGCATTAATGGAAGTTTAGGGAGTAATCCGACAGGCTCCATTGTTCTCTCATCATAGTTTGGAACCATCTCTACTTGGTCCATATCATCAAAGAGTAAGTACTCTGCAACTTTACCTAATTTACATTCAATATATCTGGAAGCGGCTGCTCCAGTTTCCATTCTCTCTCCAAAATACCCCTTCTTATCAATGAGAGGATAGTTATTTGAGAAAGTGTAGTCCTGTGCCATATTAACAATAGCGGATTCAACAGAAGCCGGACCATGGGGATGAAGAGTTAAGACAAGACCTGTTGCAGAAGAAACCTTTAATAGGCCCTTTGATTGGTTTTTCCAAAGAGTATAGAGAATTCTTCTTTGACCAGGCTTAAGACCATCTTGTAAGTATGGTATGGCCCTGTCCATTAATGTATAAATTTGATAATTACGGTATTCCTCTTTTACAATATCTGAAAGAGGAATAGATTCAAGTGAATGTAGATATGTTTCTGTTGTCATAATTAATCCCGATTAATCCATGTAATCAATCATATCAGCAAGCATTCCAGAAGACTTCTTTCTTGCCGATGTTTTCTTTCTTGTTGCTTTTTTCTTAGCAACTTTTTTTGCACTCCCTGCTTTCTTTGTGACTTTTTTAGCAGTTTTCTTTGCCACTTTCTTTGCTGCTTTCTTTGCTGCTTTTTTTGCAGTTTTCTTGGCCACTTTTTTTGCTGCTTTTTTAGCAGTTTTCTTGGCCACTTTCTTGACTGCTTTTTTAGATGTTTTCTTGGCAGCTTTCTTTGTTGTCTTCTTAGCTACTTTCTTAGCAGACTCTCCTGAAGACTTCGAAGCACTTCTAGAAGACGAAGTAGACTTTTCACTATCAGTCTTACCTCTTTTCACTTGTGCATACTCATCATCAGCATCCATAAGAAGTTCTTTTCTAAGGTTTGTATCCTTACCAAAACAAATATTAAGCATCTCTTTGGCCTTAGAAGCATCTTCTGCAGTAATCTTGGTATATTCTTCTTTAGAAAGTACATATTTCCAAGCTTCAGGAGACATCTCCCCTAGCCCTTTATTTCGATGGATCTCTTTTATTTTTTCAGCACCAGAGTCTCTAAAGGCTTCAAGCTCTTTATCACTTTCAAAAAAGTGGGTCTTCTTATCTGTTACGACTTCAAACAATGGAGCTTTTGCAATTTGAATGGCACCCATTTCAAAAAGTTCTGGAAAAAACTGATAAAAGAAATTTGTAAGAAGTGTGTTAATATGTCCACCATCAACATCTGAGTCGGCAAGAAAGACAATGCTAGAATATCTTAATTTCTCTGGTTCAATATCAACACCAATTCCGAGGCCAACACTGGCCATGATGTCTGAAAATTCTTGATTATTAAGAATGTCTTTAATCCCCGCTTGGGCAACATTCATTGGCTTTCCTCTTAGGGCAATACCACCTTGGTATAGCTTATTTCGAGAAGAACGAAGACCACCAATTGCCGAATCTCCCTCACAAATAAATAGAGTACAAAGATTTCTCTTCTTTCTCTCATTCGCATCAAGCAGTTTTTCAACACGTTGTCTTTTTTGCTTCTTAGCTTTTTTTGCTGCCTCTTTTAAGACCTGAAACTTATGTCTTGATTTCGCTCTTTCAAGAACAACTTCAAGATATTCTTTATTTCTACGCATGAATTTATCAATATTCTTATTAACAAATTCTTCGATCGCTTTTTCTAAATATGAGTCTCGAACAAGCTTTCTCTTAGTTTGAGATTCAAATCTCGGATTTGGCATTGTGATACCAAGAATAAAAGTCAGTCCCATAAGAACATCATTATCTGTAATTTGAACCTTCTCTTTCTTAGCTGCTCTTTCTAACTTATCTTTGATTTTATTAATAAAAAGCCTTCTCACCCTGTCATGGTGAAACCCGCCATCATATGTTGGAGTAGAGTTAACAAAAGAAATAAATCTCTCCCTCTCCTCACTTCCAAGATGCATAGTTGTAGATAGAGAAATATCTATCTTACCTTTAACTTTTTTCTTCTTTGTATTTACTGTTTCATAAATATATTGATGATCACCAAAGTGGTCTGCACGGTCTTCATCAATTCTTTGAGCAAGCTCAAAAAGACCTTTTTGATAGTGAAACTTTTCACCGTTAAAATAAAAAGCAAGACCTGGATTATTGTAAGCTAAGTCGATAATTCTCTTTTTAAGAAGATCTGCATCTACAACATTATTCTTATAAACTTCATTTGAAAGAGTAAGAGTAATTTTAACACCAGAGTGCCCTTTGAAAGGCTTTGCTCTTCCCTTTTTAACTTTAAGAGCACCATCGATGAAAGTCATCGTCTGTTCTTTTTTAGAATTATAGTGCCTCACTGTAACTTTAAACTCATCACTTGTTAGACAAGTTGCAGCTGCACCAAGACCATTTTGTCCAAGTGTTCGATGTAAGAAGCCTTTTTTATCAGTCTCTTCATCTTTAAACTTTGAACCAGTTCTAAATTCAGAATAAACTTGTTCGATTTTCGTAAGAGGAAAACCAATACCGTTATCTTCAACTGTGATCGTTTTTCCATCTTCACTTAAGTAAGTATGTACTTCTGTGACATGCCCTCTATAGAATTCATCGATACAGTTATCAAGTAACTCTTCAATGGCCTTCGATTTTGCCTGATGAAACTTTACAGTTCCAAAATGTACCTCTTTATCACCATAGGTATATGTTTCAAGATCTTCGATATCATTACTACCAAAAACAAGTGTGATACGATTACGGCAGTGCCAACGCTGGTCTTTACTCTCAATAACCGCGTCTTTGGTACTACCCTTTCTTTTGACTGACTCAATGCGTCCCATGCTTTGAATTCCCCTGTCGTAAATATTGTGTCATATTATAAAAGTGACTGGATTTCATATCCAATACAATAAAAATGATAAGGTCCACAAGGAGTACTGGAAAGAGACAATGCGTTATCTTATTATAATAACTACAATTTTACTTTATTTTAAAACATTTAGTATGGAGAGAATGTTTGATGAGTTGAAGATTTCAAAGAAAATTTTAAAAATTGTGGACACAGATAGAGTCTATAAGAAGTCTGTTGTTAAAAGTGAGAAGAAACTTCAATCACTTAACTACATGATTGCTGGACTGCACCCAAATAGCTGTCGAAAAGCTTTAAAAAAATTATCTCGTTATGAAAAGTTTCACGAATATCTAGACCTCGTTAAGCTCTCTGGCTACAGTGAAAAAACCAAAGAAGTCTATCTCTATATCGATTCGGCCCTGCTGCCCTTTCCTATGGCCTTAAAATTCAAACTTGAAAGAATAAAGAAGCCTGGAAATTACCACTTTAAGTTTGATAAAGGCTTTTTAAAGGGTCTGACAGGCAATATTTATATCAGTAAGCGAGGTAATCGCTGCCTTTTTTACTCGACAACCTTTTGGAGAGGAGAAAAATCAAAAATACCTGATACAATATTTGAAGTATTCACCGAGACTGTCGGTGAGTTAGCAATGAAAGCTCTCTTTAAGAGCACAAGACAATTGTAATTACGCGCTGTTTCTAGCAAAGCACAAGAACCTTCTGTATCCTCATCCAATCTATGCAAGTAAAAAGAGTAAGTACAAGAGATATATATAGCATTAGACATAAAGTTCTAAGACCAAACCAGCCTATTGAGAAGTGTCACTTCGAACATGATGGCGATGACCAAACATTCCACCTAGGAGCCTTCGTAGATAATAAGCTTGTTTCTATAGCTTCTTTTTACTACGAAAAAAATGATACTTTTGAAAATGAAAATCAATTCCGTTTAAGAGGCATGGCAACCCTAGAAGAATATCGAAAGCAAGGCTTTAGTCGCGAGTTATTAAAAGTTGCTTTTCCAATGATTAAGCAAAACTTTTGTAACTTAGTCTGGTGTAATGCTAGAACAAGCGCTCAAGGCTTTTATGAAACGATGGGATTTAAAGGC
>NZAF01000167.1 GCA_002686115.1 Halobacteriovorax sp. | reverse complement strand
TCATATTCATTCCTTTTCAGTGATTGTTGAAAAGGTATTCTTGACTATTTTTCAGGGTTTTACAAACAGACAATTCTTACATTTTATCTATATAATATATTGATTTAAACAATGATATATTTTTACGCACAGAGCATTAATCTTTCGCAAAGTAAGCTCTTAGAGCATCAACCGCCTTATCCTTATTTAAGCCCATTTGCTTAGACATCTTTAAAGATTCTTCTTCTGTGTAGCCTTCATACTCATGAAATTCTGCACCAAGCCACATAGAGGCCCTATTCCCAGTGCTGCAATGAATAAGAATTTTTCCATTATCTTCATGATCTTTTACTCTTTTATGAACCTTTGCAACATAATCTTTCGTAAGTTTCAGATCCTTTGGAAAGGGAATATTAATATACTTCATTCCAACTTTTTCTACATTTGTTTTTTCAAAGGCCTCTTCATGCTCACTTGGATCACGTAAGTTGATCACTGTTTCAAAACCCTGATCTTTAAGCTTTTGATAATCTGTAATACTTGGTTGCTTTGAAAAGTATCTATTCTTCACTCGACTAGCTTTTAAATCATGACCAATCATAATCTTGCTATCCATCGATGAGATCATTGACGTACAACTCACCATTAAGCAAAAAGAAAGAAGAGTGATCATAGTTTTCATAAGTAACCTTTTATTCATCTATTGTTCTAAATTTTTTCTCTGTTGTTAGAGAATTAAAAAAAGCTTTCACATCTTCAATAAAGCCTGGTCCAACATTTTCATCTAATTGATGATATGCCATCAATTTAATTGCTTCATCAATTGTTTTCACAGATCCATCATGAAAATATGGTCCTGTCTTCATTATATTTCTAAGTGAAGGAACTTTAAACACTTTTTTATCATCTTCATTCTTAGTTACGTTATATCTTCCAAGATCATGGGTTTCATATTCATTCACTGCACCAAGTAATTGATAGTCATTCCCCCCTAAAAGAGAACCACTATGACACGAAATACAGCCTTTATGCATGAACTTCTTTAGTCCCCTCTTTTCTTGCATATTAAGAGCATTTAAATCACCATTTAAAAACTTATCAAAACGAGACGGAGTTATTAAAGTTTTCTCATACGCACCTATTGCCACACCAATATTCTTATAAGTTAAGGCATCCTTTTGCTCAGGAAATGCTATCTTAAAAGCCTCTAAGTAACCCTTTGTATTTTTGATTTTATCAACGACCTCTTTTTCACTTTTCATCCCCATCTCAACTGGATTTAAAATAGGACCTAAAGCTTGCTCTTCAACATCCTTAGCACGACCATCCCAAAATTGGGCAATGTGAAGAGAAGAATTAAAAGTTGTCGGAGAATTCCTATCTCCTCTTTTTCCTTCGTGTCCAGGTGAAGTTGCTTCATTATCAACACCAAACTTATCGACTCGGTGACATGTATTACATGACATTTGATTATTAACAGAGAGCCTTTTTTCAAAATATAGTTTTTCTCCAAGATTAATCAAGTCTCTATATTTTTCTTTATCAATGTCACTCTCAGGTAGTGAAGAGAAGGTCTCTCTTACTTCCGCCATATCTAAACCCGATTGACCTCTTTGTTGTGCTAAAGCACCAGATCCAAGAATGCTTAAAACCATTATATAAAAATTTAATACTTTCATGTCTCATATTCTCCAAAATATAAATTAATTATCCAATCTACCATTTTCAATGATTTGCTTTACTGATTTTTGTAAATCTGTATTTTCAAAATCAAGTTTCTCTCTTATCTCTAAAGCTCTTTTCTTGGGATGACCACAAACAAGACATGAGTTTAGAGTTAAAAGAGCGACCGCTCGGTTACCAGATTTACAGTAGAGAAGTATCTTACCCTTACTGTTTTTTATAAGCTCAGAAAACTCTTGTATATTTTTTTGAGTAAAATCACATACACCACTAATGGGTATATTTTTATACTCAATACCAACACCAAGAAATTCTTTCTCATCATTAAAATCGACTTCATCCCTACACTTAAGATCGATAACCGCTGTGACTCCAAGACTTTTTATAAAATCAATTTGTTCAACTGACTCGATTTTTGAAGAGATAAAGATATGATCAACTCTCGACAAATAATCAAATAGGGAGTTTGGAAGCCTCTTTTCTACATCAGTTAAATCTACACAACGCATGGTCATATCTACTCCCTGATTGGTATTTTTAAATAACGAGCACCGTTATTTTCTTGTTGAGGTAAATCACCAGCATTAATATTGACTTGTACACTTGGTAGAAGCAATTTTGGCGCAGATAGTTTTGCGTCTCTCTCAGTTCTAAATTCAACAAATTCATCTTTAGAAGTCTCTTCTTTAAGCTGAATATTTAATTTCTTATTTTCTCCAATTGTGGACTCATACTTAAGCTCTCTTCCACCTGGTTGATAGTCATGACCAGTAAAGACTCTTGTTGAATCAGGGAGCTTATATAATTTTTCGTGAATAGAGTGATATAAATCATCTGAACTTCCAGCAGGAAAATCACATCGACCAGTTCCAAAATCTGGCATAAAAAGAGCATCACCCGTAAAGAGCATATCTTCAATGAGATACGAAGAGCATGCCGGTGTATGACCTGGAGTAAAAATTGTTTTCACTTCAATAGTTCCAGCCTGTAGAGGCTGATCCTCATTTAAAAGAACGTCGAATTGCCCACCAGTAGTATCAAAGCCTTGAAGGTTAAAAAAGTCACTAAAAACTTCTTGGACTTTCGTTATGTTTTTACCAATTCCAACCTTTGCTCCTTCAATTCTTCTTCTAAGCTCCGCTGCACCTGTTAAGTGATCTGCGTGAGCATGAGTCTCAAGTATGTAATGAACCTTAAGTTTTTGTTCACCTACGAACTTAAGTAATTTCTCAATTGATTCATATGAAATTTTTGACGAAGCGGGATCATAATCAAGTACGGGGTCTATAATGACCGCATCTTTTGTATTCGCATCATGAACAATATATGTTAGCGTAAATGTATCTTGATCATAAAAGGTTTCACATAATAAAGACATCCGATACTCCTTTGTCCGGTTTTAAGATATCTTTATCATAGCTAAAAATGGTGATAGAAACCTTGATATAGAACAAGAAATAAAGGGTGAATCATAATGTTTTATCAGACTATAAAACCATTTATTAAAAGTATCTCAAAGCAACAATTTAAGAGAAATGAAATCATCTACCACGAAGGAGATAATCCAGAGAATCTCTACTTTATCGAAAGTGGGTTAGTTGGACTTTTTCATATCTCTGAATCAGGAAAAGAAACGTTTTTTCGAGTATTTGGAAAGGATGATATTCTTGGGCATCGTTCATACTTTGCAGAGGAGCCTTATCACGCCTCATCAGTCGCCTTATCACCAGTGACTCTTGTCATAATAACAAAAGACGAATGTCAGCGTATTTGTGAAGAACACCCAGACCTTCTTAAAAACGTGACAAAAATCATGGCAAAAGATCTTGGTAAATCAGAACTTAGAATGGCCGGACTTCTTGATAAGACAGCAAATAAAAGAGTCACTGAATCACTTGTCTTTTTAAAACTTAAACACCCAAATTATGTTTGGACAAGAAAAGAAATTGGTGAGTTTTCAGGAAGTACATTTGAAACAGTTACAAGAGTTATGACCAAGCTTGAAAAAGAAGGTCTTATCATTAAGCAAGGCCGTGACTTTGAAATACCAGATCACCAAAAGCTTCTCGAGTTCGCTGAAGAGAACTTTAATTAGTCAGCCTAAAATCTTCCCTAGGTTTATTGAAAAGACAAGAATGATAGATCCAATAATTCCTACCCTTAGAGCTCCTTTAAAAGGTGAGCTTCCCCCAAGATAGCCTGAAACACCACCTAAGAGAACGAGACCTAAAATACTTGAAAGAGTGGTATATAAAATGACTGACCCTAAAGAAACAATCATACTTGTTATAACTGGGACTGAACCTCCCACCATAAAGGCCATAAAAGACACTAAACTTGCTTGTAATGGATTAGACTTAATCTCTCCCTCAAAACCAAGCTCTTCTTTTAGATGCAGTTTTAAAAGAAGCTCCTTATCAACACTCGCCTCATCAGCAATATCTTTCGCTAGTTTCTTAGAGATTCCCCTCTCAACAAAGAGCTCGATAAGCTCATCGTGTTCCTCTTGAGGATGATTCTTATGTGACTCACTTTCTCTTTTAATATCTGCTATCTCACTATCTTTTTGTGCACTAACAGAAAGGAACTCCCCCGCGGCCATAGAGATAGCTCCAGACAAAAGTCCAATAATACTAACAATAAAGAGACTCTCTTTTTCAGAATTAGCAGAGGCAAGTCCAACAAGCAGTGCAGAAATAGAGATAAGTCCATCATTTGCTCCCATAACCATTGCTCTTACAACAGGAAGCTTATTTGTAAAATGATGTTTACTATCAGGCATTTCTCACTCTCTTATCTATATTCCAAAATTGTTTAAGGCCCTTGCAGAAAGTACACACTGCCCTTCTTTGGTTACAATGGCACCTGCAATATTTTTTTCATCTAAAAATTTAAGAGCGTTTTTCTTATCCATATTCATAACAACTGTAGCATAAACGTCACTTGTCATAGCATCATCTGAAAAAATTGTAGATGCTACAACTTGATTACGAGAAAACCCAAACTTAGGATCAATAATATGATGATCAGACTTATTATTATCAGATCGATTCTTTTCAACATAATTTCCTGAAGAACTAATTGAGCCAGTGCTTAACTGCACAACTCCAATCTTATTTTCACTGGATTTAGAAAATGGATTACGCACACCAAAACGCCATTTTCTAGGTGCATTTTCGCTGCTATGCACTCTTATGTCTCCAGAACCGTTAACATAGAAGTTTTTAAGACCACCATTTATTAAAATATCATACGCTCTATCAACAGCATATCCCTTACCAATTCCACCTAACCCAATCTTCATCTCTTTATGGGGTAAATAAACTGATAAGTCATTTTCATTAATTGA
Source organism: Halobacteriovorax sp. (assembly GCA_002686115.1). Lineage (GTDB taxonomy): Bacteria > Bdellovibrionota > Bacteriovoracia > Bacteriovoracales > Bacteriovoracaceae > Halobacteriovorax_A. Next base: position 5,434 of record NZAF01000167.1, on the reverse strand, counting down.
AATATTTTTATAATTAACAAATCGGCTGGCATTAACTCGATCAAAAAAGCTTAAGTTTTTTCCCAACTTCTTTGCCTCTCTCCATAAGTGACCTACACTTGCATAAGAGATATCAAAAACTCCATTCGTTTCTCTAGATATTTCAAGACTCTTTTTAATTAAAGAAAATAGTTCTTCATCAACATACGTCTTTCTAAGTCCAGCATTCTCATTAATAAGTTGAAAGGGGCTCTCTTTAAAATCTGTTAACTTTGCTTCTACTCGATGGACTTCCAACTCTGCATCTCTAAAAAGATTTTGAAGCTTAGAGCTTTCTATCTCATGATCATATGTAAAAAATTGAAAGACACCACCCATCGCTTCAAAACGATGTTCTTTTTGAGTTGTTTTCATAACTTTTTGGGAGGCCTAGTTCCAGAGTAAGTAATAGTACCTTTTTCATCAATAACTAAAGTTCGTGGTAGTTCTTCTACCCCTATACTTTTAGAATAGTCTCTATTCTTATCTTCAAGTATTTTGTAACTAAATTTATATCTCTTCATGAACTTTTTAATTTTGATGTTTTTTTCACCTGCATTGATAGCAACAAACTCATACTCATCACTATATTTCTTTTTCAACTCCTCAAGCTCTGCTAATTCATTAATACAGGCCGTACACCAAGATGCCCAAAAGTTTACAACTAATTTCTTTCCATTTGTACTTTTAGATAAATCAAAGCTATCTTTACTTTTCCATACCGACAGCTCCTTACCTTTAATCTTAGTTCCGACTTCTATAGCATTCGTTACAAGTGAAAAAGCGAACAAAAAACTAATAATATATTTTTTCAAAACTGTACTCCTAAAGAGGTTTGTATATATGAGTAGCGCATACCGTTGTCCCTATTAAACATAACGATCCCATTACCCCATTCAACGTTCTCAAAGTTAAAACCAAACCAATTCTTATCACCAACATTGTTACTATAGTAAACTCCGACTTCTCCAGATATAAACTCGTCTAAATCTGAATCACTAGTCATAAACTCTCTTGACGAAGAAAAACTCTTTGCAAAGTACTCGGCTTTATCTTGTTGATGACCTCTAAAAAATAACTCCACATAATCTTCATCTTCTTCGTTAACCTCTAAATAGTAAGCAAGTTTCACGGTGTGAGCCTTCACTTTCCAGTCATCAAAGTAATATCTATAGCTCGTATGGAGTGACGATGTATCACTGAGACCATGAACCCACTTTGTAGAAAGTGCATAACGATCTCTAGAATCAGGTAATTGCTCAGCCTCTCTGATTCCTGAAATAAGAACAGAGCTTGCAGTTGATTCTAAGTAATCAGATGCCTTGATGTAATTTATTCCAAACTGAATGATATCTCTTGTCGTTAATAGCTGTGTTGCTGTAAGTGATGTTGCAAGAATTGTTCTATCTAAGCCAGTTGTTATATTTGCATCGGCAGGAGGTGTTAAGTCTGTAAAGAGGTCGACTTCGTCCATATAATACTGAATTCCAAATCCTAAAGTGAAGTTTTTTTGAGCGAAAGATTTTGCAACATTAAAAGATCCATTCAGTGAGCGATAGTCATATTCTGATGAATAGCCAATCCCTCCACCATAACTCCAATCTCCTTTTTCTCTTTGCACTCCAAGTCTTCCAGAGACTCTGTTTTGACCTTTAATCCCCTCTCCGCCACTAGCTCCCGTCTGTGCATCGAGCTTTGTATCAGAAGCTGCTGTCCAAAAATCTAGAACAAATTGTGCATTTACATTTGTATACTCATCAACCTGATGCTGAAAAAAGAACATTGGTTCAACAACATTGGCTTCTTCACGACCAGAGTTATCATAGACCTGGGCCCCATCGTTACTATTTTGGTGATAAAAATTAAAGACTGTTTTAAACTTACTCTTTCCCGCCTCAAGTGTTTCAGCAAAAACGCCTTTCACACAATATAGAAAAGCTGAGGTGATGTAGAGAATTTTTTTAATTACATCCACAACCACCACCTACTGCACTACTACCACCTACGGCGCCTTCTCTAAATGAGCGTACTTCTTCACGAAATACACTTTCTTCAGGATGAGGATCAAGTTGCATAATCTTCTTTGAAAGATAACCTCTATCGATCTGCTTTACATTGGCACATGAAACAATGAACAACATATTAAAAAGTACAAATATTTTCATTAGCAAACTCCTTTTAGCTAACAAAATTATATCTTATGACATAAAGATAAACATGATCTAAATCAAAATAGCGAAAGTATGATATCACAACAGAAGTTTAACCAATAAAACAACGAGATGTTTCACGATTCAATTTTTAGTTTATCTTGCAAAACCATATAACCGTAAACACTCTTCAGCATTTTCATGATCAGAGTTATCCTTCCATATACGAGCTTTTTGATGAGAGTCTTTTTCTAGGTAATAGTGCTTCATGATTAGCTTTCTCGCCTCTTCAGAGTGGCAACCTTTTCCCTCTACACTAGAACAATTAATCTTATCAAGGTTATCAACCATTGAAAGAAATGAATTAGTTCTTTCGGTATAAATCTCTTCAAGGTCTAAGTTATTAACACTTACTCGACAATTATTTATTAAGGCTTGATAGCTTTTACCTTTTACAGAAACATTACTTATTTCTTTACTTACATTGTTTTTATGGTTAATTAGACTGTTATCTAAGCTATCTTTTTCTACTCCTGAAGCTATATCCTGTTCTTTAATTTGCTGAACTATTTCATTTTCATCGCCCGAAGACTTCACATCATTTTGTTCAGGATTAGATATTTTCTTGACTTCATCATTTTTTGAAGTCTTTTTACTCTCTCGACGCTTAGATTGATACTTATGCTCATTTGTTGCATAACCTTCATACTTATCTTGGTAGACGTACTTTTTAATATTCCCGACCCTTTCTACAACTGCTTTATATTCAAAAACATTTCCTTCAAAGTGAACTGTAAAAACTAGAGCTCTTTCTCCTATCAAATTCTTAACAACAATCCTGTCATGTTTTCTATCTTGTTTAGTGAAGTTTCCTCTTATTTTTTGTACATAACCGTCAAGAACTTCAAGGATCTTATCATCTAGTTTTATCCAACTTACTTGTCCCTTATCTCTATCCTTCCACACTACTAAACCCATGTCATTGAACTCTGGTAAATAGCGACTGAACTCTTTAGTAATAGGTGTATCAACTTGAGACCAACCAGTTACGTAATCACCGCTAGAATCTAGTTTATAACTGTGTTTCATTGTCGTCGTAAAAGAGCCATTATCAGCTGACTGTTGAATTTTTGTTGAATTATCTGGACTACTGATTGGAACTTCTCTTTGAAAATACAATTTCGCAGCTTCAACATCTGTCATATTTTTATTATATTTAGAGCCAACTATCATTTTTTTGATAAAAGTTTCTTTACCTGTTAAACGTTGTTCAAACATAGAATTATTAAATCGCAAGAAATATGAACCTTCACGATACGACGGCCTATAAAAAAACAACTGTCTTTCAACTTTCCCCGCTTGATTTAAATAACTAACACTACTGTTTTCCTTGAGTAAATTTAAATACTTTGTTTTTTTACTTCCTGATAAAAAATCATTTATTTCAGGATTAAAAATAAACCTATCCGCTGCGTGGTACTGCTCATTAGTGCACTTATAAAACTTCTTCAAAAATTCATTCTGTTCTTTAGTACGACTCGGGCTTTCTATGAATTTGTTATAATATGGTTTGTATCTATTAAGACGATAGTTCACATCTGTTCCTAAAAGATACTTATTTTGCATACATATCTTACTTTCTGAATAAAAACTTTCAAGTTCCTTCTTTATTTTTACAAGACAGCTCTTAGACTCTTTGCTTGTAAATCCAGAAATTTTATTATTGCAACTTTCGACTTTATTAAGATAATTCATTTCAGATTCAAAGCATGGAAATAACTTTTCGGCTCTTAAATCATCTACACACTTCCACAGTCGTCCAGAGAGCTCTTCTCTAACCAATATCTTGGCATGAATAACTTTCTTATAAGTTCTCTCTTTCATATTTCTAGTGATCTCTAAATTTCTTTGGCATTGATCATTACAGACATTTAGCTTAGAATAATAATCAATTTTTTTTTGATATCTATTAAGTTCTTTCCTCTGTTCAATTAAAAACTCCTCCTCTGTGTTAACCACACTAGGATCAAAAAAACTTTCGCGAGAAAAAACGCTTGATTGAGAGAGAAGCACAATCAATATAAAAGATATCTTTTTCATAAATTACTCCATTTACTAAATATTAAGATATTCATAAATTTCAAACAATAAATACATAATGCTTCATAGACCATATAATAGTCTTATGACCAAAAAAGCAGCATAAACCACTAATTTCACGCTATATTTTATTGGTATAATAAATAAAAAGATAGAACAAAGACTAAAAACTTAAAATTTTAGTGACTTAAAAAAAAGGCAGTCACCTTAACCCCAACAAGTTAAATAATAACGCAGCTCATTCATTATATTAATTAGTGTTTTTTAAGTAAGTCATCAGACCGCTTTGGACTTACTATATTTATCGTTTTCATGTTTATTGGGATGATGGCAGGAAATGAAGGCTTTGACGGTATTCATTTTGAAAGCTACGAACTTACTCACTCTTTAAGCTTAATCGCTTTTTGCTTAATAATTTTTTCAGGTGGTGTCGAAACAAACATTCAAGACTTAAAAGAAAACCTTTGGCGAGGAGTCTGTCTTTCAACAATTAGTATTATTCATAACACGACACTAGTTGGATTATTCACGTACTATCTTAATAAAATTTAAATTAATAAACAGATATATTAAACTATTTAAAATTTGGAAACTTATCTACTTTGGAAATTTCGTCAAGTTTTTCATACCAAAGAACTTTACTAGAAAAGAAAATATGTGCACGAGGCTGAAGCGTAACATCTGTGTCAAGAGAGCCTGCGGGAACAACAAGCCCCCCACCCTCTACTTGTTCAGTAGGTAAGGCTGAACCACATTCTATGCAAAAACTTTTTACATGTCTTGTTGAGGGGAGATTAAATGTCCTAATTTTATCTCTACCAGATAACCATTTAATCTTGGCCTTAGTAGAAAACAAATTTGCTCCATGAGCTGATCCAGTATCTTTTTGACAAAATTTACAATGACAAAGAAAAAAGGTCTCAAATTCGCCATCTATTGCAAACAAAACTTGTCCACAAAGACACGAACCCTCATTTATTTGGCTCATGTTCTTCTCCTAGTTACAAAACATTAATTTAAGTGTCAAAAGTGGTAGATTAGATCTCATATACTTTTCATCTATAATATTACACTAACATTAGTGGCTCTTCACACTTAATGGTGTTTTCTCCGCGTTAAAGACATAAAGAACAGGCATGAAATTTCAATCGTTTATAATTGAACTG
>NZAF01000166.1 GCA_002686115.1 Halobacteriovorax sp. | reverse complement strand
TCTTGATCACTTAAGTATGTATTTGGAAAGATGTAATGCTCTTTTGAAAATACCTCCTTACCAGTATTTCTTTGAGCCTCAATAAATTCTTCTTTACTTAAATTCTTAAGATAGTACCCATCATGAAGGTGCTTCATTTAATAACTCTCGTTTGAAACTTCTCCTGCCATGATCTTTACACCAGAGCTTGTTCCAAGTCTTTTAACACCCATCTCAATAAAAGCACTAGCATCCTCATAACTTCTAATTCCACCAGAAGCTTTTACAAGAGCTCTTCCTGCAGCCTTTTTTAGCATAAGAGTTACGGCTTCTTTGGTTGCCCCACCACTTGAGAATCCTGTGGATGTCTTGATGAAATGTGCACCAGATTCAATGGCAAGTTCACATGCTCTAGAGATTTCTTCTTCATTAAGAAGACAGGTTTCAAAAATAACTTTTACAATTTTTCCTTCAGCTGCTTTTACAACTTTTTGAATATCTTCTTTGACAACATCATCAAGACCTTCTTTAAGGGCCCCAATATTGATCACCATATCTATTTCATCAGCACCATTACTTATGGCCTCTTTTGTCTCATAAGCTTTAGTATCACTTGTCGTTGCACCAAGGGGAAAACCTACAACAGTACATACTAATGTGTCAGAGTCTTTTAATAATTCCCTGCACAGACTAACATGACCTGCATTCACACATACACTTTTAAAATTATACTTATTCGCTTCTTCGCATAATGTTTTAATCTGCTCTGTTGAAGCTTCAGGCTTTAATAGGGTGTGATCGATATATTCATTCATTGTTTTTTTCTCCAAAGTTTACTTATATAATTATCCAAGATTTATATCATTGTGTAAATCTTGGAGCTATCAACAATTTAAATGTTTAAAATCATATCAGTGAACTCTGTTAGTGATATTTCAAGGTCACTATCCATATAATCACTAATAATTGATTGACATAAAACATCGATATCTTCTAATACCTTTCCTTCAAAGTTCCAACCGCCTTCTTTTAGAGTGTCTTTTCCTTTTATGCCTAGTTTAGGATTTTTAGATGTTAATTGATCAATCGCCTGTGCTTTTAAATCAATCTTATTTTTTATATTGTCTTTTAAATGATCTAAGCCTTGATTGAAACACTCACTTCCTACTTCACATGTTTTTGCAATACTCTGTTCAATAATACTTTCAAAGAGCTTAATTGAATACTTATATTCATCTTTTTTAAGAATACTTACTTTCTTCTTAGAAATAAGAGATGAATCATCAATATTTTCAAATGGATTTTCAATATTTTTATCCGTCGCAAAAGCAGAACAGATAAAGATTGTTAAAATTAATAATTTTTTCATAATGTCTCCAAATTTTTAAAATCTATTAAATAATTTTCTGTATAATTTATTAAAATCTCTTTGTTTTGTTTTTAAACCTTCATTCCATTCTTTCATAGCTGATCCTCCCCAGAAGTTAAATCGTCTATAAGGTGAGAGATCTCCACATAGGTTATAAGTTCTTGAGGTTATATTATTTATTAAGTATGTAACAGGGTCATGATGATAGGAAATATCCATCCTTGATGGACCAAAGACGTCGACAAACCATTTAAAAGCTCCTGGCCAAAGACCTAGTGTATGGCAGTTATTATCAAGCATATTTAAAATTATGATGGTATTTACGTATCTTCTAAGTTTCCCTTCTTCTTCTTGAACCCTTGCTAGCGTGTTTAGTCGATGGAAGTCAGCAACAACTTCGTTCTCTGTCAAGATAAAGAGATACTTCATAATTTCGATCATGTAATACTGATCATTTGCAGCTTTTATTGTATGGTGATAGAAATATTTAAAGTCTGCAAGACTTTCAATCAGAACTTGAACAAAAAGTGGATGATAGTTCTTAAGGAGAGATAAGCCTGCAGTGTCATAGCTCATGCTCGTTTCAAGATATGAAGTTGTTGCCATATGAAAAATTTTTATTTTTTCTTTTAATTCACTTTGAAGAGCTTTATCTATAGTTTTATTTTCTAAAGTATAATAAAACTTTCGTGCTTGCTTTGCTCCTAATTTTAAAACCAACTCATCCCATAAGTCTTTCGCCCATATATTAAGATAATAAAGCTCTTCCCAGTCGTGAGCTTCTTTGATGAACTGCTTATCGACGAGAAAGTCATCTCCTTTTTGTTTTAAACCTGAATGATAAGCATTGAAACCTAGATAGAAGTCTCTATGTTTGATAGTTGAAGAGCGATAATTCACAGACCATCTTTCTTTAATTTCTTCTATTGATTTTTCGTGAACATCATTTTTACTATTGTCGACAATATAAGATTTAAATCTGACGTCAGAATTTGGAGCCACTTTAAATTCTACCTCTTTAACATCTTCAACTTTTATAAGGCTTGACTCTTTAAAGTTGTTTAGGCTCGCAGGACTTCCTTTTGATGTATTCGTTAAAAAGTCTTTCGCCGTTTTTGCAAACATTTTTTCACAATAAATACTTTCAAGACCAGGAGGTAGAATCCAACTATTAGAAGTAAATGTCTCTTGTCCATGGTGTGAGATTCCATAGGCTACACACATATTTGATTCATCTTTAATATATTCTACAGGTACATTATCTCTGTAAATCTTTACTCCTCTAGACGAATAGGTGAGTTCTTGAAAGAAAATAAATGTCACTAAAACTAAGATAATCTTCATTTTTTCTCCAACTGTCTAAAAACTAGACAAAGAGCTCATTGTGTTAACGCCTAAGGTCTTTAAATAATTAGACTTTATATATAACTGAGCAATATTAATGCCAAATCAATATATACAAATCCTAAAAATATAACTTTATACATAGGCTTACTTTTTTGAGCCGATTACCCGATAGGTTATTGAAAATGTGACTGAAACTTAAAGGTATCAATTGAAAAAATTAATTGGGCGAAAAGATGATTTAAAAAAATTAAAGCAAGGATATCTTCTTGGTGCAAATGTTTTTATTCATGGTCCTAAGGGCACTGGGAAAACAAGTCTTGTTAGTACGTTTGAGTCAGGTGAAGATAAAACCCTTTTTTGGATTGTTGCAGATGAAAAACGCTCCATAGATGAAGTTATTGTAACAGAAATAGAAATTTATCAGGATAAGAAGGTCGAGTATCGCTCATTTGAATCATTAATACGTCAGCTAAAGATTCATTTGAAAAAATTTGATAGTATCGTTTGGGATAACTTTCATCTAATTCCTGAGGTTTATCAGTCTTTAATTTTAGAAATGATTTCTAGTCCATCAGAAAAAAACCATCATATCATCATATCAGCATCTAATTTTAAAAATGAAATAGAATACTCAGATTTGAAAACTATTCATCTTTCTAATTTCTCTCATGATGAGATGGTCTTGTTCTTCAAAGAGTTTGAATGCGATTATGATGAATCCTCGCTTTATGATATCTATAACAAGACCTCAGGAAACCCTTATCTCTTAAATTTATTCATTCTATCTGATGGAGATATTAGTAGCCATTGGAAAAAACAATATCGAATACTTAATGAACAAGAAAAGCGATTTGTGAGATTTCTATCTCTTTTAAATCGTCCCTTGAAAATTGATCAAGTCGATGCTGATCTTTTAAATAACGTGAGTTTAAAGAGTCTTACTTCCTCAATGCTAGTAAATAAGCTAAATGGTGAAGATGAAGTTGAAGTAAGATTAAGAAAACATGATCTCATTGTTGATGATAAAGAAATAACAGAAAATAAATTATGGAATAGTTCACGGCTAGATATTATAAACTTTCTAGATAAATTTGAAGATAATCAATTTGAAAAACTATATCATCTTTTATTTACTGACAGAGTTTATGATGTAAGAGATTTAGCAATAGAAGTGACTAGAGACTCTTTACATAAATTAGAGTTTAAAAATATAAATTTTGTAAATAAGCTTTCTGAGATGTGTGAATCATTTTTAATTTCTCATGCTCTTGAAGAGATTACACAAACTACAATGTCTCGCATTCTAGCAAGATGTTTATTCTTGTTGGGTAAGCGATCAAAAGCAATAGGTTTGATGAAGACTTATAGAGATAGATTTCAAAATTTGAATTCATACAAGATTCAAGCGAAATTACTCATGCTTGAATATGCTCAACAACTTAATCGCTATGGAAAATATGAAGAATCACTAAGTGTCGTTAAAGACTTTGCTCTTAAGACTGAGGGCAGTTTGAATGCTATGTTTCAAATAGAGCAGTGTACAGCATTAATTAATATACAGACTGATCAGGCACTCCATCTCTTTAAAAAGCTTCTTAGTTCCATTGAAGTTATCGATGATGACTCACATGAATATCGACTCGCCAAGGGAGAGCTTTATTTTCAATTTGCGAGATGTTATTACAACCTTGATAAAATGGATGAATCAAAAGATATGTTTGAAAAGGCTATCTTGCAATTTCAAACATTAACAAAACCGTATTTTTTACTCGTTTGTAAGCTCAATCTGGGCTGGATTTATCTAAAAAAACAAGAGTATGAGAGTACAAGTATAGTCATTGAAGATGCACTATCACAATCTGTAAGCTTTGGTTTTAACTATGTCAGTGCGGGGTTAAATTTAGTCGCAGCAAAAGTTGCACGACATCATCTTGAATTCGAAGAGAGTTTGAAAAAAGTTAATCTGGCAGCTCATTTAATAGGGGAAGATGCTCCATTTGAACCTAAAAAAGACATTATGATGGAGAGGGTTCGTGTTTTACTTCATTTAGGAAGAAGAAGTGAAGCTTCTACTTATTTAGAGAAGTTATGCGAAAGTAAGAATAGTAATGATTTTAAAAAATCAATCGATTATAAAAAAATATTATTCGAAACTAGTATTTATAATCTTGATCTGGTTAAAGAAGTCGATGGGTGGTTATCATTTAAGTATGATGAATATGAAGAAAGCCACCGTGATTTATATCTTTTGCAACTAAATCAGATTGAAGATGATGTTGATGTCACACCAAAGTCTAAATTGCAAAAAATGATGTTTCTTTTAGGCGAAGCTCATCAATGCCTATTAAAAAAAGATACTGGTAGTCTATGGGGACATATGCAAAAGCTTATTCCAATGTTTGATTTTAATAATGATAAGAATGAATATGCAGCATATGTTAAACTTTTACTAGTTCTTTCTGATAGTGCTCTTGATGTTGACCTTAGAGATCAAAGACTTAATGAATTAAAAGAAGATATAAAAAGTTTCAATGTTGATGAAGAAATAAAAGAAGTTATCACGACAACTATTAATAATATCATAACTTCAAATAGCTCCTTGTGGAAAAAATGTACCAAAAGAGACACTTATCGATATCAGTTAATAGTAGAGGCATTCACAGATCACAGTCTTGCAAAATATCAATGCATTACAAATGATGATCAATATTTTTGTAATGAATACATTATAGATAAATCAGTAGACTTTATATTTGTAGAAGAATTAGGTGAACTTTACTTTAGAGGTAAGTTGATCACTGATTTTATAAAAAGAAAGAAGCTTAGACTTCTTTTATCCGCATTTTTGTCTGTTCGAAATAAGATTCTAGGTAGAATTGAAATTGTTCCTATTGTTTGGGGAGAGGTTTATGATCCACTAATTCATGACTCTAGAGTGTACACAAGTATTCAGAGATTAAAAAGCGTCATAAGCAAAAATGATATTCTCATGAATCACGAGGGTGGCTATTCTTGGAACCCAAAGTATTCATATAAGTTATTTAAAAAAAGATCACTGTCAACAAAAGAAGCCAACACTCGAAATGAAACACTCCTCTATGAAGTTTTTAAAAGTTTTTCAAGAAAGAATGATCCATTTCTTTCTCGAAAAACTCTTGTGCAAGCAACAGGACTTTCAGAATCTCAGGTAAAAAGAGAGCTTAGTTCTTTGTTAGAAAAAGGACTCATCAGAAAAACAGGTAGTGGTCGTTCAGTTCGTTATACGTTGATATAAAATCACCAAAAGATGTAAAGTTCTGAAATTACATGCGATATTCGGTTCAAAAATGTAAGACCATGTTTGTGATGAAAAATTCATTTCTCAATTAAATTATCTCCACACAACATAAGCGAAAGCTTTTTAACAGGAGATTGAAATGAAAAAAATGTCACAAGCAACGATTGCTATTCT
>NZAF01000165.1 GCA_002686115.1 Halobacteriovorax sp. | reverse complement strand
CAGAAAGACAAAAGTAAAAAGATACCACAGAAAGTAAAAGAGATTGAGCGCAGAGGTGGTCAATCATATAGATTAGACCTTTTTCAAAAAGCCGATTTCGCCAAGGCATACGCTACAAGTTTTGATGAGTATGTGGGTATCTTGAGTGAGTTTTCTATAAATGTTGCGATTACTGAAAAAAACATAACGTATTTCTATACGGGACATAATAAAGGAATCAGGGGCAACAAACTAGGAAATAGCTATGACAAAAAAGGACTGGTGAAAAAGTTTAAAGAAAACGATTCACTATTCCTAAAACAACCTCAATTAAGGAGCAAGATACGAGATGGAATCACTAATTATCAAAATGGAAAAGGAGATTCTTTGGGAGTTTCAAGCTCACTACTTTTGGGTGGAGGAACTGCACAAGGTCTTAAAGGAAAAGATTACGAAGCTTACACTAAAAGTAACCGTCGCGGTAATAGGACTCCTATTCCTACAGACCATGATCTTAGGCACTCTATTATTCCTATTAGTGAAATAAGAAAGGCATCAAATAGTGACATTTTAGAGTATTGCAACAAACACAAAATTAAAACCATTACAAACGATAAGGGAAAAACTGTTTTAAAAGGTCGAGAGCATATTGTTATCAATGACAATCGCTGGACTAATACAAAAAACAAAACTACAGGCTCACTTATTGAATTTGTTACTGCTCATAATAGCACTAGCTATTTGAGAGCAATTTCACAAATTACGGGGAACAAAAACTTGTTATTGCTTGAACAATATATGGGAGAAATAAAAAGACCATACACATCTTTTTACATACCAAAGCAAAAACAAGAAAAAGTTGACCTCGCCAAATTGAAATTAAACAAATTCCTAAAGTATCATGGAATTAATGAAAAGGTATCAGAAGACCTTTTTAAACTAAAAAAGGTTCAGGTAGATTCAAAAGGTAGCATCTGGTTTTACCCAGAAGGCACAGACAAAGAAGCTATTGAGTTCTCACCTGAAACAAATGGTTATAAATCAAAAAGACATGGAGACAAATCAGCTCCTTTTAAGAGTTCTTATAAGAATGAAAAAAATGTAACCATCTTCTCTAACTTCCTTAGTTTCTTGAAACTAAAAGGAAGCAAAGCCCTTGATCCAAAAAAGTCAAAGGGCGAACTTGTTTTAATGGGCCTTGAGGAAAAAGCCTTACACATTTTTTTAGCTAATAATCCGAAAATTAAGGGAATTGATATTTTAGAAGATAATTCAAAGTCTTTACAAAAAAATCAATGGAATTTCATAGATAAGCTAAAAAAAGACCTCAAACCCTATGGAATAACTGTCAATCAAGTTTCTTTTGAGCAGGCACTTAAGAAAAAAAGAAGTCTTGATCTTGATTTTTAACTTTAATTACGGAGTAAATAATTATGGAACAAAATATTGAAAATAAAACACCTAAAAGCACTCAAAAGAAAAACGACTCTACAGCAATTCGTTTTGACAAGACATTTATGAGACAAGTTACAAGACTTGTGGATAAAGCTAACAAAAAGCAATTCGGTAGAAAGGTTAAGCCAAAAACTATCTTGGTAAATCTCTTTAATCTTGCTGATGAAAAATTACTTGAAAAAACTATACAAAAATCTCAAGAGGAGTCCCTAACTCAAAGTGACCGCAAAGAGATGTTTATGAAAGAAAATCTCGGTCGTTTCAAAGGAAATAAAGAGGAATTTGAGCAAAAAATGATGGAATTAATGTCGGGCTTTTTGTCACAAAGCCCGACTTAAAATTGTTAATAATTTTAAGTGTTTTTGAACATTATATTCATGTTTTATGCTTGGCCAATTTAGGAGAATTTGATATGGTAAATATAGATAAAAATTTGGGTGTTAATCACGAAATGTGTGTCCCAAATTCGGTCTTTGACAATTTAATATGGGGAATAGATGAAGTATGTCATTTCACCAAATATGCTAAAGGTACTATTTACAACCTTGTTAGCAGCGGTGAGATTCCATACAGACGAGGACGTAAGAGAAAGCTGATTTTCATTCCTAGTGAAATCATTCAATGGTTAAAAGGAGAATGAAAATGGCTAAGAAGAATTACAAGAAATTAAAAGGTACTGTTGGTATATATCAAAATGAAATTACTAAACATTATCTTGCTGAAAAAAGAATTAAAGGTAAAACGCATAATGCAACTTTTAAAACTCTTTATGAAGCAAAACAATGGCGCAAAAACTTCGACGGAGTATCTTCGGAAAGCGGTCAAAAACAAGAAGGTTCATCTCATGCAACGCTAAAAGAAGTTTGGGAGACTATGCAAAAAGACCACTTCCCAACCTTGGCAACTAGCACAAAAATGATATGGATTAGAAGGTATAAACCCCTTGAGCTACTTGAACATCTTCCAATGGATCAAATTACACCTTCTAAATTTACTAATTGGGTTAACCATTGGGTAGAACATTTCAGTTCAGAAGATTATCAATCTGGTCGTGGCCGTGCTGGTAGGTGCAACCTTAACAATGAGTTAAATATGTTTGTAACAATTTTTAACTGGTATAAGGAAAGCGAAAAGTACGAAAAGGAAGCTGTTTTGCTTACAAACCCTGTCAAAAAGAAACACCGCAGACTTGGCTTTATTAAGCCAGTACCTGACAGGAAAAAGCAAATCGACTTAGAAGATGCATACCTCTTTTTTGAATACCTCAAACCTCTTTATAAACAAATGGCAAAACTTCAATTTTACTGTGCAGCTAGAATCGGTGAAATTGCTGGGCTTCAATGGAGCAATGTTGACCTAAAAAATAGAAGGATGCTTATTAAGCACACAATTATTTGGGACAGTCATAAAGTCTTCTTGGAGTTAAAGCCATTTCCAAAAAATAAAGAGCCTAGACCAGTATTTATTACCGACGAAATTTTAGAAATACTGACTCAAAGAGAGGTTTTCAAAAAGAACGGTTGTGATTATGTATTCCATGTTGAGGGAAAACCAATTAACTATGGAACTGTTTTGCTTAACTATAGAAATGCTCAAAGAAAAAGTGGTGTTCCATATTCTGGGACTCACATTTTAAGGCATGGAATGGCAAAGCTTGCACGACAAGTCGGTGGTGGATTAGATGCGGTAATAGCCATGACGGGTCACAAAGACCTAAAGCTAGCAGACCATTATTCTAAATGTAACGAAGACGATCAACGCGAATTTTCACAGAAGATTATGAATCATATTCGAGAGAAAAGAGGAAAAGATTCAAATACATCAACAGATTTTGCAAATGTCGTATCGCTAACAAGCTATAGAGATGGTACTAATAATTAAAAATGATCGGATTAGATCGGATTGGAGATTTTATCTCAAAAATTTATTAATGAAATCAAAAGGTTAAAACATATATGCCAGAACTACCCGAAGTCGAAACCATAAAAAACCAGATCACTCCAAACCTCCCCTTAAAAGTAAAAAGGGTCATTCTCTCTGATGTCAGCGATTCGATCGTTAAAGATAAAGACTTTCCTTTAAAAAACTTCGTCATTGAAAGAGTAGAAAGACAAGGAAAAGTCATGAGGTTTTTTCTCGATAAGAATAGAAGGATTATATCGGGGCTTGGAATGAGTGGATCGTGGAGAATCTCTCACCTACCTATCACAGAAAAACACACACACGTGCAACTTTGTGGTGAAAATAAAGAAGGTGACTTTTTCTTAGGCTATATTGATCCAAGACGTTTTGGTAATATGCATTTTTTTAATGAAGAAAATGAGAAGAAGTGGCTCACAAGACTTGGAGCTGATGTTTCAAAACCAGAGTTTAATCTTGAATATTTAATAGAGTTAAAAAAGAAAAGGCCTAATAAAGTCATAAAGCCATTTTTACTTGAGCAAAACTTCTTTGCAGGAGTCGGCAATTATATGGCCTCAGAGATGTGTGCACGTGCAGGAATTAGGCCCACGAGAAGGATGAAGACTCTTACAAGAAAAGATTTAGAAAAGCTCCTAGAGGCGACAAAAGTTGTCCTTGATCAAACTATTAACTCTGGGGGAACGACCTTCTCTGGAGGCTACCAAGACGCTAATGGCAATAAAGGAAAAGGAGTTACCAACTTAGTGGTCTTTCACCAAGAAACTTGCGGCCTATGCCTTGAGACTGAAGTTAAAAGACTTGTTCTTGCTGGTCGAGGAACCTTTTACTGTCCTAAATGTCAGAAGTGATACTTGTCTTTGATTGTGATGTAGAATGCATCTTTTGAGTGCTTATCGATCATTAAAAATTCATATCCAACAAAAGAATAAGCGTCGGCTTCATTAGTTCGAATATAAATTGAAGTCGCATCAATTGAAGAGATCTCACGATAAAGAATTGTAAGAGTTCTTTTCATGCTTGCCACTTTTTTATCTGTCAGGTTCTTTCCAAAAAGTTTAACCTTAAGAATTTGTGAATCAATATTTGCACTTAGAATTTCTTTTAATTCAGTATGAGAGATGGTGCTTTTAAAAGGTCTTTCCCCGTAAAAAACTTCATTAAAGTCATTAACAGTTCTAAGCCCTACTCTTCCATTAATTTCAAATTGCTTGATAGATGCACAATAAGCATCCTTACCTCTCACAATTTTATTACAGATTCTAACTGAGCGATCAAGCTTCTTTTTAAGCTCTACTTCATTGATGACAACTTCGTTTGCAAATACTGTATTTAAAATAA
Organism: Halobacteriovorax sp.; assembly: GCA_002686115.1. Taxonomy (GTDB): domain Bacteria; phylum Bdellovibrionota; class Bacteriovoracia; order Bacteriovoracales; family Bacteriovoracaceae; genus Halobacteriovorax_A. The sequence continues at coordinate 3,110 of NZAF01000165.1, read as the reverse complement.
GTAATAAACTTACCATCCACTTCATGTTCTTCCTCCGTTTGTACGGACTACATAACATTTTTGCATAGAGTAAACAACAAAAACCTGATTTTATAAGTATGGATTAGAATAAGAATCTAAGCGACGAATACACTGTGTCATTTGCTCGATAGGCCGACCAATAAGAGTTTTCTTGTGGAGATTTAATGAGCTCCATTCCAATATTCAATGTCGCACGATTTAAAAATGTATAAGAGCCTTCTGCTTTTACGATCTGATCCTTACGTGCAAGGTCATATCTAAAGTCACCCATCACATTAAAGTTATCAGTAAAATAATATCTAAGTCTTCCACCAAATGCTCTTTTCCACATAACCGTATCAGAGAAGAAATCATCACTTGCTCTCACGTTCTCGGACATAAGGTGAATATAGTTAATAGATGCCATATAATTTCCACGGTTAAGATTTGCCGTGATATGAGCGTAACTTTCTTTATCGTAATTCGGTCTAATCGTAAAAAACTCTGATTCAAAAATCTTATCTTGATCTTCAAGTTCTTCAAAGCTTAAAACTTTGAAGTCTTCTCCAAATCTTGCATTTGGATCACTGATATCAAGACCCGCGACAACTTTTACTCCTCCAATATTTTGCTTATATTGAAGTCCATATAAAAGATGATGGTTAACAATTGGATTTGCAATTACTGTAATTCTATCTGAATTATCTACATCTAAAAAGGCCTCTGCGTTTTGGCGGATGTTATTCTCAGGCTTATAAAGGATGTAAGAAGATAGTTCACTATTTCCTTCATTCCATGTAAATGCCTGTCTAAAACCTAAAGACTTCTTTAATACGATATCTTTAATATCTGGCATATTAAGGATGTAGTAAATTGGGTAGGCCCTATTTCTAATACTTGTTGCCTCTGGAACACCTCTGACCCATTCACTATTAGTTTTAACCTGTCCATCTTCAATTGAAACAGAAGGATTAAGGGCCGGGATATTTAAATAAGAAAAGAAAACAGAAACTGTAAAATTCTCATGAGGTCTATAATCGTATTGAATCCCAGTTAAACCTTCTTGCTTATCACCAAGAAGATAAAAACCTTGATTATAATTTAAAGTGTCTCTTAACCAATATGCTTCGTTTTCATTCCAATTAAGAATTTGTCTCCCAATACTTAAACGGTAATTACTATCTTTATATTCAAGATAAGTTGATGGAACAGACACATTCACTTGATTATCATTATTAATGTAAACTCGGTAATCAGACTGATGCTGGAAGTGATACTCACCAAAACGTCCTGATACATTGAAATTAAATCCTGCCCAATCTTCAAATTCAGTTCTTCTTGCAGGCTCATTTAATCTTTGAAAATTTTCATAAGAAATATTTCCATTAACTGCAAAATCTGACGCCTTTGATAAAGAAAAGTCAGTGCTAGAGAGACTACCAAATATCGAATCTGGACCAGTCAGTGTTAATTGCGCCCATGAACTGGTGTAAGTAGCCAAAAGCAGGAGGTTAATTTTTAAAAATAATTTCATATACTTTAATTTAAGCAAATTAAATATGAAAGTGGAAGTCTTATTGACACACCGTGTAAATATAACTCTAATGTGTTTAAAAGCTTTGCAAATTGCCCTATTTTCTCTAATCTATAAAGTAATAACATACAAAAACCATGGAATTTAGTGAATAAACTACTGATTTTACGAACATTCTTAATTATCACTCAGCTCTTGATCTTTGCATCTTGTGGCTTTGTTGAGGATGATCCTGTTGCAGGAACGGCCGTTCTTGAGGTTGCAGACCTTGAATCGGACTGTGAAGTCGATACTGAGAGAATTAAAAATATTTTTAGTGAAGATGTAAAAGCTGATATAGCATGTATACAACAACAACTTGATTTATTTAGATACGTAAGAAGACAGAACCAAGACCTACTTACTAAGCCAGATATTGAAAAGTTTATTCGTCAATTCTTTGAAGAAGATCAACAAGACGATATCATTAGTGGCCTAGACTTATTATTTCAACTTAACACCCTTATTCTAAGAGATGAGCCTGATCAAATGCAGGTTAAAAATATTGAGCCATTCTTTGAGCTTTTAAGAGTTGTTAATAAAAGAGCTGTTACAATTTTTGACAATATCGAAGTTATGCAAAAGCTTAAGTCAGATGAAGTAGAGCTCTTTAAGAAAAGAAGAAAAGTTTTAGAAGAAGAATTTATCGCCCTATCAAAAGAAATCTTAGGATTAGTAAAAAATGCAAATGGGCCAAGCCAAAGTATCAATATCCAAAAATTTATTGAAGAACTCTCTAAAGATGTTGATGGCTTTGAAGACTTTCAAAAACTGATCTCATCACTTCTGTTTGTAAAGAAGTTATTCTTAGGCGGAGATAGAAATTTTATTAATTCAAATGAACTACTAAGAGCATTTGAACTCTTTCCAATATTTGCCTTTAGAGGATTTGACGTTTATCTACAAAAAGAAGAGTTCTTTAACACTCAAGGAGAATATTACGAATCAATCGCTGATAATATTGAAGTTCTTGTTAGAAATGTTTACGAACACCAGAACGAAGAATTTATCCTTACAGTGACTGATATTCATAATTTTATCGATGAACTCTATAAAGAGAGTGATGATGACACTGATGAAACGGATGAGGGGATCTTTTCTATCTTTAGAAACTCTGAAGGTGACTCGCCTTCCAAAAAAGAAGAAAGAGACATATTAAAGAATATCGTAAGAAGCTTTAAAAGAGATATCATTGGTGGTGATACGGAAGTATTTAACTACAGTGAAGTTGAAAAAACTGTGGCCCTTATTATTATTGGTGCAAGAACTTTTGAAAATGTCACAAAACTAAATGACTTAGTAGAAGACATCAATGACAAAACTCCTGAAGAGAGAGTTATTATTCGTGGAAGCTTTGTTAAGACCTTCTCTGAGCTCTCTAAAAAAGCAAGAGAACTGATTGTTGGAAATACAGACTTTCCAAAGAGAATGAGATTATTAAAGTTTATTCAATCAATCGCTGAAGATACGGACTATATTGATCTTGATAAAGAACTTCTTAATTCACTCTTTTCTATGAAAGTTGCAGTAGTTGGTG
>NZAF01000164.1 GCA_002686115.1 Halobacteriovorax sp. | reverse complement strand
TTTCTACCAAAAGTTGTTAGTCGTTCAAGTAATGAGCTTGCTCAATATATTAAAGAGGTCAATCGCTATGAGCTCTTAACGAGAGAAGAAGAACTGGCCCTTGCTAAAGAACTTAAAGAGACAGGTGATATTGAGATAGCTAAGAGGCTTGTTGTTTCTAATCTTAGACTCGTTGTAAAGATCGCTATGGAATATCGTTATGCTTACACGAATATGCTAGATCTTATCCAAGAAGGTAATATTGGTCTTATGAAAGCCGTTTCAATGTATGATCCTGAAAAAGGTGCAAAATTATCATACTATGCGAGTTGGTGGATTAAATCATATATTCTTAAGTTCATTTTAGATAATTTCCGTCTCGTTAAAGTTGGAACTACTAATGAACAGAAGAAGCTCTTTTATAATCTCATGAGAGAAAAAGATAAGTTAAAGGCACAAGGTATTTCGCCAGACCATAAAACGATTGCCAAAAACCTTAATGTTTCAGAAAAAGCTGTTGCTCTGATGGACCAGAGACTTGGAGAAAATTCAAGTGACTTAAGCATTGATTATCAAGTTTCAGATGAATCAACTAACTCCTTTGGTGACTTTCTTAGTATTGATGATGATTTTACTGAAAAAGTTTCATACAACCAAAGTCTACAGCTTTTACAAGAGAATCTTGATGAGTTTGTTGGTGGGCTTAAGGAAAGAGATCGAAAAATCTTTACAGAAAGGCTTCTTTCTGATGCGCCGCGCTCTCTACAGGCCATCGCAGATGATTACGGTGTTTCGAGAGAACGAATAAGACAGATAGAAAGTAGACTTCTTGAAAATTTAAAGCTTTACATGAGAAAGCATATTCGCTAATATGCATCAAATTTCGCCTTTTACTTGGTTAAAACCTTTGTTCAAGATTTTTACTAGGTCTTAGGTCTGTTCATTTAGGAGAATATAATGATTACAAAAGAACAAAAAGCTACGCTTATTAAAGAATTTGGATCTGAATTTGGTTCAGGTGCTAACGATGCTGGTTGTGCTCCAGTACAAGTTGCTATTCTTACTACTAGAATTAACAACTTAAAAGGTCACTTTGGTAAACATATCCATGATTACCACTCAAATAGAGGTCTTTTAAAGATGATTGGTAGAAGAAGAAGACTTTTAAAGTACATCAAAGCTGGTGATGATGCTAAATATAAAGCAGTTATCGGAAAGCTTGGTTTAAGAAAGTAATTAAAGAGGGGACCTTTAAGGTCCCTTTTTTTTTGCTCTTTTGTGGGGCTTAGACTTTGCAAAAGGCTTAATTTTAAGTAAAATTTACATGATTTTAAGGAGAAGGCATTTAAGGGATATTTGAAAGAATAGGTAAGTTATAAATTATCAATTTTTTGAAATATTCTTTGGATCTCCCCCTTAAAATCAAATATTAAAATTCAAAAATATGAATGGAGTCGTTTATGTTAAACAACAAAAAAGAGTTTACTTACAACTTTGGTGGTAAAGACATTACTATCGAAACAGGTCGTATGGCCAAACAAGCTGATGCTTCAGTTTTAATCTCAAGTGGTGGTACAAGTGTTCTTGTTACTGCTTGTTCTGCTCACACAGTTAAGGATGGGCAAGATTTCTTCCCACTATTAGTAGAATACACGGAAAAGTTTTATTCTGCAGGGAAGTTCTTAGGTGGTTTTTTAAAAAGAGAGGGGAGACCAAGTACTGGTGAGACTCTCAATGCAAGACTAATTGATAGACCTTTAAGACCACTTTTTCCTTCAGGTTATATGTTTGATACTGTTATTTCTTGCACAGTTCTATCATACGAAGAAAATGGTGACCCTGAAATCTTAGCGATGATTGGTGCATCTGCGGCCTTAACTATCTCAGATATTCCTTTTGATGGGCCAATTGCAGCCTGTAAAGTTGCAAGAATTAATGGAGAGTTTGTTATCAACCCAAATCACTCTGAATGGGAAAATAGTGATCTTGAAATTGCAGTTGCTGCAAGTGAAGATGCTATTTTAATGGTTGAAGGGGAAGCACAAGTCGTTCCTGAAGATGATGTTCTTGCTGCTATTTTTCATGGTCATGATGAAATCAAAGGTTATGTAAAGTTCCTAAAAGAAATGCAAAAAGAAGTAGGTAAAGAAAAAAGAGAGTTTATCTCTGCTGAACCAAATAAAACACTTCTTGAAACTATTAGAACAAAGTTCACAACTGATGCAAGAGCAGCTCTTTCAATTGATGATAAAATGCTTCGACAAAAAGCTGTAAAAGAACTGGAAAAGACAGTTTCTGAAGATATGAAAGAAAATTTCTCTGCCTACGGTTTAGAGGAAGATTCTGCTTTTGGTAAAGAAGCATACAAGGGTGTTGATGAGCTTTTATATGAAATGTTAAGAGCAGACATTCTTGATGAAGAAAAAAGAATCGCAGGTAGAGCACTAAATCAAGTTCGTGAAATTGAAACTGAAACTGATATTTTGAAAACTCCACACGGGTCATCTCTATTTACTAGAGGTGAGACTCAAGTTCTTGCAACAGTTACACTCGGAGGGGCTCAAGGAGAGCAGATGCAAGATAGAATTTCTGGTCTTAACCAAGATAAGTTCTATCTTCACTATAACTTCCCTCCATACTCTGTAGGTGAAGCTCGTGGTGTAAGAGGTGTTGGTCGTCGTGAGCAAGGTCATGGGAATCTTGCAGAAAGAGCAATTAAGGCAGTTGTGCCTAAGGATTTTCCATATACGACAAGAGTTGTTTGTGATGTTCTAGAGTCTAACGGTTCAAGTTCGATGGGTTCTGTTTGTTCAGGTTCAATGGCCCTTATGGATGCTGGTGTTCCTATTTCTGCCCCTGTTGCTGGGATTGCAATGGGTCTAGTAACTGATGGAGAAAGATTTAAAGTTTTAACAGATATTTTAGGTGACGAAGATCACTTAGGTGATATGGACTTTAAAGTTGCTGGAACTCAAGAAGGTATTACAGCTATTCAAATGGATATTAAAATTACAGGGCTTACTCGTGAGATCGTTGAAAAAGCGATGGCACAAGCAGGTGAAGGTAGACTTCATATCCTTGGTGAAATGGCGAAAACTATTTCAACACATAGAGTTGCGATGAAAGATGGTGTTCCTGTAATGAAGTCTATGCAAATCAAGCAAGATCAAATTGGTGGATTAATTGGACCAGGTGGAAAAAATATTAAGAAACTTCAAGAAGTTTATGAACTTGATATTGAAATTTCAGAAGAAGGTCTTGTTAAATTTATCAGTACAAATCAAGAGAAAATTGATGAGTGTATGGAATTAGTTGCACTTCAATTAAATGGACCAGAAGTTGGTAAAACATATCATGCAAAAGTTGTCACAATTAAAGAATATGGTGCTTTTGTTGATATCGCTGACGGTGTTTCTGGCCTCGTTCACATTTCTGAATTCTCAGATGATAGAGTTCAAGATCCTGCAGACTATGTAGATGAAGGTGAAGAGATTGAAGTAAAAGTTCTAGAAATTGATAGAATGGGAAGAGTTAAACTCTCAGCTAAGGCCGCAAAGCCAATTGCAAGAAAAAGAGGATCAGTGGAAGAAGATGCAAAAAAAGCAGCAGAAGCGAAACCTCGAAGAGAAGGCCGTGATTCTAGAGACTCTCGTGGTTCAAGAGACTCAAGAGGAAATAGAGGGGATAGAAAGCCTTCAAAGAAAGAAGATAAGTCAGAGTAGTTAAATGACTGAGAGACTTGTCCCTTTAAAAATAAAAAAACTTAAGTCTTATGATTCAAGCTTGCCACTCCCTGTTTATGAGAGCGAGGGAGCGGCAGGTGCGGATCTAAGGGCCTCTTTTGATGATAAAAGTGGGGTTACTGTTGCTCCTGGTAAGAGAGTCCTTATTCCTACAGGTCTAAGTTTTGAAATACCTCTAGGATATGAAGTTCAGATTCGTCCTCGATCAGGTATATCTTTAAAAACAGATCTTCTTGTTGTGAATTCACCAGGGACTATAGATTCAGACTATAGAGGTGAAATTAAGATTATAATCGGTAATTTTGGTAATGAGGATATCTTCATTGAGCATGGGATGAGAATTGCTCAAATGGTAATTTGTCCTGTATGGCAAGCAAAGATCGAAATAGAAGAGAATCTAAGTGAAACTTCTCGAGGAGAAGGTGGTTTTGGTTCAACAGGTGTAAATTAAGGAAAATTTATGGATTTAAAAGTAAATTATAAAGTTGCTAATAACAAATCTGAGGCCTATCAATTGGCCCTAAAAGAGATAACTCCAGAGTACGTTGCTAAGTTTAATATTCCTTGTGAAATCTCAAATGATGAATCAAGAGGAATTATTGAAGCAACAGGTAAAGGTTTCACACTCTCTATACAATTCACCGATCATGATGCACAAGTAAGTCTTAAACTATCTCTAATGCTTAAGCCTTTTAAAGGAAAAGTTCTTGAAAAAATCCAAGGGAAATTAGAGAGAACCGTCTAGGTGACTTATGTATAAAATTTTTGTTAATCCTAAAGATCTTACTCTATATGTTGATGAGAATAAGAGTCTTTTAGAGTGCTTAACAGAGAATGATCTCTATATTAAATCCAGTTGTGGTGGACACGCTAATTGCACAGACTGTGTTATTAAAATACAAGATGGTACAGATAACGTGAATGAGCCAACCTTTGCAGAAACTCAACTACTTGGAAATGTTTTTCATATCACTAAGGAGAGGCTTGCCTGTCAGTGCTTTGTAAAAGGTGAGATTACAGTAGATATTTCTAATCATGATAAGGCATCTGATGAGCAAAGACGTCAAAATAAAAGTAAGAAAGTCTCAAGCTCAATACGTCTTAGAAAAAAGAGTGAAGTTGATGAAATCATCAATGAAAGAAAAGAAAAAGCTCTAAAGAAGCGTGAGAGTAGAGATGAGGCTACATGGGAAAAGCATTGGGAAAAAGACCCATCATCAAGACCTAAGAAACTTGGTGGGGGAATGAGACCAAAGAAAATTAAAGAAATTCCTGAATATAGTGATAAAAAAGAAGATCAGGAATAGTCTTAATACTTCTCAAGCAACTCTTTAATTCTAATGAGATCTCTTTTTTGGCTAGAACGATCTAATAATACCTCGACATTGTTTTTTGTCTTCATACAAAGCTGAAAGTAACCTCTATTTTCAAAGCCTTTATATGCGGCATCTCCTCTCATCTTTGCAACATTTGGAGAGTCTAGATAGTGTTTTACATAGAGAGACTTCTCATCTTTTAATTCGTAAGCTTTTTTAATAATTGGAATAAAGAATATTCTATGAATGAGCTTTATTTGGTTTCCTTTTTTAGATAAGAATTTTTCATAAAAGAAGAAACAGAAAAGAAATAAAATGATTGCAGCTATCGTGATAATTACTGCTAATACTAAGACTTTATTAATTGGATCATCAATATGATAAAGTTTTACAAGAGGGCCTTTTACAGCAAGAATCATGGCAAATAAAACAGTGAGTCCTGCTCCGAGATATCCCCAGAATATAAGTGGAAGTCCGTATGATTTTAGAGTGATTTCTCCATCTCGGATCTCAACTCGATCAATTTCTTTTTCATCTTTAGGTAGAATAAACATTAGTCCCATAGACGCATCATAATCAATACTGATCTATATGACAATATTTCTAAAGCGTTATATCGGTAATTGTATGATGAACTCACAGTATTGATCGATCTCACTATTAACAGCTATGTTTCCTGAATGGATATTTGTTATGATATCGTAGCTTAATGAGAGCCCAAGTCCTGTTCCTTCGCCTGCAGGCTTTGTCGTAAAAAATGGGTTAAATACTTCTTCAATTAATTCTTTATCAATCCCAAGTCCATTATCTTTAATCTTTATGGTGACAAGACCGTTTTTCTTCTCTGTGGTTACGATTAATTCAGGCATGAAGTCATTGTTGTCGTCAGACTTATTCTCCGATTTTTTAATAAGAGAATAGAATGCATTTGAAAATAAATTTAGAAATACTCTAGCGATATCAGGCTTACTTAGCATGAGTTGTGGAATAGACTGATCAAAGTCTTTTGTTAGGTTTACGTGAAATCCTCGATACTTTGCTCTCATAGCATGAAAGGCAAAGTTTAAATTTTCTTCTAATATTTCGTGAATATCAATGCTTTCTTTTTCTTGTGATAATTCAGATGACCTAGAATGCTCGAGCATACTTTTTATAATGTTTTCCGCCCTTCTTCCATGAGTGGTAATCTCTTTTGTCATGGTTGAAATATCCTCAAGTTCTTTTTCAAGTACGGCCTTTTCATCTTGAGATAGTTGATTTAATTTTTCAATTTTAGCTTTAAGTTCAGTGGCTGAGTGTGATGAAATTTGAGCAAAGTTTATAACAAAGTTCAATGGATTATTGATTTCGTGAGCGATTCCACTTGTAAGATTCCCCAGTGAAGCAAGCTTTTCTTGGGCGATCATTTGGTCTTGCATAGTATTTATTTCTCTTAGTTTTTGTTCTAATAGCTCATTCTTATCGTTTAATTGTTTTGTTCTTTTCATGACAAGATCTTCAAGATGAGTCTTATACTCTCTTAACTGTTCCTCTGCTTCATCTCTATTGTTTAAGTAATTTTTTAAATTTGTTCTCATAAGATTAAGTGAGAGTACTAGTTCATCAAGCTCATTAACTGTTGAAATATTTGGTGGAGTATCAATCAGTTCTTCTTCAATATTTTGATGTCCAAGTCTTTTTGCATAATTTCCAATTTTAATGATTCTCTTTGCAACCGTTATATAAATAATAAAGAGAATGATAAATGATACTAAGAATGTTTTTACCATTTGGGTAATCAAAATAATAAAGAAGCGATCAAGTATTCTCTCATATACATGATCTAAGTTGACGTGAATGACAACTTCACCAATGATATTATTTGTATTCTTTCCGTATCTCAGGTTAAATCTACTTTCGAGTTTCCTGGTTATATTTTTTTCACCTTTTTCAATGAATAATGACGTTTTTCCTCTTTTGCGTTCTATGATTTTTATATATTCAATGTCTCTTAATCTTAAAATACCTTCAATCTGAACTTTAATCTGCTCAGTATCGAGGTGCCAAAGACTGTTTGCAATGGAGTGAGAATAACCATCTTTTACTTGAGTAATTGATCTTTGAATGGTTGATAAGTCTGTTCTATAGTCTATATAAACTTGGACAAGGGTACTTATGAAAGTGAAAAATCCACTAATGATGACGATGAACTTTAAAAGCATCAAAGAAATTTTTGATTTAAATAACTGCTTAATCATATTTGTACCTAATGATAAATTATCGGCAAAATAAATGAAATTGTTTAACTTTTAGGTACGCATATTTCTGTGTGTTGTTATTAAAAAAGGGCCTCTATGATCTGTACCCCAAAAATGGGACAGGTTAATAAAAGGCCACAAGTTTAAAATCCAAGATGCCTCCGATATTCACTCGGGGGCATTTTTTTAAGACCTAACTGTGGTCGACT
>NZAF01000163.1 GCA_002686115.1 Halobacteriovorax sp. | reverse complement strand
CTCTCGACTTGCCATATATGGCCTTAATTTCTCAGGAATAGATACTGAGCCGTCCTCATTTTGATGATTCTCTAAGAAAGGAACGAGGATTCTTGGAGTCGCTACAGCAGTATTATTTAAGGTGTGAACAAATTTAACATTACCTTCGCTATCTCGGTATCTTGTATTTGTACGTCTTGCCTGCCAATCAAGAAGTGCCGAGCATGAATGAGTCTCTCTGTACTTATCTTCACTTGGTACCCAACATTCAATATCATACATCTTAAACTTTCCAGCACCCATATCCCCCGTACAAACTTCAAGTACTCTATATGGAAGCTCTAGCTCTTGGCAGAGCTCTTCTGCAGTTTCTAAAAGGGCCTTATGCCACTTTAAGGTTTCCTCTTCACTATTTTTACAAATGATATATTGCTCAGTCTTTTGAAATTGGTGCACTCTTATAAGGCCCCTAACATCACGACCATGACTTCCAGCCTCTCCTCTAAAACAAGGTGAGTATCCTGCATAAAGAATAGGAAGATCCTTTTCATCAATAATCTCTCCACCATGCAAACTATTTAATTGAATTTCAGCAGTACCAGAAAGGTAGAGGTCATGATCTGGAATATAGTAAACATCTTCTTTTCCAAATGGAAATTGACCTGTTCCATACATGGCCTCTTCTCTTGCAAGAGATGGAGCAGAAACAAGAGTAAATCCTTTTGAAATTAATTTATCAAGGGCCATTCTATGTAAGGCCATTTCAAGTAAGACCATATCATTTCTTAAAGAATAACTTCGAGAACCACAAACCTTTGCGACTTTTTCAAACTCTGCCCACTTATTCTTTTCAAGAATTTCTACGTGATCAAGCATCTTAAATGAAAAACTAGGCTTTTCTCCCCATGTCTTTACTTCAACATTTTCTGTATCATCTTTTCCAACAGGGGCGTCACTAGAAGGTATCGTTGGCACAAGATACATAAGCTCTTGTAGTTTTGAACGTACTTCATTAACTTTAGGATCAAGCTCTTTAAGTGCTAAACTTATCTCTTTTCCTTTTGCGATAAGCGCAGGTCTCTCTTCATTTGAAGCTTTTGGAATCATTTTAGCATTTGCATTTCTGGAAGTTTGTAGCTCTTGTTGAGATTTTTGTAATTCTACAAGTTCTTCATCAACCTTTAAAAGCTCATCAAGATTAAGAGGGATATTCTTATTCTTAATTGTCTCTTTCATGAGGTCGACGTTCTCTCTAATAAATTTAATATCGAGCATTTTTATTCTCCGAAATGTTCTTTATTGTGACTCTGTGCACATCATCTTTATAAGTTAGTCAAAATTCTATCATGTGCATAAAACAATGTCATGCAAATCTGATCCTCTTTGTGTTATGATAAAGACCTTAATTTTTTGAAGCTTGGAGCAGTACTATGTCGAAATGTCGTTTCTGTAATAAAGAAATCACTTGGATGAAAGATGGTCGTAAGAATGTACCCGTTGAGCACGATGGGGCCGTTCATCGTTGTGAAGAAATGATTAATTCAAGAAAGAGTTTCAAAAAAGTCGCTGTTAATGAACTTGATCCAGAGCTTATTAAACAATACGAACAAGCTATTAATGACAAGGCTGCCAAGACGAAGAAAAAAAAGTAGCTGCTAAAGACATTGTTCAAATGATTTTTTTAAAAGACAGCTCACCTTACCTGAAACATAGTATTTCTTTATAAGATCTGCTTGCTCATTCTTGGCCTTTAAATCACAAAAAATTTGCGCCTCTTTTTCGCTATCAGCTGGGTAATACTTAGTTTTTACATCTCTTTCAACTTGTCGACATACAGGCTTTTTAAAAGTGATAGTACGTGAAGAATCACCAAAAACGATCGGCTCTTGATAATCTTTTCGGTATGTAACTCTATTTCCTATCTCTAAGCATTCACCAGTTTTTGCTTCGTGAGTACAAACAATCTCCTCATCCTTAATCACCTTAAGGCATAAATAAACCTCATCCTCTTTAACAAGATTAAAACCTGGCGCACATCTCATAGCACCAATAACAGTAAAGGATAATATAAAGCTGACTAATACTCTCATAATTTACTTGTCGGCGACTCTAGTATTGATATTAAGAATTCAAAGTTAATAATAAACAGCTTTTTACCAAGATACCCGACCTCATCGCGCGGCTATCTAGCAAATACTTATAAATAAAACTTAAAGAAAAGCATAAGTATTTTTAATTAATGTATAAAAAATCCGAAAAGCTAATCAATGCAAATATTTATTTTAATAACTTTTTTAGCACTTGCTCAGTCTTCAGCACTTGGTGAAGATAAGGTTAAGTTATTCTTAAAATGGAAGCATCAGTTCCAATTTGCTGGATATTATGCTGCCAAGGAAAAAGGATTTTTTAAAGAAGAAGGGCTATCAGTTGAACTAATAGAAAGAGATATAGCATGGAATGCTCCAGAAAAGGTATCTGATAAACCAGGTCATTATGGAGTTTCAGACTCTAGTATCGTTAAGTACTTTTTAGAAGATAAAGAATTTATAATTGTCGCACCTATTTTTCAACATTCACCTCTAGTACTCGCGACAAGGGCCGAGGATCAAATCTTAGGACCGGCAGGACTAAAGGGTAAAAAAGTAATGTATCAAAAAGGCGTTGATGATGCGGTCTTTAGTGTCATGTTTAATAACTATAACGTCTCCCCTGTTGAGTTTACTTATGTACCTCATAGCTTTAACTCAAATGATCTTATAGAGAAGAAAGTCGATGCCATAAGTGTCTATCAAACAAATCAGACATTTTACTTTGAAAAAAGAAATATAAAAATCAATATTTTAAATCCATTGAATTATGGAGTGGACCTCTATGGAGATATGCTCTTTACAAATACTCGAGAAGCTAGTTTATTTCCAGAACGCGTAAAAGCGATGAGAAGGGCCGTCATTAAAGGATGGTACTACGCCCTTAATAACGAAGAAGAGATTGTTAATTTAATCCTTGAAAAATATAATAAAGAAGCTGATTTTGACCAACTAATCTATGAAGCCAATGAAACTAAGAAGTTTATTGAAGCTCATAATACCCCTATCGGGCATATCTCAACTTTAAGACTTGAAAGGATAGCAAATATATATGGAGCGAAAAATCTAAAGGCACTAGAGAATCTTGAAAACATTATATTTGATAATTATATTAAAAAAAGTAATCCAACTTTGTCACCAAAGGTTTTAAAAACCCTCTTCGTCGTCCTCTTCATTCTGACAATTTTAGTTTTTATTGCAATATACTTTAGTTGGAAATTAAAAAAAGAAGTTGAAAAGAAAACTCTTCACATTAAAAATCAACAAGAACAGAAAGACCTCTTTTTCTCAAAACTTACTCATGAACTTAGAACACCTTTAAATGCGATCACAGGCTCAGTGTTCTTTTTAAAAGATCTAGAAAAAAGTGAAGAAGTGGACTCTTATGTAAAAATCATTGATCAATCAAGTGAGAACTTATTAGGTCTTGTAAATGATATCTTAGACTTTAATAAACTCGAAATGAATAAAGTCTCTCTTGTTAGAGAACCAACCTCTCTTCATTCGGTCATTAAAGAATGCCTAACCGTTCACCAAATAGCATGTCAGAAAAAAGGAATTCATTTAGAGTCTTCATTTAATAAGCAGGAAGATATTTATATTCAACTAGATATTTTAAGATTTAAGCAGATCTTAAATAACCTTCTAAGCAATGCCGTTAAATTTACAACAAAAGGTAGTGTTGTTGTAAACTGCTCATATACTGAGATGGAAGACGATCAATATGTGATTGAGGTTGAAGTTATTGATACAGGTATTGGAATCTCTAGTGAAAAGATGGAAACAGTCTTTAACCCCTTTGAACAAGCTGATGAAAAAATTAATTCTCAATATGGTGGAACTGGCTTAGGGCTTGGTATCACAAAAGAGATCGTTCAACTTTTTGATGGAGAGATCAGTGTTTCAAAAAACTCACCTCAAGGCTCTATCTTTAAGTTTAGTATTCTTTGTAAGAAGTCTAGTCTGCAGTCAAATGAAAAAGTTGAAGAAAAAATAATTAACATCCCATGTGATCTAAAAGTTCTCGTTGTTGATGATAATAATTTAAATATTCTTGTCTTAACTAAGTATCTTCAAAAGCTTGGTTTAAGTTCTACAACTGCTTCAAACGGTGCTGAAGCACTTAAAAAATTAGAGAAGGAGCATTTTGATCTTCTCATCCTTGATAAGCTCATGCCCATAATGGATGGACCAGAAACAGCAAAGAGAATTAGAAGTCACAAGAAAAAGTCCATCCGAGAAATGTATATCATTGGAAACTCTGCGAACTGGTCAAATGGACTTGATAGTGAATGTGAAAAGCTTCAAATGAACGCGAGTCTAGCTAAACCAATAAAATTCGACCAACTTAAAAAAGTCATCTCTGATTATTTAGAAAAGACTAAGCCTTGCGAACAAAGAGAAAAAAACTTAAAAACATCATAACAAGACAATAAATCTGCCCCATCGATAGATGAGAGATGAGTCCAATTTGTTTATCTGGCTCTCTAAAGAACTCACATAAGAATCTCAAAGCACCATAGAAAAAAAGAAAGCGAATACTTTGTCTTCCTCTTTGATATATATCTTTTTTATAATGATTCATTATTATAAAAAGCAATAGCCCTTCTAATAGCGCCTGATATATTTGTGATGGATGTCTTGGATTATAGTCATACAGTCTTGGAAATACCATGGCCCAAGGAGCAGTGCTCACTCTTCCAGCAAGCTCACCATTAAAGAAATTAGCAAGTCGTCCAAGAAAGATTCCAATTCCTGCATATGTCGCGACAATATCTGTGAAAGACCAAAATGAAACCTTTACTTTCTTACTAAAGAAATAAGTCCAAACAATGACCCCAATAAGTGCCCCATGAAAGCTCATACCCCCATGCCAAACCTTAAACACTCTCGATAGGTCTTGAAGATAGTAATTTGGGTGATAGAAGAAGACATAAAAGAGCTTTGAGAAAATTAGCATGGTGAAAAAGCCAAAAAACATATAGCTTAGAAAAGACTTCTTCCCTACTTTCAACTCTTTTTCCTCTATAAGAGATAATGAGCAATACAATATAATAAAATATGAGAGAAAATAACTAAGCCAATACCAAGGAATATCTAGGCCAAGAATTGAAAATGCAATAGGACTTAGGTCATGCACATAGAAGTTCATGAGATTGATTTTAACATATTTAGAAGTTTCTCGCACTCCTCTTTTATTTTATCTCCAAACTCCGCTTCCATCTTAAAGCGTAATTTATCCTCATTGAATCGGTCTTGCTTACTCATGGCTTTTCTAGCTTCGTGAGTTTTAAAATGCTTAATTTTTTCATACATCTCAAAAATATAAGGAAAGCCATCATTAGTTATATGATCAACTCTTGAAATTAACATTCTAATTCTTATACACGCTTCAGAAACTTCACACTGCTCTTGAATGCATGCCAGAGAAATTATTCTTAAACTCTCATTGATATAATCAACTCTCTTCTCTTCAGCTTCTTTTGCGGCCAGCGCTTTTTCAGTGGCTTCCTTAAGAACTCTCTTATATTTAAGATAATAAAAAGTAACCCCAATGGATAAGACAAAAATAAGTATAATGAGAATCGTAAGATATAGATAAAAATTTTCCAAAGTAATCCCTTTTACATATGTGAAGGCTTAGGAGGGTATGTTCCCTCTGGCGTTTCTTGAATCCATTTTTTTAGAGTTTGCATAATGATTTCTTTATCCCTATTTAACTCTCCCCCTATTGGATACATATTTGAAACATGATTTGTTCTGAAAAGAACCTTATCTTTAAAATCACATCCTTCAATAATATCGTGTAACTCAATAAGAAGCTCTTTAACTGTAAGCATTTCAAAGCCACGTGAAACCATTCGATGATAAGGAGTCCCTTCTATGGCCATTGTTGTTAGAAAAGATAAGTAGGCTGGAGAAATTTCACTTAAAACACGAGCGGTTTCTTCTACGTGACTCTTAGTGAACTTCTTTCCTCCAAGTCCTAACATACAGATAATTGAGACTTCTATACCGGCCTCTTTTAACTTATGACATCCTTCAATCATATCTCTAGCATTATTTCCCTTAACTGTTAGATGAAGGACCTTATCACATCCTGACTCCATTCCTAGATAAGCAATTTTAAGTCCGTTATCTGAGAGCTGTACAAGCTCATCCATACTTTTTTCAAGCATATTCTCTGCTGTAGCATAAACGCCAACACGAGTCTTTTCTGGAAATTTTTCTCTAATCGCTGATAGAGAGCTTAAGAGATTTTCTGTTTTAGCTCCAAGAGCATCCCCATCACATAGAAAGACTTTGCTTGGAAAGTGACCGATTCTTTGAAAGTAATTGGCAGCATTTTCAATGTCCATGAGCACATCTTTCTCTTCTCTTTCCATATACTCTTTGGAGCGATACATATTACAATATGTGCACATATTATTTGAGCAACCTATTGTCTGTTGAATAAGTAAGCTTCTCCCCTCAGAGGGAGGTCTAAAGACTGGCTCATGATATTTTATTGGTAGTCCAAACACCCATTGGCTCCCTTTAAATCTTAATATATACTGACTTAGATGCTAGAATATAAAACAATTCCATACGAAGATAAAGGCAAATATCAAGTCCTCTCAAAAGGGTCTAATGATGGGGAATTCGCTATCATCTGTGAAGACAGTGACCAGGCCCATAAGTTATACTTATCTCTACTTTTAGAGACGACCCCAACCCCTATTCAGGCCAGTGAAATGTTTTTCTACGTTAAAGAAGAAAATTCGATAAAATATTACCTACCTAAGGATATCTTATTTCCTGAGGATGAGGCCTCTGATATAGATAGCTGTTGTCAGAGTGGCTGCAAAGGATGCCCTCATTTTAAAGGTTTTTAATGGAAAAGAAGAAAATTTATTCATATACAGCAGATTCTGATGGGATCTGGGTTGTCGATGCTTTGACAAAAGTCTCTGACTTTTCAAAGTCTGCGATTAAAAGACTTATGAGTTCTGGAGCGGTCTGGTTTCATAGCGGCAAGAAGCAAAGAACAGTGAGAAAAGCGAGCGCAACTTTAAAAAAAGACGAAAAGGTAAAGCTCTACTTTGATCCAAATATTAAAGAATTTGATATGTCTAATGTTCGATGTGTTCATGACACTCATAATTGGGGAATTTGGTATAAACCAGCTGGACTTCTCTCTCAGGGAACAAAGTATGGAGATGAATTTACCATTCTAAGACACATTGAGAAGTCTCTAAAAAAAGAAATCTTTCTCATCCACCGTCTCGACAGAGAAACTGCGGGGCTTATGATTTTTGCCTATAATAAAAAAGCCGCAAGACTTTTAAGTGAGCAGATCAAAGAGAGAAGAGTCGAAAAATTCTATCAGGCCGTTGTCCACGGAGAATTAAAAGAGTCTGGAGAAATAAAGAGTAAGATTGAAGGAAAAGACGCCCACTCTATCTATAAAGTCAAAAGCTATAATGACAAAAATACTCAAGTTGAAGTTCAAATTATTACTGGAAGAAAACATCAAATCAGAGTCCACATGGCCGAGCTTGGTCACCCAGTCATTGGTGATAGAATTCATGGTAAAAGAGATGGAAGAAGTCTTAAATTAGTGGCCCATAAGCTTCATATGCTTGATCCCTATAGGCCACAAAATAAGTTAGAGTTTCACTTGGGCGAGAAAGAGAAACTTTTTTAAAACAGAAGTCATTCCCTTCAATGAGTTCTATTTTAGGACTTTATATCTTTGGTATCGTCTTTAGCTTTTAGCTTATTCTTTCTTTGCATTCGAGATTCAGATGATGATTTATTTGAATACTTTAAACTCTTCAAGTTCTTAGTTTCAAACAAGGGATATACAAAATTACCTTCTTTAAAGAGAATCGGTTTGATCTTAATCGCTTTCACGTGCAGCCCCCTATATATTGTTAATACCGGTTAACTCTAAGATAATATAGATTGTAAATGTGTCAAGGTTGTCACAATTTTATTTTTAGCCGTCTTGGGTTTTCACCATCAACCCACTGAAAACCAAGCTTAGTATAGAAATCTAAAGCTCTTTGGTTGTCTAGGTGTACCATGAGATAAAGTTCTGAAATCCCCAATTTATTCTGGCAGTGTAAGAATATTTGTTTAAGAAACTCTCTTCCAATACCCTTAGACTGAAGATCTTTTCTCACTGCTATTAAGCACAGATAATTTAAACCGGGCTCAATGACATAGCTTTTTATTGCAGCGTGGGCCACAATATCACTATCAAATTTTAATAATAAAGATACTGTTTTAACTTTAGATGTCTCTTTAAACCACTCTGTCCATTGCTCGTGATTAAAAGGATATATCGCTTCTGGCCAAGCCCTTGAAAGAACTTCTCTATCCTCATAAAGAGGACTTATTAAAGAAAGATTGATGGGTGTGTTTTGAACTAATGTAAACATAAAAAAAGCCCTCTACAAAGAGAGGGCCATTATAAAAATTCTTATTTTAGAGCGATATCAAAATCAACTTTAACTTCATCATTGATCATCTTGTCACCAAGACCTTCAAAGAATTTTCCAGAACCATACTTAATATCATAAACAGTTCTATCAAAAGTAAAACTACCAGTTGCTTTTTTACCATCTAATTTTACATCAAATGTAACAGGCTTTGTTTTTTCTTTGATCGTTAGATCAGCAGTTACATTATAAACTTTTCCTGCTTTTGAATTTACTTTTTTAAACTTAAGAGTTGAAGTTGGATGCTTTGACACGTTAAAGAAGTCTTCATTCTTTAAGTGGCCATCTAATTTATCTTTCCACTCTCCTGAAAGGTCAGTTGTATTAATCGTTGTCATATCAACAGTAAAGTTAGCATCTTTTAAAATACCTTCTTTACTTAGTGTAATACTTCCTGATTTAAATTTAATGTCACCATTGTGCTTACCTGTTACTTTCTTTCCAAGCCACATTAGCTTACTCTTAGATTTATCTAAGTTTAATGTAGTGTCAGCAAAGACAAGATTCGTAAGCAGTAGAGAAGCAACAATCATTAATAACTTTTTCATATTTATCTCCTTTAATCGATAAGATGCCTAATGTTTGTAAAAGTCTACTCTTGTTTCCGTTCAAAAAAAAGCATATAATTAAGCCCAGCACGTTCTACTTTTAGAACAAGATATTTGAGGTACCTATGAATATTGATCAACTCACAGTGTTAAAGGTAGTCAGTGAAACAGGTAGTTTTTCTAAGGCATCAGAGAAGCTTCATCGCGCAAAATCAGCTGTGTCATACGCTATCAACAATCTCGAAGATGATTTAGGGCTCCAGTTGCTGGATCGCACAAATTATCGTCCAAGCCTCACAAAGTATGGAGTTCAGTTGCTCGAAAAAGCTGAACATGTCATTG
>NZAF01000162.1 GCA_002686115.1 Halobacteriovorax sp. | reverse complement strand
GGTTTGAAAAAAATGATATCCATATACATGTTCCAGAAGGGGCTACTCCAAAAGATGGACCAAGTGCAGGTATTACAATGTCTACGGCACTTACTTCAGCAATCACAGGTGTTGCTGTAAGGCAAGATGTTGCAATGACTGGAGAGGTGACTATTAGAGGTCGTGTCCTTCCAATTGGTGGATTAAAAGAAAAGCTTTTAGCAGCAAAACAAGCTGGTGTTAAAACTGTTATTATTCCAGCTAAGAATGCAAAAGATCTTCCAGAGATTCCAAGTGAAATAAAATCAGGTATTGAAGTTCTTCCGATGACTCATGTTGAAGAAGTTTTTAAGGTTGCTCTAGACTTAAGAGAGCCTGAAAAGTTTATGCAACATGTAGGTCTGAAGGTTATCGATGGAGATACTGACGCATCCGCTGTTGCAAATTAAGAAGCAACAATATTAAAACTGATCCGAAAAAGCCCTCTTGAAAAAGAGGGCTTTTTTTATATTGACAGTTACTTGATGTTCTATTAAATTATCCAGACCGAAAGACATTTTGGGCGATTAGCTCAGCTGGGAGAGCGCTACCCTTACAAGGTAGATGTCGGCGGTTCGAGCCCGTCATCGCCCACCATATAGAAAAGCCTTGAACTAGTTTCAAGGCTTTTCTATATTTGGACGCAAAGATTATTTTAAGATTATTTTTAACTTAATTAATAAAAAAAAGCCTCGCATAGACGAGGCTTTTTTATTTAATATTTAATTTATATAAATTATAGAAATCTTCCAGAGATAAACATATTTATGTTTGCTCTAGATGGTGAGAAGTTGGCTTCTTGAAAGACTGTGATAAACGGCTCTAGGGTAAGATATTTATTTAATGTATATCTCATAGAAAGGTTTAGAGTCTGATCAGTGTCCCATGTGAAGTCGTAATTATTCTTAGCATCTCCGTCAAATTGATAAAATACAGACATACCTAAGCTGTCTGAAAAGTTATACGTAGCAATTGGTGCAAACATATATTGTACTCTATCTTCGTCTTCAGGGCTTGTTCCATCAAAGAATCTAACTCGACCCCATACCCAAGAACCAACACTGAATGCACTATTTACTTGATAGTTAACAACTTGGAAACCACCAGGGTTAAGAACAAGATTGTCTGTTTTTGTATCTGTTGTTCTTGCAAATGGCATAATGGTATTAATGCCACCACCAAAAGATAATTTTCCAGACTTAAACCATGTCGTGTTTATCCCAATAACTGGATCGAGAGGATTAACTCTTCTAGCTTCTTTAGAGTTGTGATTGATTTCAAATCTAGGGTTAATTACAAGTCTTGTTGCTTTTGACAGTTGCCAACCAAAGCTTACTTGGTTCCAAGTGTTAACTGAGCCTTTATCTTCAACTCCAAATTCATCAACAGGAGAACCAGAACCACCAATTTGAGGTCCAGCAAATTGAGACCAGTAGCCGATTCTACTAGGCTTTATGGTATCAAGAATTTTATCAAGCTTTGTTGATCTCTTGATTGATGATGTGTTAACCGCACTTTGTCCTATAGCCTGACTTGTCATGCTTAAAGACGCAATAATGGCAAAACCATTAATTGTTCTCTTTAAGTTTCTCATTTTTTCCCTTCCCCTCTCTCATAATCTTGGCGCACTATATAAAGAAATCGTTTTGAATATAATTTCATTTTAGTGAAGTCCAACTTCGATAAAATCGATACAATGTAACTAACATATTGGCATTATTTGAGTCAAACTGTATAGAATAAGGCTTTTTAAACGTGAAAAAGTTATAGAGATGTAAGTAATTTTTACATAACTTACTTCATGTCAAAAGGCTATTTAATTAAGATTTTTTATAAATGTTCTGAATGCTATGATCATTAAGAGTATTCCAAAAAACTTCTTTAGCTTTCGTTGGTCAATTTTATGTGCGTAACTGGCGCCAAGTCTTGAAGCAAAGGGGATGGTAATCATACATCCAAAAAGAGCTGGAAAGTAAATAAATCCTATGGCCATATCGACCTCTATTCCGGTTTTAAGACCATTATAAAGGTAACTAGCTGAACCAAATATTGAGATTGGAATTCCTAGAGCTGCTGAAATTCCTACGGCATCAATCATTGAATGACCTCTCCAAGTTAGAAAGGGAATAGAGATGGTTCCTCCACCGATACCAAGAATACTGGACTTTGTTCCGATGATCAGGCCTACGAGTGAGTAAGTTGAAATTGGTGTCACTTTGGCACTTTGGTGATCTTTATTACTAAAAAATAACATCTTCAATGCTACGAGAGTAACATAGGTTGCAAAAACCATTTTAAGAGTTTCTTTATCTATCTTAAAAGCAATGAACGCACCAATTGTTGAACCAATGGCCGTGAAAATGGCCATCTTTGAATAGAGATTCCAGTCAATTCTCTTTTTCTTATTGTGAAAATACGTTGAAGAAGAAACATTGATGAGAATTATTGAAAGAGAGGTTCCTATTGCATAGTGCATCAAAAACTGTTCAGGAAGATTTATTAGTTTAAAAGTGTAGGCGAGTATGGGGACGATAATTAATCCTCCACCGATACCTAATAATCCAGAAAGGGAACCTGTTATTAAGCCTGTAAATATAAAAATAAGATAGATAAAAATATTAGTCATATTGTTGAATCTTTATCATAAAAAATCTTTCTCTTTAGTTCTAGTTATTATTTTTTTCTTATTTATTCTTAACCTTATAAATTGAGAAAACCGAGGAAAATCTGAAGATTATTTATATTTTCTTTTGCTTAGATGTGTAATGGCCTGTTAATACTGAGTATACATGGATGATAACTTATTCATGATTTCAATATCTTATATATCTCACTAAATAGGCTACTAGTTGTTTTTAATTGATTAAAAGTTATAATGTTAACAGCTATATTTGAAACTTATTTAATTTAGATGCACGTATCCGTGTTGTTGATTTAAGAGGAATCATGAAGAAAGTTTTGTTGGTCGATGATGAACTAGAAATTCTAGAGATCTTAGAAACATTAATTTTGTCAGAAGTGGATTGTGAAATTACAAAATGTAATAGTGGTAATAAAGCTATTCAAGAATTACAAGAAGCTAATCAATATGACATCATTTTATCTGATTACAATATGCCAGATGGAAATGGAGCTGACCTTTTCGAATATAATGTAACCAATATGAACTTACCTTTTATTTTTATAAGTGGTGGTTATCTTGAAGATTATAAAGATGTAAAAAACTTTTATGATCATAATGAATTAAATTTTTTTATTAATAAGCCCGTAGACTTTGAATTACTCATTAACCAATTAGAAAAAGTTTTTTCAAACGATAAAAGCTCAGGAGCATTTATCAGAGATGAGAAAACAGACCTTAAGAAGTATTCTCAAATTAGATTTAGTTTTTTAAAGAACTACGACATCTCTAATTATGAAGTTTACATGAAACTTAGTGATAATAATTTTGTCAAAGTTAAAAATATAGGAGACGAGTCTTTTGAAGATTTAGAAAGATATGAAAAGAAAGTAGAAGATAAGTATTATCTAAAACAAGAAGATATGAACTTATTTCTTCAGGATGCCTTAAAAGAACATATTTATAACGTGAGTCGTGCTCCAGCTAATATATCAGAGATTGAGATTCTAGGATCAAGTTTAGAGATCATGCATGATAGCTTAAAAGCTCTTGGTATGACTGAGTTACAAATGTCTCTTGCGGTAAAGACTGTGGAATCATGTATAAAAACTATAAATAGTGATAAGACACTTAAGAATATCTTTAAGTCATTTTTAAAGTCAAAAGGATACTTTGTCTCTCATTCGATAACATCATGTTTTTTAAGCTATCTTCTTGCAAAGGAATTGGAAATCGATAATGAGACCACAATGGCAAAATTATGTATGGCATCTCTTATGCATGATTTAACTTTAGCAGACTCTGAGCTTTGTAAAATTTATGATCTATCGACTAATGAATTCATTGATCTTAAAAATGACCAAAAGAAAGTCATTGAAACTCATGCTTTTGAATGTTCAGAAATGTGTTCAAAGTTAGACATCATTGCCGGTGATGTGGTGACAATGATTAAGGATCACCATGAATGGCCTAATGGGGGAGGTTTCCCTAGAGGGGTTGATTCAAATAGTCTTTTCGCTCTATCTCAACTCTTTATCACTGTATTACATCTTTCTGACCACTTATTTAAAAATGGACACGGAGCCGACTCAATATTGAGTTTTAAGGCAAGAATGAGAATCATTGGAATCGATGAAGAAAGAACTCCAAAGATTTATCGAGCATTAAATAATATTTTTGATAAAGCTAGTTCTTAATGCACACCAAGAAAGTCCATCTTGTGCTTTTTTGCAACGTCTGTATCAAAAGGAAGTTCAGTATTAATATTATACTTTGCACCTTTTAGTTTACAGTTAATGAACTTAGTTGTTGATAAATCAGCATTTGAAAAGTCACAATTTCTTAAGTCACAATTTTCAAAATAAGTAACACCTAATTTAGACCATCTAAGACTAGCGTCCTTAAAGTTACACTCTTTAACTACAGCTTCTGACAAATCAACAAATTCAAGGTTTGAGCCTTTAAAATTTGCTCTATATATCTTATTACCTTTAAGATTTGACCATGTGAAATCAGCTTCTGAAAGATCACTGTGATCAATTGAAGCACTAACAAGGTTACATTTCCTAAAGTTTGACTCTGTTAAGTTAGAGTGTTTAATCACTAATTTATTAATATTTGAGTTATCAAATGAACTATTTTTAATACTTGAAGAGCTAATGAGTTTTAGCTTCTTATTATTCATAAGTGAAATATGAGTTTCACTCTTTTTCTTAATTGCTGTAAACGATGGGCTTTTTGCTTTCATAAGTATGTCCTTTTTAAACAAAAATATGTTATACATGCAAACTAGCTTTTTAAAAGATTAATATTTGATAATTCGGAATTCTCGATGTATTAAAAACCATGAATTGGAATCATTTACACTGTTTTTATGAGGTTGCGAAGAATAGATCGGTTAAAGACGCATCGAAAAACTTAGGTCTTTCCGCATCAACTGTAAGTGAACACGTAAAATCCCTAGAAAATAATATCAATACAACACTTCTTATACGCTCATCAAGAGATTTAAAACTAACTATTGATGGTGAAAGGATATTTCGCTATGCAAAAAAGATGTTCTCAACTGGTAAGAGGCTTGAAGACTCAATTACTAGTGAGGGGATATCTGGCTATAACGTAAAAGTTGGAATCGAAAGGAGTCTACGAGGTGACTTCTTAGATAATATTCTTGCTAGTTACTGGAAAAACTATAGTAAATTTGGTCTAGTTGAATCAAGCAGTGTGAAAAACTCCTCTCAGTCTATCTACTTTATTGACCATGACGTGATCGATATTGCTATAAGTGATTTTGCAATCGCAGATGTTGGTTATGGTATAGAAAAGCTTGCAATGTTTAAAAACTCATTGTTATGCTCCGAGTCTTCAGGTTATGAAAAAGAAAGTAAGCTTAGGCTCAGTCGACTTCCTATTGCAGTTCTTGGAAATAAAGAAGTGATGAAAAAGTCTTTAAAGAAATTCTTGTTCAATAATAGTTTTTCTCCGAAGGAAATTTTCTATACAGATCACTACGACTTCGCAAAAAAACTATGTCTAGATGGTCAGGCCCTTATCTATATGTCACATGAAGTTAATCAAGACTTAAAAGGATTTAAGGTCATTGAAGAATTTAAATCAAATGAATATCCGATTTATTCAATTTATAAAAAAGAATATGAAAATCTTATCTTTATGAGAGAGTTTAAAAAAGAGATTAAGTCTTATTTTAATAAATATCATTAAATACCTGTCAGTTCTTCGATCTTTCCTTGTTTTCAAGCTTTTATTTAAATTGTATCATCTACTCATTCAAGGAGAATTTTGTGAGTGACCATCTAGAGTTTTTAAAAAGTGATGATCCTTTTAAGATATTTGAAAATTGGTTTTTAAAAGCGAAAAAAGAAGAACAGAACCCAACTGCATTTACACTCTCAACAGTGGATGAAAATAATTTTCCCGATGCGCGAACACTTTTATTAAAAGATGTAGAAGATGAAAAATTTCTCTTTTTCACAAGTTACTTATCAAAAAAGTTTAATGACTTAAGTTATAACTCTCTTGCTGCGATGACTTTTTACTGGCACGTCTCAGGTGTACAGGTGAGAGTTAGAGGTAATATCATCAAAGCTTCTGAGGAGGTTTCAAAAGCTTATTTTGAATCTCGTGCAAAAGAAAGTCAGGTTGCAAGTCTCATATCTCGACAAAGTGAAGTGATTGAAAGTAGAGAAGCTTTAGTGAGTAAGTTTAATGAAACTTTGGATAAGTATAAAAATGATGACGTTCCTTATCCTTCATTCTGGGGTGGACTTTATCTTGAACCTCAAGAATTTACTTTCTTCATATATGGTGAACATCGATTAAATGATAGATTTAATTTTCAAAAAGAAAATGGGATATGGATATGCAAAAGATTGCAGCCATAATATTTCTCTTACTTTTTTCTTTTCACTCTCATAGTGCTGGTTATGCTTATGGGGGGCTGAATTACTCTTTTAATGGAGTAATTTCAAAAAATGATGCTTATAATGGGGCCACAACACTTTCTCCAGGACTTGTTGCGGGAGTGAGATTTAATAAAATAGGTCTAGAGGTTTTTGGCCGAAAATTTACGATGGTCAATGATGATTATGTTGTAAATAATATTCTTTATGAAGTTGAAGTGGACACTTTATTATATGGATTAGGAATGAGACTTTCACTCACGCAAGGAGTAGACTTTATCTTAGGTGCAAATTTTCAAAATGTTCAAGCTTCAAGTAATCCTTCAGTTTCTGGTCTACTTAATAAAGATTACATGAGCTACTATATAGGTGGTGGATTTAATCGCCTTCTTTACCCAAAAGTAAGAGGTCAGTTAGACATGGCCTATTACCGAGGTGATGTAAGTTTTGGGATTCTAGGTGTGATCTTGTCCGTCGTTTACGAATTTACTACTTTTTAGATTCAACACTGGCAGGTAATCTTGAAGGCATCTTCTTGTTAAACTTCTTTGCAAGATCAACACTAACTGCACCATTTTTTTCTAGTTCTTGCCATAGAATATCTTGAGAAGTCTTTAGCTGCTTAACTTCTTGAGTTAACATTCTATTTTGAGAGACTGCCTGTTGATATTTTTGAACAATTTCTTGTAATTGTTTTTTTGTAACTTTTAACTTCTTTTCAATAAGAGTGTGATCAGAGTGATACTTTCTTAGTTCAGCTTCTTGTTTTGAAACCATATTTGAAAAAGCTTCTTTTTCCATAGGTGTTAATGCCAAAGCATGCATTGTAAAAAGTGAAATAAGTAATCCTTTCATAATAATCTCCTAGTTTAATTATCGGTATTTAAAAAGGATTCTTAATAAAAAAAGGCCCAAAAAATGAACTTTTGGGCCTTCTGATAAATTCTAAAGTATTGAAAATATGTTAATTAGAGGTTCGAGTTAACAAAGTCCCAATTAACAAGTTTCCAGAATGCTTCGATGTAGTTAGGACGAGCATTTCTGTAATCAACATAGTAAGCGTGCTCCCAAACATCAATAGTTAAAAGAGCTGTTTTGCCATCTGTCATTGGAGTCTCAGCATCGTCAGTGTTAACGATTTCAAGATTTCCAGATGAATCTTTAACTAACCAAGTCCAACCTGAACCAAAGTTTGTAGCAGCTGAATTAGAGAACTCTTCTTTAAATTTGTCGAATGATCCCCATTTTTCATCAATCTTCTGAGCGATATCACCTGTAGCGTTACCACCAGCATTTGGTGCTAAACAGTTCCAGTAAAAAGTGTGGTTCCAAACCTGAGCAGCATTATTAAAAAGACCGCCGTTTGCTTTTTTGATGATTTCTTCAAGACTTAAGTTTTCGAACTCAGTTCCTTTAATACCTGCATTAAGCTTTGTAACATATGCATTGTGGTGCTTTCCATAATGAAAATCAATTGTTTCAGCACTGATATGTGGTTCAAGTGCATTTTTCTCCCATGGTAGTTCTGGTAATTTGTGTTCCATTTATTTCTCCTTGTGAGTAGAATTTTAGTTGTGCAAATTCTAAACAAACTCTAGGCGAGTTGCAAATAGCAAATAATGATGAAGATGATAGAAATTTCCTATATAAAATAAAAACTTAAAAAACTCTCATCCTGACGTTATGTGCCGATAAAAAGATATGAAGATTATCTTTTTGTTGATAAATATTGTCGGTTTCTCTTTTGTATCTTTCGCTGGTACGTGGAAGCAAAGGGGTGGTTTGATTAAACCTTCTGGTGAAATAAAAAAGAAGAACTGGTTGGATCTTGCAGATAGTCACAAGCAGTCCATCAAAGAAATCATAAATGTTATCGAAACTTCAAAAGCTGGATTAAAACTTATCGCCAAAGCAAGACTTAAGGCACGCATGGAAGATAAGAGCTTACTCGATGTCATTCAAGTAGGCGATGTCTCTATTACAGATACAACTCTTGTTCGTCGCTTTTCTCCGTCAAGGCCAGGAGAAATAAAATACTCAACTAAAAGCGTAGTTTATATCGATAGGTCACTGAGTGCTAAGAATGCTGTTCTAGATTTAAGTCATGAATTAACACATTATGTTTATAAGAAGCCATTCAATCCTTATAAAGAAGACTTTGAACTCTCTGTTTTTATGTATGACACGATCGAGGCTGAAGGTGGTGAAGTCGATGCATTTTTAAAAGAATGTGAGATAGCACTTGATATATTTGGAAAGTCTATGCTTTCTGGTCAATGTCAGGAGGTTTTTAATGGCGAGGGTTTTTCTAGAGCAAAGTCTGTCGAAGAATTTTACAAACTAGGCCTACATTATAATGAGTTTGTTGAAAAATCAGACAAATTAAAGCTCAATACTTCACGTTTACCCATTAGCTCAAGGAATTCAACACTTATTTCATCAGCTTGGGGCGTTCCATATCCACTATCGGTTATTGAGGAGTTTGAATCTATAATGGGCAAGGTGTGTCGAAATGATAAAAAGAGACTAACCTACTTTGATAGTAATAAGGGACGCTTCCCAGCATCCGCTCCATCTAGAATCACAAAACTCTATAATGACTATCATCGTCGTTGCAAGAACTTCACCGAATAAATCAAATTGAAACTTTGCATAAAAAAAATCCAAGTGAAATCAAACATTTTTACTCCGTCTTTTCATTGACTAAGACAGGCCATGTAGGTAAAAATATATGCAAAAATAAGATTTAAACTGTCACAAAGCTGATACATAATTTAAGGACGTAGAAATGCAAGATAGCGTTGTATTGATGAAAGTTGATGACTTTCTTAACTGGGGTAGAAAGAATTCCCTTTGGCCCATGACATTTGGTCTAGCATGTTGTGCTATTGAAATGATGGCAACAGGTGCAGCTAAGTACGATCTGGAAAGATTTGGTTGTGGTGCTTTCATGGCAACACCAAGAAGAGCAGACCTTATGATTGTTGCAGGTACTGTTACTTTAAAAATGGCTCCAAGAATCAAAACATTATATGAGCAAATGGCAGAGCCAAAGTATGTTATCTCTATGGGTTCTTGTGCAAACAAAGGTGGCCCTTACTGGCAACATGGCTATCACGTTTTAAAAGGTGTTGATGAAGTAGTACCTGTTGACGTTTATGTTCCAGGTTGTCCACCAAGACCAGAAGCTCTTATTGAAGGTATCATGACTCTTCAAAAGAAAATTGCTAACGAAAGATTACTAAGAAATAAGTGGGTTAAGAATGTCTAACGAGATCGTAGATTTTTTAAATAAAGAAGTTCCTACATCAAATGCAAAACTTTTAGAAGTTGAAGCTGGTGATGTTCCAGTTGTTGTTGAAGCATCTTCTATTAAAGATGTTTGTTTTGCCCTTAGAGATAGCTCTGATTTTAAATTTGAAGTTCTTCAAGTTATTTCAGGTGTAGATTACGAAGATAGAATTGAAGTAAATTATATGCTTGCTTCTTTCACAAAGAATAACGAAGTTATCGTTAAAGTTAATCTTCCTAAAGAGAATAAAGATTCAATACCAGAGATTGAATCAGTTTGTGATGTTTGGAAATCAGCAAACTTCTTAGAAAGAGAAACTTATGACATGAATGGAGTAAAATTTCTAAATCACCCAGACTTTAGAAGAATTCTTTGTCCAGATGATTGGGAAGGTCATCCACTAAGAAAAGACTATGTTGTTCAAGAGAAGTACCTCGACATGGTTGTTAATCCTGAACATAAGATTAATCAAGGTGACTTTGATTTCATGACAAAAGCTAAGCTTGAGTCTGATGAGCCAAAGAAAATCACTGGTTCTTGGAAAGGGCATGTCTCTGATGAAATGGCAGATGCTCTTAAAAGAAAAATGGACAGCCTAGCTGCTGCAAAGAGCGAATAAGGAAAGTCTTAATGGAATTTGTAAACGAGTCACAAGAAAAAATTAAATCAGACCTTTTAACGGTTAATATGGGTCCTCAGCACCCTGCAACCCACGGGGTTCTTAGAGTAGAAATTAAAACAGATTCAGAAATCGTTTCTGAAGCTATTCCACATATTGGTTACCTCCATCGTTGTATGGAAAAGCATAGTGAGAGTATTGATTACAGAGGAGTTATTCCTTTTTGTGATCGTATGGATTATCTAGCTGCAATGAGTATGGAGTGGGGATATGTTCAAGCTGTTGAAAAACTTCTTGAAACAGAAGTTCCAGAAAGAGCTGAATATATAAGAGTTATTATCGCTGAATTACAAAGAATTGCTAGTCATCTTCTTTTCTATGGTGTTTATGCGATTGACCTTGGTGCATTCTCACCATTTCTTTACGCTTTTCAAGATAGAGAGAAGATCTTAAGAATTTTTGAAGAAGTTTCTGGAGCTAGACTTCTTTATAATTATTTTTGGATCGGTGGTGTTTGGAATGATCTTACAGATGATCACTTAAGAAGAATTGGAAGCTTTTGTGATGAGATGGAAGAGAATATGAAAAAGTACCATAATCTTGTTGGTATGAATAAGATCTTCCGTGACAGGACATCTCATGTTGGTGTTGT
Organism: Halobacteriovorax sp.; assembly: GCA_002686115.1. Classification (GTDB taxonomy): domain Bacteria; phylum Bdellovibrionota; class Bacteriovoracia; order Bacteriovoracales; family Bacteriovoracaceae; genus Halobacteriovorax_A. Next base: position 8,878 of record NZAF01000162.1, on the reverse strand, counting down.
TAACGAAAAAATGGCTTATGAGTACGGTGCAACAGGAGCTGTATTAAGAGGTTCGGGTGCCAAGTGGGACTTAAGAAAGAATAGAACTTATGGAATTTACGATAAGTTTGATTTTGATGTTCCAGTAGGTACTGGTGAAATGGGTACTCAAGGTGATTGTTGGGACCGTTACTATGTTAGAGTAAGAGAAGTTTTTGAATCAATTAAAATAATTAGACAAGCTTTAGAAGGAATTGAAGCAGGACCAATAATGGGTAAAGTTCCAAAAATCATTAAACCACCTAAAGGTGAAGTTTATGTGAGAACGGAATGTCCTAGAGGGGAATTAGGTTACCACTTAGTTTCTGATGGTACAGCGAAGCCTTATAGACTAAAGGTCAAGTCTTCATGTTTTACACATGTTTCAATGTTACCAGAATTAGGTAAAGGGCAAATGATTGCTGACTTTGTCGCCACTATTGGAAGTATCGACATCGTATTAGGAGAGGTAGATCGATGAGCGCACATAATAATGAAATGACATTTACTAATGATGAAGAACTAACGTTTGGTAAGTGGCTTAAAAATATTTGGACTGGTATCAGCACTGTTCTTAAAGGTATGGGGATTACTTTTAAGTATGTTTACAATGTAAAGCCTGTAACAATTGAATATCCAGAAGTTAGAGAAGAGCTTCCAAAGAATTCTAGATCACGTCTTTTTAATGATGCTGAAAACTGTATTTCTTGTTATCAGTGTGCAACAGCTTGCCCAGTTGATTGTATCTACATCACTGCTAAGAGAAGAGATAAAGATGCTCCAGCGCTTAAGACTAAAGATGGTACATCTATTAAGTTAGACCTTCTTCAGTATACGATTGATACGGCGCTTTGCTGCTACTGTGGGCTTTGTACTACTGTATGTCCTACAGAGTGCTTAACTCACACAACAGACTATGAATTTGCTCAATATACTCTTGATGAAATGAAGTATGACTATCTTGCTGATGATATCAGAGCATGGAGAGAAAGAATCGTTAAGTAGTTGAAAATACATTCTTTTAATATATAAGCCCCTAATTTAGGGGCTTTTTTTTATTTCAGTCACTTGGCCTATTTCAATACTTTTACTCTATAAATATAACAAATCAGCCTAACTTTTTTTGGATTATTACTCTTATATGGTATGACACGTCATGTTAAACAAATAAGGGTCATTTTATGAAAAAGATTTTTGCGTCTCTATTACTTATTACGTCTTCAATGGCATCGACTTTTGAATATGAAGTACGAGTTGGTCGTAATGGAAGTCTCAGGACAGAGACAAGTTTTGATTTAGAGACAAATAAGAGGACTCATACGATTTTAACTGATTATATTTATAGTAAAAGTTTCTTATCTCAGTTTGATGGTCGTTTAGATGCTATAACTTTTAAAAAAGTAAGAAGTAATCATATCATACCCAAATCAAGACTAATTGAAGGATTTGATGAAACAATTCGAGTTGAGACGAGGGCCGTATACAAGAATGTTTATCCAATTACAGTTGTATTAAATTGTGATGTAAAAATTGAGAAAGATTTTTTTGATCTCAAGTGTCGAGATAATAAAAATCGTTTTCAACGTTTAGACACGGATACATTATTTAATCACTTCTCCATTAATTTAAGCTGCTCAAGTGAGCAAGGGCAAATGAATTGCAATTACTTTAATTCAGCTCAAGCTAAAGATGTCGTTAAATTCTTTATTAAAGTACTAGACCGGGACTCTGCAGCTCTTCGTGGAGCAAATAAAAATATCGTTGAGCTCTATAGAAGTTATGTGGCCTTTAAAAATAATATCATGGAAAAGTCAGATGTTTTAAATGCTCTTAATAGAGATCAGTTTTATAAAAAGGATCTATCTAAATTAAGAGGCAGACTAATGAATTACTTAACTCCAAAAGAGCAATTAAAGTCTTCACCAATTGTAATAAGTGGAAGAAGTGATGCTATTTAAAAGAATGTTATTAACATTCATTTGCTCTTGTTCTCTATACGCTTCTAGTGAAAGTGCGTCTTATGAGAGTGATTATGATCTTGAATTTTATAAGTATCAGCAAGAATCACTGAATTATAATGACTATAAAGGTGATGTTCTTTTAGCAGAGTTTCGTTCTCACTTTAATAATCCAGATCGTTTAGTAAAAATGTTAACAGGACGGCTGCACGAGTTATTAGAAATCGACCGTGAGAAGTTTACCTTTTATAACGATGAACTTGAGTATGCTACCAGAAAAAATGAAGTCGTGGTTAATGTTGAAAGTACTCAAAAACCTTTTTCTTCTAATGACTTGTATGAAACTTTAGCCTCATCTCTTTCTCGTTATCAAATAGAGACTGGAAAAAGTGTAACTGTTGGTCAGTGTCATAAATGGTCAAAGAAGTTTCAAGATGAGACTCCTTTTTCTAAAGTAAAGGTGATGGGTAAACTCTTGGCGGCATTATCTATGGGAGTAAGTTCTCAATACCTAAGAACAGGAAAAGAAGAGAGATTAAGAGACTGGATTTTAACTCAAGATGATAGAAGTGTTACTCTTGATGAAATATTTTTAAAAAGTCTTTATCTTAATGATGGTAATACTTATCTCTCTTCATTAACTATTGAAAACCTTCTTTCCCGTTATTGGAGAGCAAAAGATAGAGAAGACTTAAAGATTATAAGAAAGCTAAGTTCGATTACTTCAATTCTTAATGAGAATGGGGATATCTTTGGTAGTTGGTATCACCTTTGGGGAATGGTGACTTATGGAATGTGTTATGGTGGCGTAAAGTCATTCATCATCGGTAGTCTGGAGACGATTGGTAGTCATTTTTCTTATTGGTTTGTACCAGAGCCAGGTCAAGATCACATTAATTCTATTTCTGGCCCCGTGGGAAAAAAATTGGTTAGGGCCATAAAGAAAGGGAAGGATCTCAAAGAGCATAAAAATAAAGTAAATATACCAACGTATGTTTTTGGCACTTTACATGCTGAATATATAAGCGGACGTCTAAACATTACTTCGTTAAAAGAAACTTTATCGCCTTGTCATCTTATGATTCACGCCTTTGATAAAAAAGGTGCTCGAATTGATGATGAAATTTACTTTTATAAAACATTTAAAAAAGGTGAAGTGAAGTCATTTGATATTGAAAAAGAAGAAGCTATCTCAAAGATTCAGGTAACATTTGATAAATGTTTTCCAAGGGGAGTATGAAATTGAAGACAAGACTTATCATTACAACATTTTTAACTTTAAAAGTCTTCGCTGGAGATTTTATTTTAAATCCGCAAATCTTTTCTGATTTCTTTAATGCGAATAGAGTCATAGAGCCAACGTCTCCAATTCTTGGCCCTTATTTAGTAAAAGATTTAAAAGATAGTAAGAGACATCCTCAAACTGATTATAAGGAAATCTTAGAAAAAAATAATGATATTATTAATGACCTTCACCGTTCAACTTATGCTTATGTTAAAACTTTAAAGCCTGGGCTTAGAGAATATTGCGCTAAGAAAAACTTTAAGGCCAGTTACAGTAATCTCACAATGGTTGAACATGCAGCAATTCCTAATGAATTCCTTTTTCCTCTTCGTTATTCGTATATGCAAAATGTTCAAGAGAGTTATCAATTCGATAATATTACAGAGCTATCTAAAAGAGAAGCATCTCATTATCAAGAGATGAAATACGATTGCGGACCTGTAAATAGATTAAAGGCCATTGAATTTAAGTTAGAAAGAGCATGTAATGGTCTTGATTTTTGTATAAATGCAAGAAAGTTAAACTCAATTCTAAGTAGCGCTGAGGCCGCATATCCTCGCTTACAATACAGCATTAATGGTTATACAAAATATGTATACAATGAGCTTTTTAAAGAAGAAAAACTAGAGGATTTATTATTTGATCTCTATGAAGCAGAAAAGAAGTGGATAGAGGATTTTGATAAAGGAATTGCTGGCGATAACTTTATTCCTCACGTCGTAGATACATTATCAAAGAAATATCATGTAAAGTCAGTCTTTCTAGCGCTAGCATATTCAAAAAGAAATATGCCTTCATTAGATACTGAGTATGCTAAGAACCCCAAGAAAGCTCTCTTGTTAGAAGTATACTTTTGGCATTTTAAAGATATTAGAAATAAATTAAGTAGGAGCAAGTATGTTTCGTCTTCTTTCTCCTATGATGTCGAAAGAAGCCCAGGCTTTTATCATTTTCTAACGGCAGCGTTATTAGGGTGTGAGGCTCGTCTTGCAGGTCATGGGCATATCACAGCTCTTATGCTCGGTCTTTTTTCAAAATTAGGTTATAAAGCAGATAAATTCTTTAAGGCCCTTGATCATGAGAAGTATAAAAAAGAAGGTTTCTCATATGTAAGATCTTTATTAAAGAAACAAGGGTTTTATAGAGGTGTAGAAACGGGTTATGAAGCTGGAATTTATGGCTCTCAAGTATGTGGAAATTATATGAGGGGTCTAAAAAGATCTCATAAGTCAGAACTTAAAGAACTTAAAAAGATATTTAAAAAAGAAGTTCAGCTAATCAAAGAGAAGTATAAACCATGGAAAGAAGAAGTAAGTTATCAATATGCTCTAGAAAGAAATGAAATCAGAAGAAAAGTTAGAGGCTTAGAGAGAGCAAATGAGCTGTATGCAGTTGTTAAGCAAAAAGAAAGACTAATGAAAAGGACTGCTCAAAAAAAATTCTTCAATCAGATGAATGAAATTAATGATCTTATTGAAAACGAGATCAGATCTCTAAACTTCAAAGACAGGAAGAGTTCTCTTAAAAAAGAACAGAGAAAAGATATTAGAGCAGTGGATTTATCTCGTGCTTATACTGAAAATTCTAACTAAGAGTGATTAGTATAACTGAAATAATTGCAAAAATAACTCCAAAGCCTTTTTGAAGGTTAAATGTTAGACCTTCATAGAAATAATCCCAAAGAGAGCTTGTTATCATTTGTGCCGCGATTAATCCTACTGTTGTCTTGACTGCCCCAACTTTATAAAAAGCTAATGGTAAGCCTGCAACAAATAAAAATCCCATTATTCCAGGTATGAGATACCACCATTTCATCTCAAAACTCTTCAATTGAATAAACTCTGGAAATAAGTTTGGTGCGCTTTTTACAACAACAAAGAGAATGATACAAGCAACTAGTGTCATGACATTTCCAATTAACATTGTATAGGTTAGGCCCATATGATTTCCCATAACTCTATTTGCAGCTCCTTGTAAGATACCAATTGCACCTAAAAGAACGGGAAGTATAATTGCTAAATTCATATATTCTCTTTTGTTATTTCTTTAGAAGTTTTAAACCTTTAAGATAGTCGCCCTCTGGAAAACCTTTTAATGAAGGGCAGTCTTCGGTTAACTTTAAATGTCCACTAATGCTAAAAGGACTATCCTTAGTATATTCTTTTATTTTTGTTTCAAATTTATTTCTTGTGATACTGTGAGTGTTTAAGAATGCGTAAACTTCGCCTCTTGAATTTAATAAATCATAGAAAAGAGGGATTAACTCTCTATAACTATCAATTGCTTTCGTTCTTTTCTTGCCATCACTTGATGAACTTGGTGGATCACAAATAATAAGATCAAATTTTTCATTATCTGCTTTAAATTTTTTAAGAGCTGGTAAGACTGCAGATACAATGCTTTCATGTGAACTCATTAAATCATTTTCTTTTAAGTTTTCCTCAAGCCAAGAAATATACTTCTTTGATAGATCAACGCTTGTGACATCAGTCGCACCATTTTTTAAAGCAAAAGCAGAATATGCACCAGTGTAAGAGTAGAGGTTTAGCACTCTTTTATTCTCAAAGTTCTTTTTTAGTCTATTTCTTATTGCGGCCATATCAGTGTACAGACCTATGTCATATGACTTATTTAGTTTGATTTTATATCTAATTCCAAATTCGGTGATGTGAAACTCATCATCTTTATTTTTACGGTTTAAACAATAAAACTCTTTTTGCTGATTTTTATTTCGTTTTTGAAGCCATATGTCATTCTTTTTGAAATAGTTTAAAACGAAATCAGACACTTCTTTTTCATAGCGATTCCAAAAGTCAGAATAAAATTGAATCAGGGCCCTTGTTCCTAAGACTTGAATAAATAAGCCTGGAAGTTGGTCAGCCTCTCCAAAGCAAAGAAAATAATTATCTCTATCAAGATTTAAAGACTTTCTAAAGTTATATGATTTTTCGAGTCTCTCTTTTAACTCTCTTTTAAAGATATTCTCATTAAAAGAATCATTTTGATGAATAAGTGACCACAATCTGGCCTTAATCATTTGATGACTTGGATCATTGATTAAGATGGCTCTACCATGCTCAGCTGTCTTGGCCCATAGGAATGAGTCTTTTTGAGGAAAGTTAGAAGAGAACCTGTCTTTGGTCACCCATGGATGACCTTTTTTTAAATGCTTAATGCTTGCTGGGTGTAGCTCGACTCGCTTGCTCATTTTGCCTTCTATAGTTGATATTCTCTTCAAGAGTTCTTAATAAATGATTTGTGAGTTTAAAAGGGTCTTCAAGTTCTTGGACTCCAATCTCCTGTAGCTTTAACGTTAGCTCTTCACTTAATGGTCTAAAAGGGTCAATGTCAGCACATATTTCTTTTAATATTTGGAGCTTTGCATCTGAAAGAGGCTTAAATAACTCTGTCTCTATATGTAGGGACGATTGATTATCGTTTCGTTTATGGAATGCCTCTTCTGTATGACTCATAAATCTTGTTATTTCAAAATAGACAAGATACGTCAATACATGGAGGTGAGAATGAAGATTCTTATTTATATATCAGTAATCTCATGCATTTATCTAATCAATTTTAATTGGGTTGTCGAGTTTATTACTACTCTGCGAAAGAGATGGGACTCCCTGATTACTTCTTATGACACAAAGAGCAGAGGTAAGTGTCTTTACGAGGCTTTATTACATACTAATGGAACCTCCAATGCTTTAGATTTACCTCAATATAAGTTTTATACATCAATTGTATTTATGATACTTACTACAAGCAAAAAACTTGGCTCGAGCCTTCATTATCCTCTTTCAATAATTAAGAAGTCTCTTCTTAAGGATATTGAATTTCAAACAAAGCTCCAAGGCTTTATAGGCGAAACTTACAGTCAGTTTATTGTGATGATGCTCATCTGCTGGGGTTTTACTATTTATTCAGGAAATATGTTAAATTTAGAATTTGATATATTGCTTTCATTAGCTTTATTCCTTTGGCAATTAGTTGGCCTTATTTCATTCTATTTCATCTATCGCAAAGAAACTCTTAGTCTAGAAAAAAATATTAATCCTCTTTATACAAACTTTCTTTTGTATCAAGCGCTTCTTAATGTATCGATGCCAATTTCTCAGATCAAGATGAATTGTGACTTAAATTCCTTGGTAGATGTAAAGTTAAGGGGGGCTGATTTTTATATTAGTCGCTTTTTTAAGCTCGTAGAACTCAGAGAGAAGTATGGTAAGGAGACTGGACAAGAAATGGAACTACTCCTAGAAGACTTGAATGGTTTTTATGACTCTACGCTTGCTAAATGTTTAAAAAAGATGACAGTTTTCAAATTTATATGGCTTTGCGTCTTCTATTTATCATCATATTTAATATCTGTTTATTCATCTTTAATTAATGCTCTAATTTAACTTATTATATTGATTGAAACCACTGCTTCACTTGATAAGAGGTACTATTTTGATATAGAATCCTGCAAAAGTCTAAATGGAGAAAATAATGAGTAATAATGACAAACAGATCATTTATTCAATGAATCGAGTTGGGAAAGTCTATAAGAGTAAGCATGTTTTAAAAAATATTTCACTATCTTATTTTTATGGAGCAAAAATTGGTGTCCTAGGTCTTAATGGAGCAGGGAAGTCTACACTATTAAAAATTCTCGCTGGTCTTGATAATGATCACTTAGGTGAAACTCATCTTGCAAAAGGTTATACCGTTGGCTACTTAGAGCAAGAGCCGCAACTTGATCCAGATAAGACGGTAAAGGAAATTGTTCAAGAAGGTGCTGCTGAAGTCGTCAAAATGCTTAAAGACTTCGATGAAATCTCTATGAAATTCGCTGAACCAATGAGTGATGAAGAGATGAATGCCTTATTAGAAAAGCAAGCAAAACTTCAAGATAAACTTGATGCTGCAAATGCTTGGGATTTAGACTCTCGTTTAGAGCTAGCAATGGATGCTCTTAATTGTCCACCTTCAGAACAAAAATGTGGTGTTCTTTCTGGTGGTGAAAAAAGAAGGGTTGCACTATGTCGACTTCTTCTTCAAGAGCCTGATATTTTACTTCTTGATGAACCAACAAACCATCTAGATGCAGAAACTGTATGGTGGCTTGAGAGACACTTACAGCAATATAAAGGTACTGTTATCGCGGTTACACACGATAGATACTTTCTTGATAACGTTGCTGGTTGGATTTTAGAACTTGATAGAGGTGAAGGAATTCCATTTGAAGGAAATTATACTGATTGGCTTGATACAAAGGCAAAAAGGCTTGCTCAGGAAGAAAAAACTGAATCAAAGAAGCAAAAAGCTATGAAAGAAGAGTTAGAATGGATTCGTTCTAGCCCTAAGGCGAGACAAGCAAAGAGTAAAGCTAGAATCAAAAACTACGAAGAAAGAGCAAAAGAGTCTAGAGAGAAGAGAAATGAAACAAATGATCTTTTCATTCCACCAGGTCCAAGACTTGGGAATAAAGTTATTGAAGCACATGGTGTTTCAAAAGCATTTGATGATAAGCTTCTCTATGAAAATCTAGAGTTTAAACTTCCTCCTGGTGGTATTGTTGGTATCATTGGTCCTAACGGTGCTGGTAAAACGACTCTTTTTAAAATGATGACTG
>NZAF01000161.1 GCA_002686115.1 Halobacteriovorax sp. | reverse complement strand
TTCGCAGCTCATTATTGTAGGAAAGCCCGAAAGCGGCTCATATGATATTAAGCTTACCGATAACATGGCACATATTCCTTATACAAAAGAAATTGAGAAGATTTATGCAATCTCTGACACCTTTGTTTTCCCTACAATTTATGAACCTTTTGGATTAGTACTACTTGAAGCGGCAGTTATGGGCCTTGAAATTTATACCTTAACGAAAAAGGTTGGAGCGAGTGAATTACTACACAATCTTGAAGGGGTACACCTTTTTGATGACCTACACTCACTTGAGATAAGAACAAATAATTTCTTAACTAGAGAAATGCGTGTGTCTAACAGGAAAAAAAGAAAAGAAGTTTTTGAGAAATATACTTGGGAAATGACAGGAGAGAAGTTTTACAAGCTTCTTTCTTCTACTAATCTTTCTTGAAACTTTTCAAATATCAAAGTATTTTTATAAAAGTTAAAACACCCTTCTTTTAAACCTTTAAAGGTTTTCTCATCTTCTAAGGCTTTTAAACACTTTATAAGACCTCTTTCATCGAGAGGCTCAAAAACGAGACCTGTTTTCATATTTTGAACAAGATATGTTACTCCAGTATTGATATTACTAGCAATAACTGGAATTGATTTCTGGAATGCTTCTACACTAATCATCCCATATGCCTCGGCTTTAGTGAGAGAAGGAACAATAAGAACATCAGTATTCTCTAAGAGCTCTTCTTTTAATTCCTCACTTACCCTGCCATGAAAAGTAACATTATGAGCAGCTTTTTTCTTTAATTCATCTAAGAGTGGTCCGCTGCCAATCAAGTGCAAATCATACTCAGGATACTTATTAATTACATCCACAAGAAATGCAAAGCCTTTGTATGGAACCATTCGACCTATTGCAAGAAGCTTTTTTCTAAAAGAATCTTTATGAATAAAGCGCTCCTCACCATATACGGGAAAAGGATTTACTTTAATAAGACCATTATCAATATGCTTAAGTATATTAGAGTGCTTCTTTATTTTTGGTGAAGAAACAATAAACTCATCATATATAAAAGAGGTCATGATAAAAAAAGTATCAAAGATGTGACCAATAACACCTTTGACAATATCACTATGATAAACGCAAACAAGCTTGACGCCACTTTCTCGAAATAGCCAGTAGAATACAAAAAGCCAAACATGAATAAATGGATTTTGAATATGTATATAAATTTTATCAAATGACTTTAATCTTAAAAGGTCCTCAGGATGAAATATTAAATCGAGGGAGATTGGTGTAGACATAATAAAGTAATCCATCTTCTTTTGATGGACAACTTCACCAAAATCTCCAATATACTCGTTATCTTTTTCTCCAAAAGATACAATCTCAACATGATCATTTTCATGTGCACGTGAAATCATTTGCGCGACAAGTTCAATTCCTCCTTTATAAGGAGGATAAAATTTTGATATCTGAGCAATCTTCTTTTTTGTCGCATTTAAAGTCAACGTGAACACCTAATTGATAAAATTTCCAATGAATGAGATAATTTACTATATTAGTATAACAAAGTAGTTTAATGGACTCAAACGCTTCTTTAAATAGAGAAGAAAATCTGAGAAGTAAATTTTATCAAAAACTTGATACGATTTTCATTATCGTTTTTTGTGTTTTTTATCTCTTTAACTTTCTAGGCTTAAAAGAGCTGACCTATCTCTATGGTCTTTTTCTGGCCCTATTCTCGGTCATGATCTTTTATTTAAAGCCAGCAGAAGTTCTTCCCTACTTCTTTCCCTTTGCCATGATAGAAGGTCAAGGTAGGATACTTTGGTCCTATCATCCTGTAGCACGATTAGTTTTTGATGTCTTTTTACTAATTGTCGCCTTTAAAGCATTTTATTCAAATAAAAAACTAATAGACACAAAGGCCGTTCCCTACTATCTCTACATCTTTATCATTCTTCATTTTACTTGGTATTTCGTTCAGCTCTTTAATCCAAATGCGATATCTTTATACGCAGTATTAACAGCAACTAAAATATACATTGTTCCATTTATTCTCTTTTTTAGTTTTTTAACAAACCCAGGGCTCGCTAGTGATGGGAATATAAAAAAGATTCAGTCACTAGTTACCTTAACACTCTTTCTATCCTCAACACTTGCAATATTTCAGTTTTTCCAAGGTGACTCATTTATTACATCAATAAATCCTTACTATAAGAATATTTTAAAAGATGCCTTTACGGGCTTTTTATATCGCCCATTTTCGACGACACACTTACCTGGTGGGTACGCAAGTTATCTAGCTCTTTTTCTTCCATTGTTATTTATAAGAAGAAAAAGTTCTTTTCTTCAACTGGTCATAAAAATAGTTTTAGTCATCTTATGTGTCTATGCTATGTTTCTTTCTCAAGTTAGATCCAGTTTAATCAAAGGCATACTTTGTATCGTCCTTATTAACTTAATTCTCTTTTTAAGAGGTGAAAAAAAGCTAAAAAGACTTCTAAGCTTAATATTACTAGTCGTGACATTGTCAGGTATTAGTCTGTCTCTTAATATTGAACAATTTTATCAGGATGATATATTTTCAACAGCTGTAGATCGTTTTCTCTCAATTGGTGATGTAAAAGCTGTCTCTTCTTCTAGGCAAGGACCTGATAAGGCAATAAGTTTTATCTTACACAATTTAGGAGAAAACCCGATTGGCCTAGGTCCGGGACGAACAGGAGGTGTCAGTACACTGCATACAAGTACAATAGTTAATGACCCTGTTTATGACCTATCCTATAGTTGGGCATGGGATAATCTCTATATTAGTCTGGCCATAGACTTTGGAATTGGTATGATTTTCTACCTTATTGCTATCTTTCTAGTTCCCATTAAACTTCTTAACTACACATCGAGGAGGTTCTTCTCTAACTCAGAACACTTACCAATGATCACCGTATCAGCAATAACGACAATGGTTATTCTCTTAGGAAATTGGGGGGGAATATTACTCCCATATAATCCGGAATCATTTTGCTTTTGGTATTATGGGGCATTAGGATTTAAATATGCAACTAAAAGATATACTTAAACAATACTCACTTACAATGCAATTCATATCAAATTATAAACTTGCAGGGGTTATTCCGCTTGATATCTTTCTACATGTCGTTGTGGGATATATAATCTACTATACTCTTTTAAAATTCTTTAAGAAAAATCATATTTTGAGCTTTATCATCTTATTTTGTATAGAGCTGATCAAAGAAATATTCGATAGCTTTTCATTAACAAATCAAATTATAGAAAATGTAACGGACTTTATTGCGACTATGCTTATTCCAACAATACTTGTCGTCATTAATAAGAACAATAAAAAGAATAAATTAAATTAATTAAAAACTGATCCTCTATATTGGTGTTAAATCAATATTTAGATAATCGTGATTATAAAAACTAATGAAAATATCAATATGATTTTGTAGTCTCGATACTTTTTTTGTCGTACACCATGTTTTTCTAATCAGTCGGTTAATTGAATCTCTCATCATTGCACAAGTATGATTCAAGGTAAAAAGTGGATCATAAACTTGTCTTTTCAATTCCCCTTGTCCAGCTACACATCCACGTCCTCCTTTGTACCTCTTGTATTCACTGGTATGAAAGTACTGATTAACAAGAGCTGAATACGTTTTATGTTCATCTGACTCTATTAATGCATCTTTTGAAATTGTTTTTTGAATTTTAAAAAAGAGTCTATTGAGTCCACGTACATGATGGTTTTCTCTGTATCCATATTTTTTTACAGATTTCTTTGCGAGATGCCCAAATGCGGGAATCCTTGAAACCTCGGCGCCAAGGATTATTCGCCGGTCCTTATCAACTGCCAGGCTTACAGATAGAGGTTTCATCTTCGTATGCTCAAGTGTGATGAGATCATCAAACTGCATTCTCTCTACTTTTGATTTTTGAAGTTCTGTTAGAAGCTTTTCTTGCCTTCTTCTAGACTTTTCTGCGAGATAATCAACTTTTCTAGCTACTGTTTTGTAATTAACCCCTAAAATCCTAGAGCATCTTCTCATTGAGTTCCCAGAACAGATTAGCTTATAGAGCATATAATTTATGCGCCTTTTCTTTTGCCTATATTCTAGAGTATGAGTTGATCTTGAAAACCTCTTTCCACATATCTTACATTTAAATCGCTGAATTTTTCTAGAGTCACACTTTCTAAGATAGACTCCATCTTTTATAACGGTCTTTAGTTTTGTACTTGAATCGCAGGATTTTTTTGGGCAGTGGTAAATCATTCGAGGAAAATAAATCAAAAGACGGGTAAAGACTTTAAATGATTTAAAAAACAATATAAAATATCAAATTTGAAAAGTTAGACAGCACCATTATAGTATGTCAGTTTTAAAAAATTAGTATTGCTCTCAAACATTTTTATGAGTGACAGCGCTTGTAGATATCTCTGGCCTGACCACGCATGCTTGCAAGAGCGATCATCATATCTGAATAATAAATCTTCATAAGATCAGGCTCACTCTCATGTGCTTTTGAAAACTCTGTTCTTGCATTAAATAAAGTATTCTTGAGTGATAGCATACGTTCAATTGTAGGCTCCAAGTCCTCATCTTCATTTTTTTCACCAATAAAGATATAGTATGAGTGTTTGTACAACTCATAGATTTCTTCATAAAAAAGTAAGAGCTTATCTTTTTCACTTTCACTTAATTCCCACATTTCATAGAACCTTGTTAGAATCGTAGCGAGTTTATCAAGACTGTCTGCTAGCTTTTCCATCGAAGAAGCTAGTTTTAAATATTTCATAGAGATTTTAGAGTCTTCTTCTCCAATACCTGTAGAGATAGACTTCTCTATAAAAACATCAATTTCATGCTGAATATTATCAATAATTCTCTCGTAATCCTTAATCTTTGCTAGAGACCTCGCCCTTTTTTCATCAGAGTCAACATAGTCGCGACAGCGCATAAACATACGATCGACAATATCAAAAAGTTTCACAAGCTCCATTTCTACCATGACAAAGGCCATTGAAGGATTCATCATCCTCCCTTCTCCTAAATACTTAAGCCTGGACTGCTCGTAACTATATTCTTCTTTATCCGGACGATAAAAAACATTAAGTAAAAACTTGTGTGAGATGAGCTGAATGAAGAAACTAAAGAATGAGAAATTAAAAATATAAAAGAGGATAAAAGTGATTCCTTTATAATTTGCTTGTAAAATATCAGAGAAGTAAATCAGACCACTCATCGCAAGGCCTGCCCCTAAGATAAGAGAGACAATGATAGTCTTTATTTCAGCAAGGGAGCGGTGAGAAGCATCATTTTTTGAGGCCATCATAGAAAGAATAAAGACCCCTAAAATACTGCCTGTTACCAGTGCACATAGTTGAATATCAATTAAGAAAGTATAATGTGAGATTGCAACTGCAAAAGCAATGATCAGATTCGCTCTTAAAAAAATAAGAGTAAGACAAAGGCCAATTAATAGATAAACAAACACTGAAGTTATCGTTGAGACATTCAATGAGAGAGTTAGAAAATTTTGTAAAATACTTTCTGCATAGACATCAGAAAATGAACGTTCCATGAAAGTTAAGGCAAGATAAATGAGGCCTAGGCCCATCGATACTTTCCCCGCATTTCTAAAGATATTTCCGGGGATAAAAGTTCTGATTAAAAAACCTAGAGACATTAAAAGATATGATAATTCTAACCAATAATAGCCAATCACTGTCGTCATTAAGAAAAAGCCAAAGACAATTCCTGAAAACATATTCAGAGATCTCCCTTCTTTTAAAAGCTTAGCATTAGAAAGGCCTAAAGTTACCATTGAAGACATAGCGGGTGAAAAGCTGATTAATGAAAGTTTCGCTCCATTTAGAAAATCAATAATAGCGTAATTATTTTTTTTATTAAGAACAAAGCTTTTAATAACTTTACTCGTTAGAAGCTGAATACCTTCAGCAAAACTTCTTGAACCATAGTAAAAAATTGCAAAACCTGTTAAAAGAAGTAAGCCACTTAAATAACTTTGTTCGTCCATCCCCTATCCGGTAAAATTAAGTTGTCGCTTTCGCGATAAAGATTGGAATTATGATATAGAGAATTGTATCTCGGATAAGATAGAAAAGAAAAAAATAAATAAAAGCTTTTGGACCTTTATCCCATACTTTTTCAATACCTAAAACCTGGACCTTCTTACTCATGGCAATCATGAACTTAGTTTTTCCATAATGCTTAACAAAGAAGCTTATTGCACCATCAACTTTTCTATCAAAAATTAGAAATTTAGAATAACACCAAGAGATGACTTTGAGTGTAAGTAACCAGTTTCTAAGACGTATATATAGTGGCTTCTGCTCTTTTGTGGCAGATAAATCCAAATTCTTTTCCATAAAGGACTTTTAACACGGCCCAGAAACTTTGAAAAGTTTGATTATGCAAACAATTACGTAACAGTGTAAATATTGGAAAAAATCATAAAACATAGAAATTTTTCAGATATTTCTACAGTTTTGTGACAATTTAAGCCTTTAAATTTATTAATATAGGACCAGGATATATATGTTAGGTTCAATCAAATTACTACATTTAAAAGGCTACGAAGGAGAAATCCACGAGGATGTGAACACATCTGGTGCATTTGTTCTAGAAACATGTCAAAGAACTCTTGTTTTGACAACCTTTGTAGAAAAGCTTCCAAAAGTAGAGCATGAGATTTATGAGGGAGATGCTGCATACCACTTTCTACTGGAAACGATATGTGGTCTTAAAAGTAGACTTAAAGGTGAGAGTGAGATTGTCTCTCAATTTAAGCAGGCCTATTCTAAATACCTAAAAGGCGAATACCGAAGTAAGGTTATCATGAAAGTTCTTGAGAAGCTTTTTAAAGACGCCAAGGATATAAGAAGCTCATTTCTAAAAGAAATTGGGCAGCAAAGTTACACTGGTATCGCTAAAAAGATCTTACTTGATAATTCTAAAGGAAAAAGAGTTCTTATCTTAGGCTCTGGAAAGCTTGCAAAGGATGCAATTAGAAATCTATCAAAGAAATTTGATATCTATATTTCAGCAAGAAACGAAGAAAAACTAGATGAAATCAAAAAAGAATTCTCTGGCACGAGTATCCACGTTATCGATTGGCTACAAAAAGAGAAGTATCTCTCTTTTGATTCAATTATAAATACAATTGGTGCAAAGAGAACTCTCTTTGATGAAGAATTTTTTAATAATTTTAATCCAGAAAAACAGCTTTTTATTGATCTTGGCTCCCCTTCAATTTTAAAGACCACTATGTCTTCAAGTGAGGGTGTTTATAAATTAGATGACATTTTTAATCACGGAAAACAACTTGATGAACAAAAGAGCCAAAAGATATCTAAAGCTCAACTGGCCATTCAAGATGCAGTAAATAAGAGAAGACGAAATTTAAGACATAGCTACCCGATTACATGGGCCGAATTAGAGTTTTAAATTAACTTAAAATAAACTCTACTACTTCTCGTCCATTTGGCTTCACAAAGAATTTATCAACAACATCTTTAGAAACTTTCTCTTCAAGATCTTTATTTCCTGAAAATAAGATGACTTGAATTTTAGAATTATTATCCTTAACGACTTTACAGAATTCGATTCCATTATCAATTGGCATAAAGTAATCAACGACAACATGAGTAAGAGAATCTTTATATTTATGAAAGAGACTAATTGCCTCAAGAGGATCATTAGCTGTATGAATACGACAATGTTCAGATTTTGCCTCTAATAGCTCTTTCATCCCATCTCTTGTTGCTTCATCATCATCAACGACTAATATCACATAAGACATAATTTCTCCTTTTCTAAAGAATATTCTAGCAGGCAGTTAGATGCAAAAAAAGGGGCAGAAACTGTATCTTTTCATTGCGTTAAAATGGACAAAAGAAGCAAAAAATGTGATTAAAACACCATAGGAGATTTAGGTGGCAAAGTATATTATAGGAACTCGAGGTTCCCTTCTCGCGCTTACTCAGTGCGGACAAATCAAAGATGAATTAGAAAGAATAACTGGAGATGAATTTTCATTAAAGGTGATCAAAACACAAGGGGATCAGATTGTTGATAAACCCCTGTGGCAACTTGAGGGTAAAGATTTCTTTACTAAAGAATTAGATGCAGCACTTTTAACAGGTGATGTTGATATGGTTGTACATTCCTACAAAGATCTTGGAAGTGAAAGACCTGAAGGAATTCATCTGGCGGCCATAACAAAAAGATCTTTTGCATCTGACATTCTTCTCATAAAAGATGAAACGATCTCAAAGATCAAAGAGAAGAAAACTTTTATCGTTGGAACAAGTTCTCCAAGAA
Source organism: Halobacteriovorax sp. (assembly GCA_002686115.1). Classification (GTDB taxonomy): domain Bacteria; phylum Bdellovibrionota; class Bacteriovoracia; order Bacteriovoracales; family Bacteriovoracaceae; genus Halobacteriovorax_A. Next base: position 10,419 of record NZAF01000161.1, on the reverse strand, counting down.
GAATTGTAAATATTGAAAAGAACCTTGGTGAGTTTTTACCAACTGACCAGCCTATTGAAGTGAAGACAAAGATACTTCGAGGAAATGTTAATACAAGAATAGAGAGGCTCTTAAGTGATGAGTATGACGCTATTATTTTAGCCCATGCAGGAGTCGAGAGACTTGCTAGAACAGCAAGTTCTATGGAGACACTTAAGTCACTTCTTAAAGATCTAAACTTTATGGTACTTCCTCAATCAGTTTTCCCATCGGCTGCTAGTCAAGGAGCACTTGCCATAGAGTGTCTTGAAAATAGATCCGACAATGGTGAGCTTTTAGAGAAGTTAAAAAAGGTTGAGGATAAAATTACCATAAGTGAAGTATCTAGAGAGAGACAAGCATTCAGATCATATGGTGGAGGATGTCATCTGGCCGTTGGTATTAATGTAAAAAAGTTTGGCGACTACTATCTTCATATCCATGCAGGAAAGACTGATGAAAAAGAAGTAAACGATATTCAAATAGAAGGTAGCTTCCAATCTGCAAGTAAGAAAGCTCCAGTCTTTGTAGGTCTTCCAAATGATAGGCTTTCTAAATATATTGAATCAAACCCTAGCCTCTCCATCTCTGGTTGTGAGCTTATTAAAAAGACTCCACTAAAGGCTCAAGATATTTCAGGAGAGAGGTTTATTGCAACAAATTTTGGATTAGAAGAGATTAAAGATAATGGCTCATGCCTCTACACTGCAGGTGTTAAGACTTGGAAAAGTCTCGCGAAAAAAGGACTATGGGTCAATGCCTCAAGTGATTCTCGTGGAGAAGAAGAAATTGAAAGCATAAGAAGTTCTCTAGCGTTAAAAGTGATGAGAGAAAATAAGTCTAGTGATTCAAAAACCATAAATCTTTTCTCTCATAAAGATAGCCCTACTAACTTTAATTTAGTTGAGTCTTATAAGCGTGAAGTTTTAGAGTTGAATGCCGATCAAGAAGAGAGGTTTTTAAGTAATCAATTCTTCTTTTGGTCAAGTTTTTCAAGCTACCAAGACTATGTAGCAAAGTATCCACAAATAAAAGAAAGGTTTCATATGTGTGGTATTGGTAAAACTCTTGATTTATTTAAAGAAGAAGGCATTAGTGTCAGGCCTTTCTTAGACATTGATTCTGCACTGGCGTGGGTTTCTACACTTTCGTGACACAAGACTGAGTGTGATTTTATAAGATGAGCAAAATTTAAAAGGAAAAATATGAGTAATATCCAATCTGAATTATTTGAAAAATCAAAGAACATTGTACCTGGAGGTGTTCATTCACCAGTTAGAAGTTTTAAAGGCCTAACGTCAACGCCAAGGTTTTTTAAAAGCGCTAATGGCGCCTATATTACAGATATTGATGGAAAAGACTATATTGACTTCTGCATGAGTTTTGGACCTTTAATTCTTGGCCATAAGAATGAAAAAGTTGAAAGCTCACTTCAAGAAGCACTTAAAAGAGGATGGAGTTATGGAGCATGTGAGCCCTACTCTGTTGAACTTGCTGAACATATTATAAATCGACTTTGTTTTGTGGATCAGATTCGTTTTGTAAACTCTGGAACTGAAGCCGTTATGACGGCCCTTAGGCTGGCAAGAGGTGTTACTGGAAATAATAAGATTATTAAATTTAATGGCTGTTATCATGGACACGTAGATTCGATGCTTATTAAAGCTGGTTCAGGTTTGGCAGGAGAAGCTGAGGCCTCTTCTGCAGGTGTACCAGAGAGCACAGCTAAGGATACGCTCATCCTAGAGCTTGAAGATCTTGAGGGTGTAAAAAAATGTTTTGAAGAACATAAGGGTGAGATCGCTGCCATTATTGTTGAGCCCCTACCTGCTAATAATGGACTTCTGGTTCAAGAAAAAGAATTCTTACAAGGATTAAGAGATATTACGAAAGATAATGATGCTCTTTTAATTTTTGATGAAGTTATTTCTGGATTCAGAGTTGCCTTTGGTGGAATGGCCTGTCATACAGGAATTATTCCAGACATTGTGACTTATGGAAAAGTTATTGGCGGAGGACTACCAGTCGGGGCCATTGCTGCAAAAACTCATATCATGGAACACCTAGCACCTATTGGAAATGTTTACCAAGCAGGTACCTTAAGTGCGAACCCTCTAGCAATGGTTGGTGGACTTGAAACACTTAAGCAATTAACTAAAGAAAGTTATAAGACTCTTCATAAGAATACTGAGAAACTTATTTCTGTATTTAAGAAGTGGTTAAAAGAATACAATGACGGTCAATTTTCTAATTATAATATTATTCACCACTCTTCATTATTTTGGATTGTCCCTGGTGATAAGATTAAGTCTGTTGGAAATATACCTGGAAATATTGGTGAAGACTTTATCCCATTATTTGAATTACTTTTAGATAAGGGAATATATCTGTCACCAAATGCTTATGAAGTTGGTTTTATGAGTCATGCACACGATGAAAAAGTTATTGCCGATCTTGAAAAGAGACTTTGGAGCTAGAAGTTGAATTTAAAAGAGAAGAATTCTTCATTATATTTAGTTTCAACTGCAGGAGCATTTCTTATTGTTCTACTCGGTAGTTGGTGGCTCTATCTTCTCTTTACATTAAGTAGTAAGTTACAAGAAAATCATGTTAAAGACATTGGACCAAATATTGTCACTCTCATTAAATGGGAAGGTTCATTCTTTCTCTTTGTTCTTGTTATTTTCTTTGTTTCACATACTTTATTATTTTTAAAAGACCAGAAAAAGAATAAGTCTCTTCATAATTTCTTTGCGGGCCTCACTCATGAACTTAAGACCCCTCTTGCAAGCATTCGTCTACAAAGTGAAGTCCTAAGTTTGGAAGTTGAAAAAACTGAAAACGATAAAATTAAAACTCTAACCAAAAGACTTATTGAAGATACCGTTAGATTAGAAGATCAGCTTAATAAAACTCTGCAACTCTCACGCGTTGAAAGAGATGGTGAATTGAATATCTCATCTATTAATATGCTAAAAAAGTTTCAATCACTTTCAAATGTTTATGATGAAGTGCGAGTCACAATAGATGCAACTGGTGAGGACTTTGATGCAAGGGCCGATGAATTTGCTCTAGAAGTTATCTTCAAAAACCTTCTTGAAAATACTAAAATTCATGGAACAGATAAAGAGGCACTCGTCTCTATCAAAAACAATTCAGGTTTTACAACACTTACCTATACTGATGATGGTCACTTTAGCGGTGACCTCTCTAAGCTTGGAGAACTTTTTTATAAGCATAACTCTAAAAGAGGCTCAGGTATAGGCCTCTATCTGTGTAAAAAACTTACTCATAAAATGAAAGGGAAATTCTTGATAGAGCAACAAGGTGAATCCCTAAAATTTACCATTAAACTTCCATCTGGAGAGGATATCTCATGATGAAAGAATCAAATATACTTATTGTTGAAGATGATAACAACCTTGGAGATACACTTAGTGAATATCTATCTTCAAGTGGCCATCTTTGTAGCCTTGCAAAAACAGCAAGTGAAGCGAGGGTTCTATTTCACGAGAAAAACCCAGATATTGTTCTTATGGATATCACCCTTCCAGATGGTAATGGACTTGAACTTGCCCGTGAATTCAGAAAAACTAGAAAGGACTTTTTTCTACTCTTCTTATCGGCGTTAAATGACCCTGATACAAAAGTAGAGGGATTTGAAATTGGTGCAGAAGACTATATTACTAAACCTTTTGCCATTAAAGAGCTTTTAATACGCTTAACTAGGCTACAAGAATTTCAAAAAGATCTTTCAAAGGATGAAGACGAAATTTCAATTGGAAGTCTTAAGATTTGGTTTAAGAAGTTTGAAGTTATGGACGGGCTTGGAGCAATTATCCCACTCTCTCAAAAAGAGTGTGCGATCTTAAAGCTACTTTTAAAAAATAAGGGCAATGCTACCACTCGTGATGAAATCATAGATAAGATTTGGGGAGAAGATAAGTACCCAAGTCATAGAACCGTAGATAATTATATCGTAAAACTAAGAAAGTGGAGCGATACAGATAGTGAAAACAAATTAGAAATTCAAAGCATTCGAGGCATTGGATATAAGCTTAATATAAAGGATAGTTAAATGGGTCTCTTTACAGATAGAACAGATGAATTTGGAAAAAATACCGTACCCGTATGGTTTATGAGACAGGCCGGTCGTTATCACGATCATTATCAAAACTTAAAAAAGAGCCATGACTTTATGACTCTTTGTAAAGATCCTGAGCTTGCCAAAGAAGTAACAATGGGGCCAATGGAAGAATTTAAGTTTGATGCCGCTATTCTTTTTTCAGACCTTCTTTTTCCTCTAGAGCAACTAGGCCTAGGCCTTGAATATCGTCCAGGACCAATCTTGGAGAAGAAACTTGAAACTGTGCAAACGGTTCATGATTTAAAAGAAGTAGATAGTGCAGCTAACTTTTATGACTTTCAAGGTAAAGCGTGTACTCTTTTAAGAGAAACTCTTGCTCCAAACAAAACGCTACTTGGTTTTGTAGGTGCACCTTTTACGCTTTATACATATGCTGTTGAAGGTTCACACTCTGGCGCCCTTTATCAATCAAAGCTTGGACTTTATGATGGTAGATGGGACGCTTTTTTAGAAAAACTTATTCCAAACCTATTAGAGGAAATGAGAATTCAGGCCAAGGGCGGTGCAGATGCCATGTGCTTATTTGATACGGCAAGTGGAGAGCTTTGTTTTGATGACTTTAAAAATTTCCTACTGCCTGCACTTAAGACGGTGACAAGTGCCTTTAAAAAAGAATTTCCAGATAAGAAGATAATCTATTATTCAAAATTTACTCATATGCATTACTTAAGAGAAATTCAAGACGACAATATCGATGTTCTTGGTGTTGACTGGAGAATGGATCTAGCATCTGTATTAAATGAGTTTTCAAATGACTATTATATTCAAGGAAATTTAGAACCTGCGTATCTAGGTCTTCCATGGGAAACCTTGGAGAAGAAGTGGATGAGTCTCTATCAAGGTCTTGTCTCAAATAATTGTGACCTCTCAAAGTGGATTTGTGGCCTAGGTCATGGTTGTTTAAGGTGGATTCCACAAGAGAACGTTAAAAATAGTGTCGAACTTATTCAAAGAGAGTTTAAGTACTAAAGGTTTAAATTTTCATGAATGAAAAATTACTCGACTTATTAAAGACCTATCCAGGTCCCTACCCTCGCTATAATTATTACCCAAGAATGACAGAATGGGATAATAAAGCGAGTGAGTCTGAGTGGATGGAAATACTAAATCATGCAAAGGGTGACACTGTAGACCTTTATATACACTTTCCTTTTTGCAAGAGTTTCTGCCATTTTTGTGGTTGTAATATCAAAATTGGTACTGACTTTCATGATCAATCTGCATATATAGAGGTTCTAAAAAAAGAGCTTAAATCATATGAACTCCAACGTTTTAAGATAAGAAATCTCTACTTTGGTGGCGGGACTCCGAACGCCCTTCACTATGACCTGATGAAAGAATTCTTAACTTTTCTTATTTCTAATATAAATAAGGACTCTGACTTTCATTTTGTGAGTGAATTCGATTTAAGAGATTATAATGAAGAATACCTTCAGTTATTAAAAAGCTTTGGAATGACTGGTCTATCTTTTGGTGTTCAGGACTTAAACGAAAGTGTTTTAAACATTATTGGAAGAAAAACAGATACTAATAAACTTTTAAAAGATATCTCTTCATTAAAAGAGTTATCTCTTGATGAGGTATCAATTGATCTCCTTTATGGACTCCCAAAGCAAGGAAGTCAAAGCTTTGAAAAACTAAAAGAACTCTTCTCTTTAAATATTGTTAACAAAGTCTCTCTTTACCCATTTGCTGAAGTTCCATGGTTCTCTGATTATTATCCAGAGTGGGATATTCATAAGCCGACTACTGAAAGTAAGATGAGTTATTTTTGTGAGCTTGATGCTATCTTAAAAGACTTTAACTTCGAACAAATTGGTTATGGTCACTACTTCAAGAAATCTTCTGAGCATTATAAAGACTACAAGAATGGTCAACTTGGACGAACTGTAATGGGTTATGCAAATAAGGCATCCGATATACTTATTGGTGCAGGTGTCAGTGCTATTAGTATCTCCCCTACGATGCTTAAAAAGAATCATAAGATTTTGGGTGTCTATCTCGCAAATGATATGAAAATTTCAAACTCTCATAAAATGACTGAAGGTGAATATGACCGCTGGAAATTACTACAGAGTATGGCATCAGAGTATCAAAGTACTGAGCTTAACAGCAATTCAAATATCCCAGACGAGTATTCGAGATATTTTATACCTTATATTTCAAAACAATATTTATCCGAGCTTTGACGTCTGCATTAAAAAGAGTTTTAAAAGTAAGAAAAAAAGAGTCTCTAATTTCTTAAAGTTCCATTAGAATTTATACATTGTTTAGACCAGGAAGGTAAAAAATGTTTAAAACGGATTTATTAAAAACGTTAGCTGTGTCAGGTGTAGCTTTAACTACTCTTGCACATGTTCACAATCACTCAATCACTCAAGAAATTAATGACTCTCATCCATTCATCGTTATTGGATCTGATATGGCAGACTCAAGTAAGTCTTTGTCATCATTTACTGTCATTGAGAATCATGGTGATTCAAAAATCGCAATTGTTGGTTCAGAAGAAAAAGGACAACTCTCTCACATTGCTCACGAAGATCACAAAAGATGTGGTGGCTACTTTGCATTTGAAACATTAGAAAAAGCACAGAACTTTGTGAAGGACTCTAAAGTAAATGCCGAGTCAACGCAAAAAGCAATCTTTGCTGACTACAATCTAGATCAAAGAGAGCTTGTTGAAAGTAAAATTTCTCTTGCTGACGAGTTATCAATTAGAAACACTATCTTAAAGCTATCAAGCTACCATAATAGATATTATAAGAGTCAAACTGGACAAGATTCACAAGCTTGGCTTAAGTCTCATTGGGAGTCTTTAACTGCTCACAGAAATGATATTACAGTTGACTACTTTGAGCATGCTTCATGGCCACAAAAATCTGTAGTTGCTACTATTCAAGGAACTGAAGGTGGAGATGAAGTTATTATTGTTGGCGGTCACGCAGACAGTATAGCCGGTTGGTGGGGACAAGCTGGAAAGAAAGCTCCAGGAGCAGATGATAACGCTTCAGGAACTGCAACTTTTACAGAAGTTCTAAGAGTATTAGCGGAAAGTGGATATCAACCAAAGAAGACAATTCAATTTATGGCCTATGCAGCTGAAGAAGTTGGTCTTTTAGGTTCTAAAGAGATCGCGAGAAGTTACAAGGCGCAAAATAAGAATGTTATTGGTGTTCTTCAACTAGATATGACAAACTTTAATGGTTCTTCAAATGACATCTCTATTGTTTCAGACTACACAAATGATGCTCAAAACACATTCTTAAAGACACTTATCGATACATATCTTACAGACCTTACATGGGCGACAAGTAGATGTGGTTATGCTTGTTCAGACCATGCATCATGGACATCACAAGGATTTCCAGCATCGATCCCATTTGAAGCTCAAAAAAATGATATGAACAGAAGAATTCATACAGCAAACGATACTATTGAACAAAGTGGTGGTACAGCAGAGCATGCTCTTAAGTTTGCCAAACTCGCACTTGCTTATGTCATTGAATTAGATAATTAATTCTTTCTATATTTAATTTAAATAAATTAGGGAGCTTTTTTAAGCTCCCTTTTTTTATCTAATTTCTGGATAGGTATTATACCTTGTAATATTTATGAGATAGTATTGTCATCTTTAATACCATCAACTATGTTGTCTCAAATTGAAAATCAACCACAGGAGCTTCATATGAAATTAGTTCTCACATTATTTCTTACACTATCAGTATCTGCTAATAGCGACTTCTTATCTCCTAGTGAAGCAAAAAGTGTATCTGATTATATGTATGATATCTGTATGGATACTTATTGTGGTGGAGACTTTCTTTATTTTAATGACGTTATGAAGTGTCATGAGAATACTTGTGAAATTGAAATGAGCGCACATGCCTATATTGAAGAAGGTGTAACATTTTCAGATAAGTTGTCTGAATTAAGCAACAGCTCAGTGACCCTTAATCAAACTGTGATCAAATATAAAGGTATCGATACAGACTCTGATGAGGAGAGAGGAAAGTTTCAAAATGCGAGTTTTACATGTCTGATGCCAAATCTTCCAACTAAGAGTATGACTCTCTATGAGAAGCAAGAGCTGATTTATGATTTAATCGTTTTTGAATGTGTTAATGCATTTGAAAACGAAGCTTATTAAGTTCTACTGACACTGACTTAGGGCCCATATATTTGAGCGCGAGAGCCAGTTTCCAATATTAAACTTAAAAGTCCACTCTGGATATGTTGAGAAAATTAACTCACAGTCTTCTTTTGATAATAGGTATTCGAGTTCTTTATACTTATTTGTAAAGATAGTTCCTTTTAAAATAGAAGGATCTTTCCCTGCCATTTTCACTGATGTTCCTTCTTTTAAATAGTACCTAAGTTCAAGATTTGGCGGTTTTTTATTAGTAAAACTAAAATATGAAACTTCTTTAGTATTTAAATCATATAATGATTTGTAAAAAAGGACTGGTGTATAGGCAGGCTTAAAACAGATAAAGATCAGGGCTACCAGATTTAATGATGAAAATACGATGAGAACTTTTTTAATAGAGGGCCATATTATCTTTGTCTGTATGTCATCTAAAGCACTAAACGCCATAAAGAAAGTAAGAGGAAATAAAGGATAAAGAAATCGGAGTTCTTTATGAGAGATCATATGATGAATGATGAGAAATGGCAGAACCATCCATAACTCAGGTGACATTCTTTTATTTTTTAAGTGATAAATGAGTCCAATAATTGAAAAAAGTCCTAGAAGTCCTAGCTTTACAATTGCCCACTTCAGGTATGCATAGACAGGATCTCGACTGAAGTCATTCACTTTACCAAGGTATATATTTTGATAAAAGTAATTCCATGGAGAAAAAGACATATGTTCATAGCCCCAAGAGTCAATTAAGAATGAAAGACCAATGATAGCAGTCATTGGAAAGACAAAAAAGACAATCCATTTTTTGATATGAACCTTTTTCGTCATTAAAAGCCACATTCCCCCACCAAAGACCATAAAACCCATTTGGTGCCTTAGAATAAAGGAAAGTGCTCCTAATACACCAATTGAAACGAGATCCCTTACACTTTTATTCTCTTTAATAACTCCTAGATAGAATAATAGAATTAGCCCTGTTGCCCAGTTCTCTGAGGTCGTTCTCACTTGCATAAATTTAGAAAAAAAGGATAGGTGCAAAAAGAATGCAAACCATAAAAAGATAGACTCACTTTTAAAGCGATCTTTTATTCTTATACAAAAGTAGCTAAAAACAGACCATGACCAAATTCCCGATAAGAATCGTAAAATTGTTGCATTTGTAAATGGAGAGAAGTCAAAAATCGATCCAAGCTTTAAAAAAGGCATAAAAAGAAGCGGTAAACTCCATGGCCTAAGCTCTGTATCATATTCCCAAGAATCAAGTTCCCCAAGAACTCCTAACTTATAAAGGGCAAAATCAATGGCGTAGTATTGCTCATCAGGATGATGAAAACCAAGTGAAAAAAAAGCGCAAATAAGGGTAAAAACCAAACTTGCGCCAAGAATATATCTTAAACTTATTGTATTCAATTTACCTCAGTGAAATTTTCTTCTATTTTAATAGAAATTCACTGAAAAGGCGATTACCAATCTAATTCGCACATCATTCTATTTTCAGAATCTCCCCAGCAGCTATCAATTTCATACCATGCTTTACTAGTCTCTGAGTAAACAGAACCTTCAAGACACCCACCTTCATGTTCAAAATAGAAATTGGTTCTCATCTGCATTGGCACTAATAGGCCATCCATAATGAAGCTTTGATAAGAGTCCTGACCTGCGCCATCTGCAATTGCTGCAACTTTATCATATGTCGTGCTTGTCCCAGTCGATTTTTCAGTTACTGTCACAGTGATATCATTATCAAATAGGGCCGACATAATATCATCTTGATTAGGAGTTAAGTCAGCTCTTGCAAAGTCGCTTATCTCAATACGAAAGTCTTTATTCTCACAGTCGTAAGCACCAAGTGCTTGAATTGAAATAGATGAAATCAATAATACTAATGCTAAAACTCTCATAAACTCCTCCAAGTAATGAAACACTTGTAGCAGTCGCGTTATAGAACGTGAAGAGCCTACATAGATTTTACTATGAATGGTATCTAGCTAAAAATAAGATAAATAAAAAAAGGCTCCTTTTTGATCTGTACCCCAAAAATGGGACAGGTTAATAAAAGGCCACAAGTTTAAAATCCAAGATGCCTCCGATATTCACTCGGGGGCATTTT
>NZAF01000160.1 GCA_002686115.1 Halobacteriovorax sp. | reverse complement strand
AGACGGCCTGAGAACCCTTGTCTCTTGAAGTCATAAGAATTAAATTGCTGGTTTTCTTCAGTAAAGATCTCTCCACCTGTCGTCCAAAGAGTATCTAAGAAATAAGGCTCGGTAAAAGAGAGAGAAAAAGTTGTTTGTTGAGCAGCAAGGTTAGTTCTAAAAGATAATTGCTGACCAAGTCCTCTAAAGTTATTTTGAGCAATAGAGGCTTGAAAAAATCCCCCCGTCGCCGTTGAATATCCAGCTCCTAGAGAAATCTGTCCAGTACTTTGCTCCTTAACAGTAATTTCAACATCAATAACATCGTCAGAACCTGGAGGTGAAACAGTATTGAAAATAACACTACCTGGCTCAAAAAATCCTAGTCTATTTACATTCTCTTTAGACTCTCTAAGTTTAGAACCAGAAAACTTCGTTCCTTCTTTAATTCTCAATTCTCTTCTTACAACCTTATCACGAGTCTTTGTGTTACCCTTAATAGAGATTGTGCCAAATCTAGCAATCTTACCTTTTTCAAAAGAAAACTGAATATCAACTAAGTTCTCACCAGGCACAACCTGAAGTGTTCTTAGAACGTTTGCAAAGGCATAACCTTCATCTTGATATAATTCTGTAAGTTTTTGAATATCAGTTCTTAATAATTCCTCTGAATACACATCTCCAGACTTTAACTGAATATCTTTAAGTAGTTTTTCTTCTTCAAAAAGAACTTCTCCACCAAATTTAATATCTCTAATCTTAAACTTTGGACCTTCATTCACCTTAACTGTAACAAAGACCCACTTTTTATCTTCAGAGATTGTGACTTCAGGTGTCCCTAAATTCACTTGTAGATAACCTTTTGTACGATAAAAATACTTAATTCTCTCAACGTCAGTTCTAAAACCTAATTCTTTAAAACTTCCTGAACCAGACATAAAAGAGAAAAGACTTTCTTCCCTCGTTTCCATAATGCCTTTAAGTTCATCATCGGAAAAAGCTTGGTTTCCAAGAAAGGTCACTTTTTTAACTTTAACTTTATCAAATTCTGAAATCAGAAAACTAAGTCTCACATTTTCATCATCAATACTTTGTACTTTATATTTAGCATTAGCGAGGTAGAAACCTTTCTCTTCATAAAGTTTTAAGATCGCTTTTATATCTGTTTTAACTGTATTGATATCAAGTATTGAATATTCCTTAACTTTCAAAACACCAGTGATATCATCAGAAGAAACCTCGTCATTACCAAGCAGCTTAATCTCTGCAACGATTGGCTTTTCTTTAAGAATATAAACGAGATTTTTTCCTTCCTGATGAGCCTCTACCGACTCAAAGTACTTAAGGTTATAAATCTTTTCGATATCATTTTTTAAATTATAATTTGTGACAACTTGACCGGCCTTAGTAGAGATTTTTTCAAGAACAGCTTCTTTCTCAACTTTTTTAAGACCTTTAATAATTACCTTATCTACTTTAAAAAGATTTCTTTGTTCACCGATATTAGATGCGGATAGGGAAAAACCAGATATCACCAACAATAGATATATTAGACTCTTTAAAGAGTGCGCCATTAAAACTCCGTTTTCTCTCAAATTCCATCTGCAGATTAAAATACTCTGGTATAAAAAAGTATCAAGAATCACATGAAGTTACAAACAAAAAGAGCTAGTGAAGTATCCCATCGACCATGTGCATCCGGTGATTAAAGCGCTCCGCAACATCATCATCATGAGTAACAACGACAAGCGTTGTTCCAAATTCACGAGATAATTCAAGTAGCAGATCTGTGACAATCTCCGAGTTTTTAGAATCAAGGTTTCCTGTAGGCTCGTCGCACAATAATAATTTAGGCTTAAGAGAAAGAGCTCTGATTAAATTAATTCTCTGTTGCTGGCCACCAGAGATCTGGTATGGGTATTTACTCAGGCAGTCATCAACATCTAATCTTTTAGCGAGACTTAGAATGTATTTTTTTACAACCTTGGTATCCAGCTTACCAAGCCTTGCAGGCATTAAAATATTCTCTAAGCATGTAAGAGTTGGCAATAGAAAGTGAAACTGAAATACAAATCCGATTTCTCGGTTACGATATTTTGCAAGTGCATCATCATTTAATTTCGTGATCTCTTTACCACCGACAAAAATCTTTCCAGAATTACACTTTTCAAGACCACCAAGCATATAAAGAAATGTCGACTTCCCCGACCCAGAAGCTCCCATGATAACAATCTGCTTTCCACTCTCTAAAGAGAACGAAAGATCATCAATAACCTTTAGCTTTCCATATGACTTATTTAAATTTTCTACATTAATGACTGACATTAAGAAAACTCCTCACGAAGACCTTGAGATAAAGACTTCGAGCCCACCTTGCTGATGGTAATTATAGTAAAAACAAGAATAAAGAATAATGACATTAAAGAAACGATAAGAAAGTCTGCTTGAGTGAGCATCACTTCAAGTCTTGATAGTTGATAAACCTCCCCTGGAAGTTCAAAAATATCAAGATTTTGGATCAGGTAATTGTATAAATTCACAAGACCAAGGGCCATAAGAAGAGAAATTAGCCAAATAAGAATATTTTGGACAAGCCACATAAACTTAAATTTCTTAGGAGAAAGTCCAATTGCATAGAGAAGAAAGATCTCTTGTGCTTTTTTTTCTTTTGAATAAACGATAAAAGTTAAACAATTAAAAATAGCGATGATGACAATGACGGAAAGTACAATTGCAATCATATATTTCTCGAATTCAACCGCCCTTAAAAAAGTTCCAAACTCACTCCAAAAGGGAAGAATCTTAAAGTCAGCATAGTAAATTGATCTTAAATCATCGACGACCTTTTCTATTTTTGAGATTGAGCGATAGTCCTTTTTTAATTTTAAGTTTACAGAGTTTACTCGTTTTCCAACTTGTAAAACCTCTGAGACCTCTTCAAGGTTTGCATAAACAGATCTCTCAGAGAATCGATTCAGTTTAAAGTCGACAATTTGCTTAACTTTAAAGACCTGAATATTTGGCAGATATTTTTCACTACTTCTACCACCTGCAAAAATTAAACTCACTTCATCATTAAGCTTTATACCTAAATGATCAGATAGTTTTTTTCCAATGATAAGTTCACCAGGTAGAGGAATAGAAAGTCTTGGATTGATTTTATCAAAGCTCTCATCAACTCCATAAACTAAAACTGCACGACCACCATCCTCATTCGCTGCTAAGAATGAGTCCGTTCGAATAATATATGAGAAGTCTTTAACTCCTAATGCATGAAATTCTTCTTTATCAATATCACTTCTTGAAAAGAATCCCCTCTTACTTGTCAGAACGACTTCCCCATTCCCCGTATTAAGAGCATCTTTTAAAAGAACGGTAAAACCGTGCATAAGGCCAAGCGTTGTCAAGATAACACTAATTGAAAATGAGAGTCCTATCATAGTTGCAATCGCAAAATTACGAGAAGGTTTATCCCTGTAAAATAGATATAGAAAATCTTTTAAAAGAACGAAGCTCATTAACTCTCACTCTCTGAGTTGTTATCACTTGTGGCACCAACACTCCACCTAAGATAAGCATCCATAAAATCATCAAGGGAGCCATCTAATACTTTTTCAGCTTGAGAAGATTCAAAATTCGTACGATGATCCTTTACCATTTTATAAGGATGTAAGACGTAAGAGCGAATCTGTGCTCCCCAACCTATGTCCTTTTTCTGAGACTCGGCTTCATTTTCTTTTTCTCTTCTTTTTTCAAGTTCTAAGTCGTAGAGCCTTGATCTTAAAACTTTCATGGCCTGTGCTTTATTTTGCAACTGACTTCTTTCATTTTGACAAGTTACGACTAAGTTAGTTGGTAAGTGGGTAATTCTAACTGCTGAATCTGTCGTGTTAACAGATTGTCCACCAGCACCACCTGAGCGATATACATCAATTTTTAAATCTTTATCTTGAATATCAATTTCAATATCATCATCTATCTCTGGAGAAACATAGACAGAAGCAAAAGACGTATGTCTTCTATTTGCAGAGTCAAATGGAGAGATTCGAACTAATCTATGAACACCTGTTTCTGATTTGAGATTCCCATAGGCATAGCTTCCATCAATTTGAAACGTAGCCGACTTAATTCCAGCCGAATCTCCATCTTGCATATCTAGAACTTGGACTTTAAAGCCTTTTTGCTCGGCCCATCTCGTGAGCATTCTATAAAGCATAGACGCCCAGTCACAAGATTCCGTTCCACCTGCCCCAGCATTAATGTTAATGATGGCATTATTTGGATCAACATCATCAGAAAGAAGGACTTTTAATTCTGCTTTATTAAAGTTTTGAACAAACTCTTCAGCGACTTTAATAGCACCCTCAGCAGATTCTGCATCTCCCTCTCCTGCGTACTCTACGAGGATTTCAAATTCATCAAATCCCTCTTCAAGGGTGTCATAAGTATTTACGACTTCAAGGAGAATGTTTTTTTCTTTTTGTACTTTTGTGGCATTAGTATTGTCATCCCAAAATCCGGCCATGGCCTCAAGCTCAGAGATTTCACCAAGTCGATGCTTCTTAGCATCTACTTCAAAGTGACCTCCTAAGATTAGCGAGCTTCTCCTTATAACCTTTCATTGAGCTAACTTTTTCTTCTAAAGCTATTTTTAGACTTTGTTCCATTATGAATTCCTAATATCTAATAAGATTTTCTTTTCTAAACTTTCCATGATTTCTTCTTCTTTCTCAGAAATCTCGTGATCAAATCCTAGCAGATGGAGCATGCCATGGACAAATAAATGTATGACTTCCTGCTCAATAGTAAGCTTAAATTCCTTAGCTTGGCGAGATGCAACATCACGACTAATGATAATATCCCCAAGACCAGCTTCACCAGGCATCACAAATTCATCGGAGCCTTTTCGTAGAGACTCATATAGTGGAAAAGATAAGACATCAGTTGTTTTATTCTTATTTCTAAAATCATTATTTATTGATTTCATCTTCGTATCACCGCAAAAAAGAAGATCAATCGTAATAACATCATGCATTTTTCTATTTAGTATTGTTTCGTTTGAATAAAGCATCTTCTCAAGTGGCTTTAACGACCTTTTTAAAATACTAATGACTTTCTTATGCCCCCAAGAGTCACTTCGAGCGTTGTCTCTGACATAAATTTGTAAATGCTTACCAATTATTGATTTTTCTTTCACGTTTTTTATTCTCGCAAATTCTTTGGAATATTGTTCTGTAATCGTTATTATAAAGACTAATGCACGAGGAGTCATTATGAGTCGTGAAAAACTCGCACAAAATATTCAAAACCTCTATGATGTTGTTGCTAGACTTAGGCATCCAACAGAAGGCTGTCCTTGGGACTTAGAGCAAACCCATAAAAGTCTTCTAAAATATCTCATTGAAGAGTCTTATGAGTTTTCACACAGTGTGGAAGAAGAGAATTTTACAGAGATGTGTGACGAGCTTGGAGATGTTCTTTTGCAAGTTGTCCTTCATGCAAGACTTGCTGAGGAGAAAAAGAAGTTTCACTTAAACGATGTGATTAAGGTAATTACTGAGAAAATGATCAGACGACACCCGCATGTTTTTTCAGATGAAAATGATAAGTCTATTGAAGGAATCAAAAAGAACTGGGAAAAAATTAAGGCCGAAGAAAAAGCACAAAAAGAAATAAGTCATTATGAAATCGATAAAGACCTATTCTCATTTCCAGCACTCACAAGTTCAAGCAAGATTGGTAAAAAAACAAGCAAGATAAATTTTGATTGGGATAATTACAAGCAAGTAGTCGATAAAGTTGAAGAAGAGTGGGCCGAGTTAAAAGAGGAATTAGCTTTTGCAGAAAAAATGAATAAAGAGAGAGTGTACGAAGAGCTTGGTGATACACTTTTTTCGATGGCACAACTCGCAAGACACCTTGGTATTGACCCTGAAGTCTGCCTAAGAGATGCTAACTTAAAATTTAAAAGAAGATTTAATCAAGTAGAAGATATTGCCAAAGAAAGAAATATGATTATCAAAGATACCTCAAAGGACAAACTCGAATCCCTTTGGAAAGAAGTAAAGTCCATTGAAAGGGAGAACTCTCTTTGAGAACTTTAAAAAACAAATATATTTCAAAAACTAAAGAGCAGAGACTTTATGAGCAAGACATACCGACCATCGGTCTTACGGGAGGGATTGCCACAGGAAAGACTTCCGTTTCTAAATACCTAGAAGAAAAAGGACTGGCGGTTATTTGTGCGGACAAATTAGTGAAAAGTATCTATGCACAACCTGCCACTATTGAATTTATAAATCAAGACTACCCTAGTGCTATAAAAAATAACGAAATCGACTTTAAAAAACTACGAGAGATATTCTTTTCGGATAAAGAAATTCAAAAAAAGATAGAACATTATATCTATGCAAAAATGCCGAACGCCTACCTTGATGCGGTTTCTAAATTTCATGATCCTGGAATTTTAATTTATGATGTTCCTCTCTTATTTGAGAAAGGACTTGATCAAAAAGTCGACCTCTCAATCCTTGTTTATGCCTCCCCAGAAATTCAAGTTAAACGACTCATGAATAGAGATGGTATCTCTAAAGAGCTTGCCTTGAATATTATTTCTAAGCAAATCTCAATAGACGAAAAAAAAGAAAAGTCTGACTTTATCGTCGATAATTCTCAAACACTCGAAAATTCTTTTTCTCAAATTGATCAATTACTAGAGTTATTGCTTGAAAATTAATCTTCCATTTGTTCATAGATCAATGGTTTATCAAGAAAAATATTTTTTCATATGTATAATAAAATAACAGTTCTTCGATAACGAGCCACATAAACACCTGTAAACACGTACAGAAAAAGATTTCCTTATGCCAAACTATTGGCATATATCATGCAAAATATATTTATATGAAATTAATCAAACTCATTATTCTAACTTTAACAATATGCATATCAAACTGTTATGCTGATAACATCGAAAGATTTGAAAGTCTTTATAATGAGGAAACTCCTGAGTCATATAACGACATTTCAACTTATGATTATTCCGAGGATAAAGATAGCCCTTGTGAGAATAATGAAACTCCAATATATTTTACAACTTATATAAAAGAGTCTTATTTTGGAAGAGACTTCGTTGAAGTCAGAAATATTCTTCATAAAGATTATTCAATAACAATTTCTAGACTTGATACACTCAATTCAAAGTACATCTTCTGCACCGATAAGATGAAAGTTGATTCTGAATCATTATATTTTCTTGAAAGCAACAATGTAGCTAATACTTCTAAATACTATCTTTACGACTATATCCTATATACTTACAAGGACTTACGCCCAGTAAGTGGACGATATACTGGAAAAAGGCATGCTTTAAAACTTTTCGAAAATATTCTAATCGCTGAATTAGGAAATGATGAACGTGCTGTTGAAATAATTCAAGAAATATCAGAGAGATTAATAAAATAAAAAAGGCAGCCAACAGGCTGCCTTAATATAAAAAAATATTTTACGATATTCTAATCATCATCCGTAATTGTACGAACAGTTCCTTTTGTTTCAAATGCCATATCTTGATCATCTTCAGCATCAAGGTCATCAACATCATCAAAACTCTCATCTGCTTCAATATTAAGTTCATTTAGAACTTGAACGAATGACTTTTCATCCTCAAGATCACTTAAAATATTTTCTACAAATGATGAAGGATACTTAGCAACTAATTCCTCAACAAACTGTTGAAGCTTTCCTTCTTCAAGGATTGATTGCTTTCTTTTAATATTCTTCCAGTTTTCAATATAGTGATAACGACAGTAACCTAGAGTTGTTGCAGGGTTTTCACATCCCTTTACAATACAATCATCTGTGTCAGAAACAAAAAAGTCTATCGACTGAATAGCTTCAAAGATATCTTTTAAAGAATAATCTTCTGAAAGAAGTTCCACTTCTTCTGCTACTGCAGATTTAACTTCTTTTAAAACTTTTGTTTGCTCTTTTTTAGAAAAATCAAGTTCTCCTTGATCTTTCTTTGCCTCTTCAGAAGCTTTCACCTCTTCTTTTTTAGAAGCTTTTTTCTTAGGCGCTTTCTCTTCGCTTGCCTTATTAGATTTCACCTCTGCTTTAGCAGGCGCTTTCTTTTCCACTTTTTTTGTAGTGGTTTTAGTTGTTTTCTTTGTCGTTTTAGATGCTGTTTTCTTAGCGACCTTCTTTGCGACTTTTTTAGCTGTTTTCTTCGCCACTTTTTTTGCCGCCTTCTTTGCAACTTTCTTAGCTGTTTTCTTTGCTACCTTTTTAGCTACTTTTTTTGCTGCTTTCTTAGCAGTCTTCTTTGCAGTTTTCTTCGCTGTTTTCTTGGCAGCCTTTTTAGTAACTTTTTTCGCTGCTTTCTTAGTTACTTTCTTAGCAGTTTTTTTCGCAGCTTTCTTGGCAGTTTTCTTTGCTGTTTTTTTAGTAACTTTCTTCGCTGCTTTTTTGGCGGTTTTCTTTGCCGTCTTTTTAGTAGTTTTTTTCGCAGCTTTCTTGGCCACTTTTTTCTTCGCCATACCTACTTTCTCCAAGAGTTTTTTTAACAAGGTGATAACCTCAAATTAAACAAGGAGGACCAAAGTCCTCCTAAAAAATATTAGTGAGTTAGTACTTATATCAATCTTGACTTATGTGGGCAAGAACTACTTAACTTTCTTAAGTTCATTGGCCGCAATAACGACGCGCTGAATCTCAGACGTTCCTTCATAAATCTCAGTTATTTTTGCATCTCTAAAGTATCTCTCTAGTGGATATTCTTTAGTATAACCGTTACCACCACAAACTTGAATCGCTTTAGTTGTGATCCACATAGCAGCCTCTGCAGCAAAGAGCTTAGCCTGAGCAGACTCTAGAGAATATGGTTCACCAAGATCTTTAAGTCTTGAAGCTTCCCAAATAAGTAGTCGCGAAGCAGCAATTTTAGTACTCATATCAGCGAGCATGAACTGAATTGCCTGAAGACTTGAAAGGGGCTTACCAAACTGAATTCTTTCACTTGAATACTGTCTTGCATATCTAAATGCTGCTTCAGCGATCCCAAGGGCCTGAGAGGCAATACCAATTCTTCCTCCATCAAGAGTTGCCATGGCAATTCTAAAACCTTTTTTCTCTTCAAAAAGAAGGTTTTCTTTTGGAACCTTTACTTTATCAAGTGCAATTTGAGCTGTTGATGATCCTTTAATCCCAAGCTTTTCTTCAATCTTTACAACTTCATAACCTGGGGAATCTGTTTCAACAATAAATGCCGATATCCCCTTATAATTATCTGTCTTTTCAGTCTTAGCAAAACAAATAGCGATATTTGCTTCTCGACCATTTGTAATCCAATTCTTCATTCCCGTGATCTCATAATGATCACCCTTATCTTCTGCAAATGTCGTTAAAGAACCTGCATCAGAACCTGCACCCGGCTCACTTAGTAGAAATGCTCCAATATGCTCACCAGAAGCAAGCTTTGGAAGATATTTTTTCTTTTGTTCTTCTGTTCCAAAATTAAGAATTGGCCAAACACATAAAGAAGTATGTGCAGAGATAAGAACACCTGTTGAAGCACAAGCTCTTGAAATTTCTTCAACGATAATCGAGTACGAATTATAATCCATTCCCGCTCCGCCGTACTCTTCTGGAATATAACTTCCTAAAAATCCATTTTCACCAAGTTTTGCAATAAGCTCAGATGGAATCTTTTCATTTTTATCTATATCCATAGCAAGAGGTGCCACTTCACTATCAGCAAACTTGGCAACAAGGTCTCTTAATTCTTTATAATCATTTAACAACATATATACTCCTTAATTTCCTTTAAATTCTGGTGCTCTTTTTTCAACAAATGCTTTTGTCCCTTCTTTCATGTCATAGGAGTCGAAGAGATCAGCAAAGTGCTTAGCTTCAATTCCTAAACCTTCTTCATTTGTCAGATCATTTCCTGCGTTCATGGCCGCTTTTGAAATTGAAACTGCAAGAGGTGAATTCTTTGAAACTTTTTCAAGTGTTTTGAAAGCTTCGTTGATCATCTCTTCTTTTGATGAAAAAGACTTAACAACAAGCCCTAGTTCTTTAGCTTCATCTATTTTAACGTTTCTACCTGTGTAGATGATTTCTTTTGCTCTATTTCTACCTATTAACTTTGCAAGCCTTTGTGTTCCACCAAAACCAGGAATCAGTCCAAGCTTAACTTCCGGCTGTCCAAAAACGGCATTATCAGTGGCATAGATAAAATCAGCACTCATGGCCATTTCACATCCACCACCAAGAGCAAATCCATTAACACAAGCAATTACTGGAAAAGGGAGTTCTTCAAAAAGAAATGTTACTTCCTGTCCTAAAGTAGCAAAGTCATGAGCTTCATCAACACTCATATCACTCATTTCAACAATATCTGCACCAGCTATAAAGGCCTTCTCTCCAGCACCAGTAATAACCATTCCCTTTAAAGTCTCTACACTCTCATTTAGTGATGTCAGTAGGTCTTTAAGGTCTAATAAAACTTGAGAATTTAATGCATTTAAACTCTTTTCTCTATTAACTGTAAGAGTAATAAAGTCACCTGATTTTTCAACATTTAACGTTTCGTAATTAGTATTCATAAACACCTTTTCCTACTTTTCTTCCAAATCTTCCCGCCGTCACATACTTCTTTAGAAGTGGACATGGACGATATTTTGTATCCCCTAAGCCATCATGAAGAACTTCCATGATTGCAAGACACGTATCAAGACCGATAAAGTCGGCAAGCTCTAGTGGACCCATTGGCTGGTTAGTACCAAGCTTCATGGCATCATCGATACCCTTAGCTGTGGCAACTCCTTCATATAATGTATAAAAAGCTTCATTAATCATTGGCATCAGGATTCTATTTACTGCAAATCCGGCCACATCATCTGCTCTTACAACTGTTTTACCCATCTTTTGTGCGGCTTCTTCAACCGCTTTAATTGTCTCTTCACTTGTCTCAAGACCAGTAATTGTTTCAACTAATTTCATCACGGGCACAGGGTTCATAAAGTGCATTCCTGCAACTGATCCAGGTCTCTTTGTAGCTGCTGCAATTTCCGTAATAGATATAGAAGAAGTATTTGAAGCTAGAATTGCTCCTTCTTTAGCTATTTCATCTAACTTTTTAAAAATATCAAATTTGATGGTCTTATTTTCAGTTGCTGCCTCAACAATCAGGTCAGCGTCTTTAAGATCATTCATATTTGTCGTCTTAACTAAATTAGACATCGCTTTTTCTACAAAGCTCTCATCCCACTTTCCTTTTGCCACACCTTTATCAAGTTGCTTCTTTATAAAGTCATAACCAAAATTTAAACCTTCTTCATTAATATCAAATAGGTGAACTTTAAATTCACTCATTGCCGCAACTTGTGCGATTCCTCGCCCCATTTGTCCGGCCCCAACAACACCGATTGTTTGAATTGCCATAAATTCTCCATTATTAGTGATTTTGAAATTGCCTGATAATATAGTGTCCGATGGGCTTCGTCCAGTTTGACACTGTAAGTAATAGCAATTGCTGGTGTTTGTATAACTGAACGTGGATAATCTCATTACTTCCTTTAACATAGCCTTATCCCCAGCCCCTGGTCCTTACTCTATGCAAAACTTACCCCCCATCAAAAAAAAGGTTGCCATAATGAGCAGAAATCAATATAAATAGGCTTCGAATTTGTTAATTTATGTGAAACGTAGGAGTCGATTGTGGCAAACCACAAATCTGCAAAGAAAAGATCAAGACAAACTGAAGTAAGAAACGCTAGAAATACAGCTCAAAGATCAGCTGTTAAAACTGCGGTAAAAAATACAAGAACAGCTATTGCTGAAGGTAATAAAGAAGTTGCTTCTAAATTACTTTTAACAACTCAAAAGCTTCTTGATAGACTTTCTAAGAAAGGAATTATCAAGCCAAATACTGCAGCTAGAAGAACATCTAGATTAGCTAGCCAAGTAAATAAACTATAGTTTTTATTTTAATAAGACGTTGCTGATATAAGCGAGAGAAATTTTGTATTTCTCTCGCTTTTTTTTATTTTAAGATTGTATTCACAACTTATTCACAAATACTCTTTCTAATTTTCAAGATACTTTAGACGTAATTTATCCCTAAGATAAATATTCTTAGATTTTGCGAGAATTTCATATTCATTAAACAAATCAAGTTCTCTAACTAATTCATCTCTATCCCATTTTCTATGAGCGGCCTTAATTCCTTGATCATATTTTGAAAGTTTTGGTTTCTGATTCAAATAACTTGGGTCGATGACTTTTATTATATGTCCTTGGATGAAACTGAAAAAAGATCTAAAAATATCAAAATCATTTTCTACGACTAGAAGATTGCGATAAAGACGCTTCATGTTCTTTTGATTAAATAGATCTGCTAGTGCAAAATTATCTAAGTGTGATGGCTTAAGTACTTCTTTTACTTTATTAATATCAGGGTTGCCATCCATAGAAAAAGACTTAAGAAGTGAAAGAGTTTCAAAGTACTTTTCACTACTGTTTTCGATCGACTGATTAATATATTGAATAGAGTCTCTAGTTAATTTTAAATCTAAATAATGGCAATAAGCTTCAATGTATAGATCCTGCTCCCAAAACTTAGGGGCCATCACTTCATAAATATCAGACTCTTTAAAAAGTTTCGAACTTTTCAAAGTCTTTCCAATAGGTGTATTTGCTACAAAAATAAAATTCTTATCCGACCTTGAAAGTTCTAGAGAGTCTAGTTGATCAATTTGTTTTTTCTTGAGTTTATCTAATTCAAAAAAAAGGTATTGCTCATCAGAAGAGAACATATCATAACTTAACAAATTATTTTCGGCCCAATCGATACTAATTTCGGTACAGCTTTTTTTGATACATTTTGAATTATTCTTCGACAAATTTTCGATATATAAGTCTGTGAAAATTTTTTCTATATAAGTGTCCGGGAAAACGACAATGAACTTATCTTTTTTAGAAGCTTCATTAATAAGGAAGTCTAGTTGGTTATACTTATAACTCTTCGGCTTAGAGGGCATTGATAATAACACTCCTCAACATTGATGCTAATTGTGTAGCCTGTTGATTAACATTAGAGATTTCAATACCTTTATTTCTTACACCTCGAACAGGATTAGAGGCTCCAGAAGAATCTCCAAAACTATTATCAATGAATAAGTTTCTGGATAATGTAAAATTAGACTGGAATACATTTTGTGGGAACATGTTCTTATTAAAGTCAAAATAATTTATGAAAAAATCAACTTCTTCTTTCTTTGGTCTTTTTAAAATGACTACTCTAACTTGAACGTCTAAAGACTTAATCGTTTGCAAAGTAAAAGCTGATCGATTTTTTAACTTTTCAATATCTTCAGTATTTAAAAAAGCAATATCTTTATTCCTGATTGGATCATATCCATCTGCAGTGTAGACAACACCAAGTAGAACAGCATCTGACTTTCCATCATTTCCACTATAAACTTTTAAACCCTTAAAGTTTTCAAGCATGGAAATTACTTCTTTTGAAAAATTATTTGAGACAGAATTTAGATTTGTCTTGTTAACAAACATTGGTACTGAGATAGATTTTATACCCTTAACTTCAAAAGGATTTTCTCTATCTCTAAGCTCATAACCGGCACAAGAAAATAGCAAAAAGTTCAATATTAAAATAATTCGTAACACGTCTTTCCAATCACATATTAATATATACTGATGTTATTAATATGCCCTATTAAAGGCCGTCCGTCCATGCTATAGTGGGGCTGAACTTACTAAACTGAGACTAAGGCTTTGAAATCACTAAAAGACTTACTAGATAATCAAAATATTAAATATTCAAAGAAGTCATTTTCTTCTGGGTATAAGAACTCAAAGAAAAAAAGTGACATCTTCGATTTCTTTGAACTTATTAATAACTGGATTGATGTTGTCGGTGAAAGACTGATAAAGCACACAATCCCACTAAAATTAACAAATAAATCTCTTGTCGTACTTACTGACCATCCTGTTTATTCACAACAGCTTTCTTTTATGGAAATGCAACTCATTAAGAAAATTGAAGCTCAGTTTCCAAACATTCAAGGTGAGATAAAAAGAATATATTTCAAGGCAGATAATAATCACTTTAAAAAAGCAATTGAAAATAAAGTAAAAAAAGAGAAGGTTAAGGTACAAGCAGAAAAAAAGTGGCACCCTCAGTCTCCAGAATATAAAAAGGCAGCAAGAGAAGCTGATGAGCTTTTAAAAGATATCGGAGACAAAGAAATCAAAGAGTCCCTGAAGTCACTCTATCTTCAATTAAAGTAATATCAAAGATTGATAATTTATTACTGATGTATTTTTTTATTAAGAGATCATTCGAATTGAGCAAGAAATCAATTTCAACGATATTATTTTCATTTTCTTTAAGACAAAAAATCACTCTTCCTCCGACTTCACAAAGACTTAATGCATTTTCAATAATACTTTTAAGCTCTAGGTGCTTATAAAACCGAGCTCGTTTTCTATTTTTATTACTAGGAAGTCTTCCAGCTCCCTCTTTAAAATAAGGTGGATTTATCACAATAAGATCAAACTTTCTTTTAGTGTGATTTAATTCATCTAAATCAAAGTAAATATTAGTCACTTGTGCTCTTGAGAATTTTTCGACATTACTATTTAGATAATTTGAATATTCTTTTTGAATATCAAAGAGACAAAGGTCATTAATACTTAATTTTTGACTAAGTTCGAGACCGATAATCCCACAACCACAGCAGTAATCAAGACAATTTTTAACGTCATTCACTTCAGAGAATTCTTTTAAGACATAAGAGACTAATGTAGTTGAGTCTTCATTAAATTTATAAAAGCTTGGCTGCTTATAATCAAGTTCGTTGATATCCATTCTCTTCAATTATTGAGCAAATACTCTTAATATTTTCACCTTCTCTAACTACTTTATACTTATCTTCAGAGAATAATATTATAGTAGATGATTGTCCGGAGAGACTTTCATGCCCATTAACCTCAACAAACTTTGCCTCAGGTAAGTGCTTTTGCCAAAATTCTTTTGCCTCACTAAGTTCAGTTATTGGAGAATTACCTGTTAGGTTTAGGCTTGTTGTTATAATTGGAAATGACATAAACTCTTCAAGTCCTCTCATAAATTCACTCGCAAGAACTCTAAAACAAACATAATGAGTATTAGAAAATGGTTTTTCAGGTAACGAGTTCTTTAGAAACTCTTTTTTTATACCGAAGGACATTCCTAATTTATGAGTTTGCCGTATAACTTCAGTTAGCTTTTCATTTAGAACAATGTAATCTTCAATTTCGTCAATGGTAGAAAATAATATAGACAAGGGTTTATCGATTGATGTTTTTTTAGTTCTAGCAATGACCTCATAACTCTCAAATTCATAGGCATCACCGCCTATACCCCACACAGTATCTGTTGGATAAATGTAAATATCAGATTTCATAAAACCACCATAAATTATCTAATTCATATGCACCAATATCTAATAAATCAAAAGTCATTAAAAATCCATAATAATCATCATAAAGTCGACTCTCAAAGGTGTTCTTCTTTAAAAGATAAAGAGGTTTCTTTACTTCCTTTATCTCTTGAGAAACCTCCTGCTTAAATTTCAAATTCTCTAATGATGAAAAAATATTCTTCAACTCTAAATAAGAGAGATTTTGAAAGTCACTTGGAATTAGTTCAGAAATTTGTTTTTTCTTTAGGGAATTACCTTTATAAAAGTATTTAAATATTGAGAGATTTGAGTTCGTCATCTTTTTTATTGCAGGTGACAATATAAAACGCCTAGCTTCTTCAATCCTGTTAAATTCAAATTCATCCCCATCAAGCCATGTAGAAAGATATGATGTAAAGTACTGATAACTTCTTTTTTTAAAAAGATATTCACTATCATCATGACGAGACTTAAAATCGATCATTATTCTTGTTATATCACGATCTTCTAAACGATTTAATCTAAGCAAGAACATATAGCGTAACTTAATTGGCAAGAGCTCACTTTTAACAATGTTATTAATCAAATTTAGAATGTCTTTCTTAACTTTTATTTTAAGCTCTTTATTCTGTATTAACATCATTTCTGTTGATAAGAGAACAGAGGGCATACTAATCAATTTTTTCAAGACAGTAAGTGCATCGAATTTTTTATTTTTCCCAATAAAATTATCTAACAACTTCAAGTTAGCAAAGTATGAATGTATACCTTTAGACTTCTTTTCAAAATTTGAGTTTATGACATTGGACAAAAAGTCTTCACGTACTTTCTTAATCTTTATTTTTGCACTTTCTTTTGATGTGAATTCATAAGGAGTAAAGTCTGAATTCATTGCCGAATTCTCACATACAGATGGAGCCTTAAAGTTATTCTTAAGATTTTTTTTCTTTACTAATAAGATATAGAGTTTATCTAGTGGTGAGTTTATATCTGCACACCCTGTAATTTCGGATGCAGCATCTTCTAGGTTTACTTTGATACCATCAAGGTTATATTCAACACTTATTGTACCTAAACTAGTTTTTTTTTTAGGGTTTTGTCAAAACCATAGGCACTTGAGAAATAGATAGTTTGAGATTTTTTAACTGTTTGAGAGATTAGTTTTTCATACTGAGTATAAAAGATAAATATGATAGCAAAAGCCATTAGGACTATTGCAAGCATCATTAAGAAGTCATTACGCTTAACTTCATTTTGCGCTTCAGAAGGATTTCTTCGCTTTTTCTTTCTTACTTTCCTCACTGAGTTCACTACATCTTTTTTATCAGTGCTAGTACTATCTGTCTCTTGATTCTTCAGGGGCTCAACACTATCTGATTCACTACTCCCCTCTGCGCTTTGTCGAGACTCATTTAACTCATCTTTAACGCTCTCAAAAGACTCAGTATCCGGATAATCTAAATCATCGACTTCCGGTAACAAAACATCCGTCTCATCGATGATACTATCTCCATCTTTAATCACTTCTAGCTTTTTTGAATGCTTTTCACTTCTTTTCTCAACAAAGTCTTGGCCCTCTTGAGAGTCATTAGATACTTTAAAGTCTCTCAACTCTTTTTCAACTTCATCTTTAACATTTTCAATAAATTCGTCATCAGGATAGTCAAGATCATTGGTCAAAGGTACGACCACTTCTTCATCATCATCTGTCTCTAATTTTTCACTTTTTTTTTTAAGATCTATTGGAACCTGTAGAACTTGGGTATTCTCAGTGTTACTTTCTTTTGAGACGCCCAGAACGGAGCCCCCTTTAGAGTGACAAAGAACAGTCTGTGCTTCTGATACTGGATTAAACGATTGCTCAGCTTCACCTACGAGATACTTCTCAACGAGTTCTTTTTCTTTTATCCAAAACCAGTAACCATTTCCAGAACAAACTTCATCTAACTCTTTTAAGTCACCGGCATTGTACAACTCTACAACCTTTTCCTTTGGAAGAGGTCCTAATATTTTGTTGTTCTTTGTTCTAATTAACCAGTTTCTTTTCATCTTTAAATTTTATCTTAAGAAGAAAGCAATTAAAGCTTGTAAATCTTCATCGTTAAATCTTAAACCTGCATTAAAAATATAGTTTGGAGTATTCATAAAGTCTTCAATTTGAACCTGACCATAAACGGCACTCCAAATTCTAACATCAGTAGTAAATCTCCAATTAACTCCAAGATCATCTCTATAGTCAAAGCCTTCTATTGAAAACTTCGTTCCAATTTCTCTCATAAAGTAGTCTACACCAAAACCACCAGTGGACTCAATTAGTCCTCCTCTAAATGTCCAGTCTTGAATGTTTCTACCCAACTGAAGGTTTACAACAATATCATCTTTTTGCCTGATCTTTTCATTTGTAACAGTATCTGAGCCACCATTTATACTAACAGTTCTTATCTCTTCACTTATTGGACCAAATTCAGTAGTTCTAATTCCTAGGTGATAAAATCTTTCAGGAGCAGGCATAATTCTTAGAGCGAAGTCTGTTACACTATTACCAGAGGTTGTGTTTGCCCCAGTGAAGAAAGTCAGCTCGGTACGAATATTATCAACTCGATTAAATATTCTTTTTACACCTGCTAACGTCTGTCTTACATCATCTGCGATTTCTTCTTCAACTAATAGTTTTCCAACAGTACCTTTTCCATCTCTCATATTTGAAACAATAGCACTTAGGTCTTTCATCATATTATCAGTCTTACTAAGAATCTGTTGAACATCGGCCACAACACTTTCTGGCTCATCTTGATTCATGTGAAAAGCAAGATCCTCAGAAAAGGTCTCTAAATTTGCAATCATATCATTTAATTTTTGCTCATTTCCATTAATGATTCTCTTTAAAGATGACGTCATTTCTTTTGTATTTTTAACTAAGTCTTTAACATCATCTAAGATTACCGTTATCGGAGCTTTTTGACCTTCAGGAGCTAAACTCCCTTTAAGGCTACTTACGATATCTTTTACATCCTTCATAACATCACTTGCATCTTTAACAAGTGCTTCCATTCCGCCACCTTCTTCAGAACGAATCGTTGCTCCACTTGATAAACGATTTTCAGAAGTTCCAACAAAGATCTCTAAGTACTTATCCCCTAAGAAACCTACAGACTTTATTTTAAGTACCGAATTTTCAGTGATTTTTACTCTTTCTAAAACTTCAAATGATATCAAAGCTTGATTACCTTGAAGCTCTATACTCTTAATCCTTCCGGCATTGATCCCAGCAACTTTGATAGGAGTTTTTGGGAAAATTCCTGATGCATTTTTTACAATGGTTTTATATGGCACGTACTCTCCAAACCCTGATTGATTTGAAGTTACAACAAGTGACATGACGACGACTGCAATCATTGAAGCCAATGCCATTAAGCCGACTTTAAATTCGTTCATTATCCTCTCTCCTTAGAGGTTTATAAATTCCTGAACAAGCGGATGTTCAGATTTTGCAAACTCACTAGCAGGTAAGTATTCAACAATATTACCACGATTAAGAAAAGCCACATAGTCGGAAATTTTAAGCGTGGCCTGAACGTCGTGTGAAATAATGATGGAAGACATCTGCTGTTCTTTATGTATTTCTCCGGTTTCAACAATTAAATCATTGACCATTTTTGTCGTAATTGGATCTAGTCCCGTAGTCGGTTCATCATAGAGCATGATATCTGGACTTAGAGCTAGTGCTCTTGCAAGACCAACTCTCTTTCTCATACCACCAGATAATTCACTTGGAAGCTTATTATGTGAAAACTCTTCTAGTCCTACAGACTCTAAAAGAGTTTCGGCCCTATTATTTACTTCCTCTGGGGTCATTGAAGTAAACTCTTTTAATGGAAACTCAACATTTTGCTTAGCTGTCATTGAATCAAAAAGAGCTGCGTATTGAAAAAGCATTCCAAATTTTTGTCTAAACTCTCTTAAATCAACTTCGCTCATCTTAGAAAGGTCTCTATCAAGAACATTAATCTGTCCACTCGTTGGCTTATGCAAACCTAAAATATGTTTTAAAAGCGTTGACTTACCAGCACCAGAGAAACCTAAGATTGTTGTTATTTTACCTTTTGGAATATCAAAGTTTAAATTATTTAAAACTGTATGTTCACCAAAGACTTTGGTGAGGTTTTTAATTTCAACTGCTGAGTTTTCAAAGTGAAGCATTTAAATCCTAAAGTACCTGTACTAAAAAGCTTGTTAAAAAATAATCAAGAACAAGAACAGAAATCATTCCCCAAACAACGGCTAAGTTTGTTCCCTTCCCTACTCCTTCGGCTCCCTTAGTTACAGAAAAGCCAAAATATGTTCCAATAACAGAGACTACAAATCCAAAGAAAAATGCCTTGATAACCCCTTGCCATATATCTGTTAAAAACATGAAGTCACCTAGTTTCGATAAGTATATGGCCTCATCAATTGCTAGGGCCTTTGTTCCTACAAAGTAAGAGCCAACATTTCCAATGAATAAGAAAAAAACACTCAGCATAGGTACCGATAACGTACCTGCAATGATCCTTGGAACTGCAAGGTATTGAACACTGTTAATTCCCATAACTTCTAAAGCGTCAACCTGCTCAGTTACTTTCATTGTTCCTATTTGTGCGGCCATCGCAGCCCCTGCTCTTCCGGCAACAATTAAACCTGTGAGAACTGGTGCTAATTCCCTCGCTAAAGAAATTGCTGTCACTGGCCCTACTAATGAGTCAACATTAATAAGTTGGAAACCAAAATAAGTTTGGTATGCCATAACCATGCCTGTAAATGATCCTGCAAGAGTTATAATGAAAATACTTTTATTACCTATGAACTCGAGTTGTTCAAAAAGAAGTCTTGGGCGAATTGGTGGTCTCACTGCCCAATAAAAGAACGATAGCATAAACTTAAAAATAGAACCTAATCCATTTATATTTTGGATTATTACTCTACCAATACCTGATACAAAATTTTCAAATCTTCCTTGAACCATTTCCATAGAAAAATTCTAATGGAAAGATAAGGGCTTGAAAATAATTAAAATACTATTGACTTAATTGCCCGGCTTGCGCATTTGTATGAATGTCTTCATCGCTATTTTCTAAAGAAGTACTTTTTATTGAATATCTCTCTTCTTTTAGTTCAATGATAACTTGAGAACCGATGATATTCCCTACTATATCGTGGATTGCAACGATACTATTATATTCTGTAGGTGTTGTGTAAGCTCCATAAATGTCCGAGTCATCGAGTTGGGCTTTAAAATATAGCTTTGGTTCTAAGTGATCACCCCTAGACTCGATTGATAATTTCTTAGGACCGTTTAATTCATTTGTTGAAGTAAAAAGCTCGGTTAAAATATCTTTGATTGTATTGTTTGAAACTAAAGTTTCTTTAATCTTCATATCTTCTACATTGATATCTAGTCGATAGCTTTCAAGAGAACCAGAAAGACTCATTGAAGAAATGATTTCTTCCACAGTCTCCATTAAAGAGACCTCATCAACTTTGCTCTCTAAAATTTCCTCTAAATCAGGCTTTGAAAGATTAAGACCTTTCATAAGAGATTCAACTTTATCTTCTAAACTCTTAAGTTGACCTTCGACATTAGATTGAACGCCAAGTCTCATTGTTTCAACTTCTAAATTTTCCATTCTTTGTACAAGTGAATCGATAGACTGATTAAAGTTTAAAAAAGTCTTTTCATCAATTGCATCCGCCTCAACTTTTTCATGTACAGATGCCATCATTGCTTTGATCGCATGAACTGAATCTTCTAGATTTGCACGGTATGATCTTTCTAATGATCTTTGATCATCTGTTCTATAAAAACATGCATTTTCAAAATCGCGAAGTGTTGAGTTTAGCTTTAAGGCCATATCATAACGACCAGAAAGGTTAAGAAACTTCACTAGTCCCTCAATTGTTGTGAAGTCATTTTTTACTTCATCTTTTTTTGGCGCTTGTCTTTTGATGAAATACCTTACCTGCTTTTCCTTTTTAAAGAAAAGGCCATAAACAGCAATCCCACTAAAGGCAAAGAATGAAAAAACAAGATAAGCAAATTTTTGATTATAACTACTCACACTCGGTGCATTGTAGACTTCTGCTAAAAGACCAGCTGTTGTCACTAATGTAATTACAGAAAAAGCATTTAATAATTTCTTGTTAATCTTCATTTTTTCACCACTGAGTTTTGTTAGTTATATCTCAATACTAACTAACAAGGAGTGTTAAAATGAAGTCGGAAAATTTAGCTACTCGTGTTAAAGACCAGTTACTTTATTCAACTACTTACCTATTAAAGCTTAACCATTTAAGAATATGCCTACTTGACTGGTTTAATATGCAATTCTTCAAATTGCTCCATCGCTGGAACTGAAGGAGCTCCGGCCATCATATCTGAAGCAGTGGTAGTTTTTGGAAACGCAATAACATCTCTAATATTATCAGTGCCTGCTAAAATCATAGTTAATCGGTCAAGACCAAAAGCAAGTCCTCCATGAGGTGGAGTTCCATATTTCAAGGCTTCAACAAAAAAGCCAAACTGATGCTTAACTTCTTCTTCGCTCATTCCAAGAATTTCAAACATTCTTTCTTGAACCTTACCATTATGAATTCTTATTGAGCCTCCCCCAATTTCATATCCATTACAGACGAGGTCATATGCTTGTGCTTTCAAACTTTTTAATTCAGCATTAGGACTCGAAACATCACCAGAAAAATATTGATCAATTTGTTCCTCTTTTACCATTGTAAATGGATGGTGACATGCATAGTATCTTCCGTCATCGTATTCAAAAAGTGGAAAGTCATTAACCCATAAGAATTCATACCCATCACCAATAAGGTCAAGCTCAACACCTAAGTGCCTTCTTAATGCATCCGCGCTGGCGTGTACAATGTCTTCACTATCTGCAAAAAATAACCATGTTCCATCCTCACGCTTTTCAACTTTTGAATAGAGGTCATTTAAATTTTCAGCAGAAACAAATTTTGAGATTCCGCCGACGGCCTGGTCATTTTCAACTTTAAAGAAGGCAACACCTTTTCCACCAAATGGCTTAACGACATTTACAAAGCCGTCTAAAATCTTTCTTGAAAAAGTACCCATCTTTGCTGGAACAAAGATCGACTTAATCATACCTCCAGACTCTAGTGCGCTTTTAAAAACACCAAAGTCGGTATCTTTAAAAATATCTGAGACAATATGATGTTTTAATCCAAATCTCACATCTGGCTTATCACATCCATAATCTCTCATGGCAACATCATAACTCATGACAGGAATTTCAAAATCATCTTTTAATGGAAAAAGATTTTTAAGCATCTTTGTCACAAGGTTTTTAATATATTCTTCTGTCGCAAAAGAAACTTCGATATCAATTTGTGTAAACTCAGGCTGTCTATCAGCTCTTAAGTCCTCATCTCTAAAACACTTCGCTATTTGAAAATACTTATCCGTTCCTCCAATCATTAGAAGTTGCTTTAAAGTTTGTGGAGACTGAGGAAGAGCATAAACACTACCTGGATGAACCCTACTCGGTACGATATAATCTCTTGCTCCCTCTGGAGTAGATTTATAGAGAATAGGAGTTTCAACTTCTACAAAATCTTCAGAGTGAAGAGTTTGTCTGACTTTTAAAGTCGTCTCAGAACGAAGTTTAAGCATATTTTGTAATTTATGTGTTCTTAAGTCGAGATAACGGTATTTCAGTTTATTATCTTCTGTCGCCTCTGTGGCACCAAAAGGAAGAAAAGGGATCGAATTTACATCAGACTCTGAAAGTAATTCAAGTGACTCAACTGATACTTCGACCTCACCTGTATTCATATTTTTATTAAGGGCTTCCTCTGGTCTTGCCTGAACCTTCCCCTTAACTTTAATGACAGACTCCAAATGACAGCTCTTTAAGATGGAGATATCTTCTTTAAAATCAGAAAAGCTTAATTGAGTTAGACCATACTTATCTCTTAGATCAATAAAGTGAAGACCACCAAGGTCACGGTTCTTATTTACCCAACCTGTTAATGTAACTTCTTTCCCAACATCACTAGCTCTAAGTTCTCCACAATGGTGTGATCTTTGTAGGCCTTTTATTTCTGACACATCTGCTCCTTCATTTGGACTTTTACTATCTTGAAAAGAATCTTCGTCCAAGTCATAATATATGAATGAATAACTTATCAAAAATCTCTATAGTCCTTCAATTACTTTTCACCCTTTTT
>NZAF01000159.1 GCA_002686115.1 Halobacteriovorax sp. | reverse complement strand
TTAGAATCATCTTAAGACGAGCTAGTGGTCTTTTAATTATTGCCTTAGCGATCAAGTCTTTGATTACTTCTTTTTCGCTAAGGCTTTCTTCTTTTTTAGCTCTTGGATAACTCCTCTCTGTACTTCAACGATTGCTTGAAGTTCTTCATATGTAAGTTCGTCCAAATTCTCTGATTTAGGACGTCCTGATGAACCAATTCCGCGTAGATCATTTTCAAAACAACCAACTCCTTCTTTTTCAAATTTAATTTTCCATCGTTTTAAGCATGATTGGCAGTATTTTGAGTTGTTGAAATAGTGAATTGGAATGCCAGCTCGAAGAAAAATATCTTTAGCGTTTTCTCCTGCGAGGTATGACTCAAGTGCCTTTTGTTTAAACTTTGAAGAATAAACAACAGATTTCTCAGTAAGTTTTTTTACATTTGGGTTTTCTAAGAGCTTTTTCTTCTGATAGTTTGATAGGTTATGCATTTCTGTACTCCATAAATAAGAAACCCCATCATATCACAGATGGGGCTTTTTATTTTTGTGTCCCAAAAATGGGGTACAGTTCATTTTAGCGGCTTTTTTTTTATATTATTTACAATGACGTGCTTTTCTTTTTAATTCTCTAAATTCTCTAATTTTATAACTTCTAAATCGACATGGTCCTTTAAAATCATAAACCTTGCTACTCGATTTATCACTTCCTGAAAATAATGCAACGACTTCACCGCTACCTTCTTCCATAAGTGTCAGATCAATAAGCTTATTCTTATAAAGGTAATGAAATTGTACTTTTTGTTCACCAGATAAAACAAATGACTTAGTTTTAAATTTCTCTTTACCCTCTTCATTAATATAACAGGCCTTATATCTTCTAGTTTCTGAACAATATTCATTATCAAAGACAGGAGTTGAACTTGTGTAATGTGTATCAACATCAATTTTCACATCATGATCTTGTTTCACATCTTTTGCTTTTAAAACAGTATTCATATGGTTTTGATTAATTTTAAATTTCTTAGGAATGACAAAGATTGCATCAGATTTACCATCAACCTCTAATTCAACGACGTTTTTCTTAAAAAGCTTCACTTTATAATTTAAAGTAGCATCATATTTTCCTGCTTCATAAGAAATAGACTTACCTTTTTTTCCTTTAAGGGTAATATCTTTTTCAACACTAAATAGACCACTTCCATTTTTACATGAAACAAATAATAACGACACGACACCAAAAATTAACATTTTTTTCATAACTCTCTCCCTTCCATTATTTGAGTTATCAAAATAGAGAGCAAATTAGATGCCAATAATAAGTTTGTTAGTTGGTGTCATAATGACAATTTTAAAGAAAAGGAATACTTAAGTGACACTGAAAAAGAGTGAATCCTGTCAAAAAGGCTACATGTCAGCAAAACGAATGATAGCTTCAGTACCAATTCCGACATTAGAATTTATGATAAGCTCTCCACCAAGACCAGATGTTAATAACTGACAAAAAGGTAAGCCTAAACCAGTTCCAACTTCTCCTTCGGTCCCAATGGTGAAGTCTCCTTGGGTATCATTATTATTAACTTCAAAGCC
This sequence comes from Halobacteriovorax sp., assembly GCA_002686115.1. Classification (GTDB taxonomy): domain Bacteria; phylum Bdellovibrionota; class Bacteriovoracia; order Bacteriovoracales; family Bacteriovoracaceae; genus Halobacteriovorax_A. Next base: position 8,565 of record NZAF01000159.1, on the reverse strand, counting down.
AATTCCATTATCAGTGATAGAAATATTTAAATAACCACTATCTTTATAAGCTTTAAGAATAATCTCTCCACCTGACTTCGTAAATTTAAGAGAGTTGTTGACAAGATTTCGAACGATAGTCATTAACGATTGCTTGTCACTAAAGATTTGTAGAGATGACTTTTCAAATTTAATAGGTACATTTCTCTTAATAGAAATAGGTCTTAAAAGCTCAACAACATCATTAAAAAGATCATCTATTAAAAAGTCACTACGTTGATAATTGAATTGATAATCACTTGAAGTTGCCCAAGAAAGGATGTTTTCGATAAGAGAAAGTGCAGACCTAGAGCTACCAATAAGAATTTCGCCTAGCTCTTGATCTAATTCTAACTCACCAGCTAATATTTCTTCAAAAATAACATTCAGATTTGCAATAGGTCCACGAAGATCATGAGCTAGAAGTGATACAAACTTATCTTTATTTGAGTTTGCTTTTTTTAAGTCAAGATAGGTTTTATGAAGCTGAACTCTATCATAGTATTCGGACGTATGATCAATAAGAATTAGTCGATAAAATTCTTGATGGTATTCAAGATATCCTTTTAAATACTCAAATTCATCACCTTCAGATCGCTCAATATTCTTTAATATAAGGGGCTCTGGTTCACGCCCTAAATTTAATACTTCAATATTGTCTTTTAACGACTTTAAAGAATCATCACTAAACCTAATATAATTTAGAAAATTATTTGAGAGTAAATCACTAGTCTTTAAAGAAAAGAAGAACATAACACTATCTGAACATTTTATAACGTTATAGTCGTGATCAAAAATAATATCACATATGTGATTATTCGTAATTGACATTAGTGTATCTTAAAAAAAGGGCCACACGATGTGACCCTTCGTTAGTATTAAAAAAATTACTTATTATAAGTTGGCATATTCCCACTCTTATATCTTTTAACGTAATCAACAACATGGCCCTTAACTTTAGAACTCATGTAAATCATACCTAAGATATTTGGAAACGCCATTGAAAGCAACATTAAGTCAGCAAACTCAATAACATGACCAAGTGATAGAACAGGTCCTAAGATAATAACAAAGACATAAACTAGTCTATAAATTCTGATAGCATTATGACCAAGCTTTTTACCAAATAGGTATTCTACTGCTCTTTCACCGTAGTATGACCAAGAAATTACTGTTGAGTATGCAAAGATACATACAGCAATTAAAAGTAAGTAAGGCATAAAAGAGCCAAGACTTGCAAATGCTTTTGAAGTAATCTGAACACCTTTACCAGCAAGTGATGGATCAAGATGTGCTCCTGTAATAAGAATTGCAAGGGCCGTCATTGTACAAACAATATGAGTATCAATAACAGGTCCAATCATTGCCACGACACCTTCTCTAACAGGCTCATCAGTCTTTGCAGCTGAGTGTGCAATAGCAGCAGAACCTAGACCAGCTTCGTTAGAAAAAGAAGCACGCCTTACACCTTGAATCATGACTGCTAAAAATCCACCAAATGCCGCATCAGGAGAATAGGCTTCTTTAAAAATTGACAAAAACATTTCTGGTACCATTGAAATATTTGAAATAACAATTGCAAGACACGTAAAGACAAAGAACCCACACATAGCAGGAACAAGTTTAGAAGTTACATCCGCAATTCTTTTAATACCACCAACAAGTACAACACCAGCTAAGAAAGCAAGAGTTACTCCAACGACCCATGGATTTGCCGCAGGAAATTGGGCCTTGATAATTTCATATGTTTGATTTGCTTGGTATAGATTACCACCACCAAAAGAAGCAAGGATTGTCATTAGAGCAAAGTACCCACCAAAGAATTTACCAATTTTTGGAAACCCTTTTTCAGCAAGACCTTGAGATAAGTAAACCATTGGTCCACCAAGCATCTCTCCTCTTGAATCTTTAATTCTATAAAGTTGAGCAAAAGTACATGAAGAGAACTTCATACACATACCAAAGAATGCAACTAACCAAATCCAAAAAATTGCACCAGGTCCACCGACACCAATAGCAATTGCTACACCACCGATATTACCAAGACCAACTGTTGCAGAAAGAGCAGAAGTAAGTGCCTGGAAGTGAGAAATTTCACCTTCATCATCTGGGTTGTCATACTTTCCTCTAATAACATCAATAGCGTGCTTAAAAAGCGTTATATTGATAAATCCATAGCGGAAAGTGAAAAAGATACCTCCAGATACCATGATAAATAAAATCAGTGGTAACTGAATAACTGGAATTGGCCAAAAAAGGAACTTAGCATATGTTCCATTGATTGCACCAAAAATGTGATTTACTTGACCTTGAAAGTCCGTTTGGGCCATCGCACTAAAAGACGATAACATTAAAAATAATGTAGATAAAATTCGCATGTGTGTCTCCTCTCTCCTAAGGAATTCTAAATAAAACTCACATAATGCTAAAATAACAAAAGGCATATGTCATGTTTAATCCTAAAATTTATGACAATGGCTTAAATAGTAATTGTCAGTTTGAAAGATTTATAATAATTTTCTTACATTAACAGAAATTTGGAGATTTTATGAGTGAGAAGTTACCAAGCTTTGATGAAGCAATTGCTCTATTGAAAAAAGCCGTGAAGTACTCAAATATCGATAACCAAAAACACTTAGACTTAAGCTTAGTTGATGCCAATGAAAGATATCTTTATCAACAGGCACTCATGGTTACTCAGACTTCAGTTATTAAAGGTGAGTATACACAAGCACAGATAAACGAATTAATTGGATTAATTTAAATAAATTAGAACCCTCCCAAAAGGCCTTTGAGAAAGTAGAAAATATGGACTCTTAGGCTTTTTTTATTCTCACATTGATAAAAGCTCTATTCCTACACGTACAAACTTCGCACCAGTAAGACCATTATCCTGAAAAACAATTGATCTAATAACACCTACTCTATTTTCAATTCCCTCTATACTACTAGTTAATGTTATGAGTTTATTTCCAACCTTTAAATGTTCAGCTTGATTAATGTCAATGATAATACCAACACCATTTTCTGAAGAGTCTAAGATTCTAGTTTTTTCAATTTGCTTCTTATCTAAATTTGTCGTGACAATCGATAAATCCAAGAACTGATAACTTCTAAAGCCCCAATTCTTTCTTTTTTCAGTTCTTGCATCTTCAATTTTAACCATCTCGGGAACACTAATAAGCAAATGTCTTTTAGAAACAAGTTTCTTTACCTTTGCTTTAAAGATAAGTGACTTTATTGGTGAATAAAAATAGATGTAATCATTGTTAAAGTCCATAATATTAGAATTATCATGAGACTCTATAAGAATATCTCCTTGAAGGTCATTAATTTTTTTAACCTTACAAAAAGAAAATTTTCTCTTCTTCTTTGATTTTTGCCAGACTCTAAAAGGGTCTTTGTTAACGCTTTTAACAAGGCTTAAAATCTGTGATCTATTTCGAATGTCTATAGGTCTTTTATGTAAACCTTCCATATAATTAACCTCACGTACAACGTTAGTCCCTAGAACTATTATCTAACAGAGTTATAACAGACTAAAGAATTTCACCTCGATCCCACCTAAGACATTGAAAACATGGGAATAAATATAAATTGGTGTAGCCTTAGTATTGAGGCAATAAATGTAATATCAGAAGTTTATCCAAGGGAGCGAAATCTATAGACATAAAAAATATTTACACAATATCCTTATTATTTCCTAAGACTTATTGATTAATATTTAAGTCATGAAACGAAATAAAGTGAATTACTTAAAATTTCTACTATTTCTCATCATACTAAATCTAAAAGCTAGCTGTGGAAAGGCCCAGCTCTTTGATGAAGGAACCTATGATGCTAAAGAGCAATTTCTTATAACTGATGAAAAGAAATGCCCCGAATGTGAAGCCTTACAAGAGCAATTTATAGAAGATTTTAATTTAAATGATGATCCTATTAAAATAGGACTAGATGACCTAGAAGATAATCGTGTGGGTGCTTGTTACATTTATACGAGTGGTGAACCCGCATATATCAAGATAAGCAGAAGTCATTGGAGTAACCTATCAAATAATTCTAAAAAGGCCCTAATCTATCATGAACTCGGTCATTGCTTACTTGGACTAGGTCATATTGATAGTTTTGAATTAATAGAAGATCCTGAATATCAAACCCTTCTTATCATCAAGTTATCAATCATGAACCCTACTATGATGAATGCCTTTCAGTCATCATTTGTTGATTACAAATGGACCAATTATAAAATTGCTCTGGATAACGGTTTATCTATAGCAGACACATACATAGATGACTTTAGTAATATGAGAGATAATTATTATGAGGACATCAGAACAAAACAAGAAAAAATCATCTTCGAAGATGATTCTTTAATAATTAATGAAGAAATGATCTATGATGTCGTATGTATAGATGGCGAACTCATCTACAAAAATAAAGATGTTCTATTAAGATTAGAAGAGAATGGGCAAGAGTATAGCTGTGAGAGAGAATTCAACACTACAGAAAGTCTGTAGTCTGTCTTACTTCCACCGTTCTTTTAGGATCATCACTACAAAATGCAGCACTTATTCTAGACTTTAAAAAGCCCTTATCTTCATCATCAAAACTAACACTTAACCTATCAGCTCTTGAAGCCTTGAGATCTTCAGAGTCTTCAACACTTACATACGTAATGATCTCGATTGTATCTTCTTCTTTTTCTGGAAAGATATAACGATAAGAATATTCTCGATAAGTGATGACATCTAAAACTTTCTTTTGCTCAAGTAATGATAAACAAAAATCCTGCATAATAGCGCTTTTGTCTGTTAAAACATCAACAAGTAATGGTGAATTAGTGTCAACATCATCTAATGCAACAAACTTTAATTCTTCTTTTGGGTTTAATGGAGCTGTGATTGAAGCCCTAACATCTTGGTAACGAGTTAACTCTCCCCTGCAGTTAAGACTTGAACGACTAAAATTGAAAAACTTTTCTTTTCCTACAAGATCATTAATTATATTTCGTCTCTTAATTGTTAACGATGCACAAATTCTTTTTGCTCTAATAAGCTGATCTTCAGTGAGTTCCTTAGCGTCGTCTTTTCCAAGAGTTTCAACCCCTTTAAATGTATCTTCCTTCTCATCCTCTTGCCTGCCACAAGAAATAAAAAGAACAAGTACTAAAATTAAGACCTTAGATATATTCATAAAAAAACTCCCTAGAAATATGATAAAAAAAGATTAAAGGAAATGTCATTAGTTTTTTATTGCTTTGTGCAAGAAAATCTTAACTGCTCTGCATAATAAGTTAACGAGCCGTAGTTACCAGAAAACTGGCTCGACATAAGAAGGTCACTTCCTCTTTTTAGGATAAGAGAAAATTCACCTTTAACTGGCTCATATACTTCAAAAATATATAGGCTTGAGCGATAATTCTTAACAAGGCGACAACCTGAATGCTCACCATGAGAAATAAACTCATCACTTGTTGCCAATATTCTTCCATCAGCCTCAGACATCATAAAGATATAACAATCAAAATGACATGCCGCATACGTTGTCTTTGTCGCAAAGAAGACAAGTAAAAATAATAGGATAAGTTTTTTAACTAGTGACATACTAAACTTTTAATAAATTAATTGAGAGCGTGAGTTTTATTATGATCAGAAACGAGTGTCAATCAAAGATAATGAATAAAGGTTTATTTTATTTCTCGATATTCTGCTTCAATGACATCATTTTGTGAGGCATCTTTTGAGTTACGTGCTGCATTCTTTTGCTGGACACGATCATCATTCTCGACAGGGCCTAAAAACTTTCTTAAAAGGCTCTTAACGCCTAGATAGATAAGATAAATGATAAATAATCTAAAAATAATTGCCATAAGCACATCCTATAGGATGAAGTTTAACTTTCTAAGTAAATATGTCAAGAAACCTTTCGACGACATCGAGCAATTTTGATATATTATGTGACTTAAGTTTTGATATTTTTTTAATATGGAGTCATTGTGGAGAGAAAACCTCATCATGTACACTGGGCAGATATAACAGCTGATAGAATTATTAAACAACGCGGAGACAAGGACGAGTATGTACTTGCTAGTGGAATTACTCCATCTGGAGTTGTTCACTTTGGTAACTTTAGAGAAGTCATCACGACAGAGTTAGTTGCAAGGGCCCTAAGAGATAGAGGAAAAAAAGTAAGATTCATCTTTAGTTGGGATGATTACGATACTTTTAGAAAAGTTCCAGCAAATCTTCCTAACAAAGAAGAATTAGAAAAATATATGTTTAGACCAATTGTTGACACTCCAGACCCGTATGGTAAAGAAGAAAGTTATGCAGCACTACACGAGGTCAATTTCGAAGCACAACTAAAAAAAGTTGGTGTTGATTTAGAGCCCGTCTATCAGGCAAAGAAATACCGTGCAGGAGATTATAAAGAACAGATCAAACTTGCCCTTAAGAAAAGAAAAGAAATTAGAGACATCTTAAATGAATATAGGAAAACACCATACGGTGATGAGTACTATCCAGTATCTGTATATTGTGAAAAATATCTCACTGATGAAACAACTGTCATAGACTTTGATGGTGAAAATACAATTACCTATAAGCATAATAAACATGATTATGAGGCAAAGATTAACCTTGATGAAACAAGCTTAGTTAAACTTCCATGGAGGATTGACTGGCCAATGAGATGGGCTTACGAAAAAGTTGATTTTGAACCAGGTGGAAAAGATCATTCTTCACAAGGGGGATCATACACAACGGCGAAAGACATCGTAAAAATCTTTGACTGGCAAGCTCCTGTTTATCTTCAATATGATTTTGTTTCAATCAAAGGACTTGGTGGTAAAATGTCATCATCAAAAGGTAATTTAATTACTGTAGATGACATCTTAAAAGTATATGAGCCAGAAATGGTGAGATGGATTTTTGCAAGTTATAAATCAAATGTTGATTTCGCAATTTCTTTTGATCTCGATGTTTTAAAAACATATGAAGACTTTGATCGCCAAGAAAGACTGGCTTATGGAGTCGACCAAGGCAATGAGAAAAAAACAAATATGGCAAAAAGGGTTTTAGAGCTTTCACAACTTAGTGAACAACCTACGAAGTGCCCTATTCAACCTTCTTTTAGACACCTTTGTAACATTCTTCAAATTAACGATATGGATATTGTAGCCGCCAAAAAAGAATACGCTTCACAAATTCTTGATGAAAGAGATGAACGTAGATTTAATGAGCGAAGCGAAAGAGCTATCTACTGGATTGAAAACCATGCTCCAGATGAATTTAAATTTAGAATCAATAAAGAGAAAGTAGAAACTCCTATAAGCGATGATGTTAGAAATTATCTAAATGAACTTGTTTCTTTTCTTGAAAGTAACTTTGATAATTTAAAAGATGATAAGGAGTTACATGAGAAAATGTATGAAATTATGCATGCTCATGAACTTAAGCCTGTTGATATCTTTGGCCCAATCTATCAATTACTTATTAGTCGCGAAAAAGGACCTAAACTTGCTGGCTTTATAAGAACAATTGGAAAAGATAGAGTGATTAAGCTTTTAAGCTAAATCTTTACAGAATAAGATAGGCCATTTTCACAAATAGATTTAATGATTATTGGATAATCAATAAAAGGCTTCATCCTTCGCACCGTTTTGATATCAGTTTGTGATAAAGCTCTGGCATTAATAATTAAACCATTTTTATCTTCTGTGACATACTGATCGCCTAAATGAGTGTGCATCACAACGATATGCTGGGCTTCAAGACCCTGCTTTTTTGCTCTAAAAATAAGCTCATAGCATAAGTTCTTAATTTCTTGGAAATGAGAAACAGAATGACGTGTTCCTTTAATAATTTTGGAAAAAAGACTCTCACCAGTTTTGGTGACAAGCATGACTTGCATATATTCTCTTTTAAATAATGAAAATAAACCACGAGATTGTCTTAAAAGCTTCATTTCTACATCAGATATTTTTGATAAGTATTGTTCTGTAGAACTTTTAAAAACAACATTACTACCACTTAAACCAAAGCAATTAATGTCTGGGTTTAAGGCAAGATCATAAATGGTATTGATATTAAGCTCTACTCTCATCATATATCTTATCGATATAATGATGAGAGAATGAAATATACTCATCACTCTATGTTTAAAGGGGCAAAAAGTAACCAAGCGATACAGTCTGAATTGAATAATTCACTAATATTTACAATATTTCATCAAAAAAATAACAACTCCTTACAAACTACCTACTTTTTTTGGATTTTAGAGATCTAGCATTGAGAGAAGAAAACCTCTCTATTAAAAATAAAATATCAAGAATACTTGGGAGGGTATAAATATGAAAAACTTATTAGTGTTAATAACATTATTATTTACGGCACCAGCATTTGCAGATTACTGCACAAGCTTCTTAAAAGACGGTAATTATACAGTTAGGCAGTTTTCAGGCTATGGTTACAATCAATTTGAAGCATGTGATCAAGCAATGCGAGAGTGTCGTTATGAGAAGCAAAGGCTTAGCTATGACAGGCGTTA
>NZAF01000158.1 GCA_002686115.1 Halobacteriovorax sp. | reverse complement strand
TGATTGCAACATTCCAGTCTATCACACTATTTGGGACAGGTGACCCTAAGCTTATGGCCGGCGGTATTTCAACGGCTCTTATAACGCCGGAATTAGGCCTTGTTTGTGCTATTCCACTACTTCTACTTCATAACTTTGTCTCTGCAAAATCTAAAGGGCTTATTCAAATTCTTGAAGAACAAGCTGCTGGACTTTTAACGAAGCAAAATGAAAAGGTTGGAGAAGCAATATGATTTTTGACTCATTTGAAATCATTAGCGATTTCTTAGCTTCAGGGGGAGATGTTTTAAGAGTGATCTTTGCAACAACTCTTCTTCTATGGGTCTTTATTTTAGAGAGGGTTCTTTTTTACAAGTTTCAATTAGGTGAACTTCTAAAAGAGAGAGAAAATACATGGAATCAAAGACAGGATAAAGGAAGTTGGTTTGCTCATAAAGTTAGAGAGTGCGAACTTAGCATGATCGGACAAGAGCTTAATCAAAACATCTTCTTTATCAAGACACTTGTTGCTGTTTGTCCACTCCTTGGTTTATTAGGAACGGTAACAGGAATGATCGCTGTCTTTGATGTCATGGCCTTAACAGGGACTGGAAATGCTAGATCAATGGCATCTGGAATTTCTATGGCAACAATACCGACCATGGCCGGAATGGTTGCCGCCCTGAGCGGGCTTTACTTTGGAAACCTCTTTGAAAATAAAGCTAAGAAGTTTCAAGCGGTAGCAGAAGAAAAACTAGTTTTAGAAATTTAATTTTAAATTTAAAGGAAATATATCATGAGAAAAAAGAGAATCGCAGGGGCAGCAGAAGAGACAGGAATCGACCTTACTCCAATGTTAGATGTCGTCTTTATTATGTTAATCTTTTTTATCGTAACGACATCATTTGTAAAAGAAGCTGGGATTGATGTGAGTCGTCCTAATGCAGCGACTGCCCAGAAAAAAGATAAAGCTTCAATTCTTATCGCTATCTCACAAGCTGGTGACATCTGGATTGATAAGAGAAGAGTGGACGTAAGATCAGTGAGAGCGAATGTTGAAAGACTTCATGCTGAAAGTCCAGAGGGCTCAGTTGTCATTCAGGCTGATAAGGTTTCACATACTGGTGTACTTGTTAAAGTAATGGATCAGGTTAGACTAGCTGGAGTTAGCGCAATCTCAATTGCAGCGAGCCAAGGAGCCCAGTAATGAATTTTACCCAAACAAAATCGGGCGGAATTCTTTTAGCTTCAGGCTTAAGTATTCCTGTCACTCTTGGTCTTTTTTTGTTGATGGCACATTTAATTAGTCAGCCAGCAAAGTTAGAGGGAAGTTCTGATACTGAAAACTTTATTGAGTTTGTGAGAAGTGTTCCTAAATCACATCAGGAAGTAAGAAGACGTTCTCTTCCTAAGAAGCCTGAAGCGCCAAAAGCTCCACCTAAAATGCCTAAAATGGCAGTTAAGGCAAGTTCACAAGCGAAGAGTACGGCGATAAAAGCTGATATCCCTATGCTTAATTCACCTCTCGCTCTAGGTGATGGACCCTATGTTGGTGGTGCCGTTGGAGCAGGCTCGAATCCTCAAGGTAATAGTGATGTGATGCCATTAGTTAGAATTGAACCGCAGTATCCTATAAAGGCTGCGAGATCGGGAAAAGAAGGTTGGGTTCAATTAAAGTTTGATGTAACGGCAACTGGTGAAGTTGATAATGTATCAATTATGCAATCAAAACCGGGAAGAATTTTTAACCAAGCTGCCAAAAGAGCTCTTTTAAAGTGGAAGTATCGTCCAATGATCGTCGATGGAAAACCGCAAATGAGAAAAGGTCTTATGGTTCAACTAGACTTTAAGATTCAACGTTAGGAATAAGAATGAAGAAAGTTAAAAATATATTTTTAAGTTTGTTAATCACTTCTGTGACAGCTCAAGCATCAGTTAATCTAAACAAATCAGACGTTGATGGAAAATACAAGCAAGAGCTTATGAATAGAAGAGCTGGACTTACATCTAAGTCTGTAAATAAAAGAATAACGAGAGCTAATCTTTTAATGGCAAAGAGTGATTACAAAAAGGCCGTAGATATTTTAAAAGGAATCACAGAAGGCAAAAAGCGTCCTTTTGAAATGGCTAAAGCATGGCAGACTCTTGCATATGCTTATGCTCAAAATGAGCAATACCCTGAAGCTAGGAATGCATTTTCTAAAGTTTTAGAAATTGATGCACTTCCTTATGGCCCTACAATGCAAAGCTTATTTGCTCTTGCTCAGCTTCAGATGATGGATGAAAAGTATGATGTCGCTTTAACTACGATTCAAAAGTACTTTGTGCTAGCTCAAGAAATAAAACCTGCTGTATATGTTTTTAGAGCAAGTATCTTTAGTGAAAAAGGAAAAAAAGATCTTGCATTAAAGGATGTTTTAAAAGCAATTGACATGATTAAGGCTCCAGAAAAACCGAAAGAAAACTGGCTCGTCTTTGCAGTTAGCCTTCTTTATTCAAAAGATCGATTTAAAGAAGCATCAGAGTATTTATATAAGCTTGTTGAAATTAATACTGGAAAAAAAGCATATTGGTCACAACTTGCTGGAAGTCTACTTAATATGGATAAAGAGAAACATGCGTTGGCAGTTTTGGAACTTGCTCTTATGATGGATCTTTTAGACCAAGAAGGTGAGATAAAGAATATCGTATCCCTTTATATTCAAAATAGCATGCCATTTGAAGCATCTGAACTTATGAAACTAGCTTTTAAAAAGGGAAAGATTAAAAAAGATAAGAAAAGTCTTGAGCTCTATGCAAACACTCTTGTTCAAGCAAAAGAATATGATAAAGCAATGGCACCACTTGGAGAAGCTGCAAAGCTTTCGAATAAAGGTGACCTCTATGCTCTACAAGCAAGAATTTATCTTGAAAAAGAGAATTTTATAAAAGCGATAACTCTTTTTGATAAAGCTATTGGAAAAGGTTTAGGAAAGAAAGAGCTTGGACAAGTATATCTAGAAAAAGCTATTTCACTCATTCAAATATCAAAATTTGAAGAAGCTAGTAAACTTCTTGATCAAGTTTCAGAATTTAAAGAACATAAAGACAGCGCTCTAAATTGGAAGAATTACATTGCGTCCCTGAGGTAAGTTGAACTTATCTCTCTTTTAATCTGTCTGAAGGCCAGGGGTTACACTCTGGCTTTCTTTTTTTCGAGATTGCAAATCAGCTTTTAATGAGAAAATGCGTCACCTTGGGATTCTTTTAGATTTTTACACAAAATATACATAGTTTCATAAGGAGTTTAAGTCATTAACCTTATAATATTTTATTTATTAAATATAGGAGGTTTTTATGCTTTATTGGGCAGCAGTTTTCTTTATTATTGCACTTATTTCTGGACTATTTGGTTTTGGTGGAATTGCAGCAGCTAGTGCAGGTATATCAAAATTTTTATTTTTTATTTTTTTAATCGGTTTTGTTATTTCACTTTTTCTACATTTTGCTAGAGCCGTTGATAACAAAACTAAATTGTAGGCCTATATGTATGAAGTTAATGGGTTTGTATGGATAGGTGTTTTTTTAATGGTTATTGTTTTTATGATGACTATTTTAAAGCCATCAAAATCTAAAACACCATCTGGTCCATTTGATAACTCTATTCATTCCAAACCAGTTTTTAAAGGCTTTAGTATATTAATACTAGTAATAATAACGATCATATTTATAATATGAAACATTTTTAATAAGGATATAACATGTTAAATAATATTTTATTAATTGGATTTTTTTCTATTTTCTCTCTTTCTTCATATTCCTCTGTAAATGTTGAGAAAGAGTATCGTGAACTGAAGAATAGTACAGAAAAGAAAATTAAAGTAATGGATAAGAAATTGGAAAAGGTTGGTAAGAAATTATCTGAATTATCAGGTGAAGCTAAAGATGAAATGAAAGATCAGTACAATGAGCTTCTCGAACTTAAAAATGATCTAAAAGATAAGTTAGCTGATGCAGGTGATACAACAGCTAGTAATTGGGAAATGACTAAAGATAAGATTGAAGACTATGCAGATGATCTGGAAAGTAAAATAGATAAAGTAATCAACTAGTACACGAATAAGAGAACTATAGAAATTTAAGATAAAAAAAGCCAGACATCAGTCTGGCTTTTTAGTAAAAGTATGTATCTGTAATTATTCAACAAATAAGGCAAGTGGAACACCAAATGCTTCACCACCAAATGCTTGTCTCATCGTTCTCACGTATTCAGGAATCTCTTTGTCAGACTTTAGCTCTGGAAAAAATTGCTTATAATGAGAAACGTTCCAAGATTTTGGAGTTCCCCATAAGTAGTTTGGATACTTCTTTCCATGTTTTTTAAACATTCTTTTCTTATCAGTATTCCATTCAGTAGGTAAGTAATCTTTTAGGTTTGATGGAGGATTTTGATAAAATTCTCTTAAGTTAATGACAACTGACTTACCTGTGATCGCACTTCTGATTGCACATGTACCTTCAGATGAGTCAGAAGTTAAACATTCAATATGCTTAAATTGTTTTTCAATGTTTTCATCCCATGGATTTAATGTTCCTGGATTGATTGCAAATAGGCGACTTGGAGATTCGTTGCGAAGCTCTTCTCTTGCAAGTCTTAGATGCTTTACTCCTTCTTGAAGATGCTTGAAACTAAGACTCATATTTTCTTTATATCCATCTCTAAGTCTTCCGATGTTGTCATAACTCTTTCTTTCGACAACTTTAACCCAGTCATAAGAAGGAACTCCATCTGGATTTCTGCTAAAGAAGCCATCAATACCATAAAGTTTACCAATATCTTTAGATAGAGAAATTGATCCTCTGATATCATAAGAAACTAGATAATTAAGATAGTGCATCCCAAGGTGAAGTGAGCTTATATTTAGATGTCTTTCAGCTTCACCGATTTTTCTATAACGAGTTTCTTCAAAATCATCTTTAAAGGAATCTTTTCCAAAAGCGACCTTGTTATCCCATACAATAGGATTTTCAAAAGAAATTGACTCTATTCTCTCAAGAGCCTTGGCCATTGCGGGATAGATTTCAGCTCCTACAAACTCTTGAAAGTTCTCAGCACCAAACTCTTTAATATATGTTCTCTTAACTTTTGACCCTCTTGTGCTCTTTTTTTCTTTTGCATCTTCGAATTGAGAAACGATTTCTCCACTTTTTAATTTGTACGGCTCTGTTAAGTAGTCAAATCCAGCTTCCCAGTGTTCAAGAGGAAGATAAATACGTAGGTTTGAAGCCAAGATCTTTACCTTATTTCTGATAAAGCCTTGCGTAATACGTTCTTTTCCAGCAAGAGGAATCATTCGATAAACAATACCTCTAAATGGTTTCATCAAAAGTAGGTGAGAGCCAAGAAATTTAGCATCAGCTGGCATGCTGTCAATTTTCTTTTCAAGCTTTGTTAGAAGTCCATCAATTTTTTCTGGTGAGTCTGCAGCAATAACATTGTCGATAAGTTCACGATATTCTTTACTCATCGATTCCTTGTCTGTTGAATTGTAGTTTGCAAGCTTTCTCGTTTGATGTCTTTTTCTAGCTTTTTTAATGAGCTCAGGCATATCTTTGGACTTGATCCAATTAAACTTGCTTTGCCACATTTTTGCGCTAGGAGTACCTGCATTTACTAAACAGTAACTTGCACTTAGTACAAGAACTTTCATTAAAGTTTTAAGATGCATAAGAACCTTCCTTGTCATAAAATATATTGGTAATTTAACTTTAAGCTAAATCAAAACTAAAAAAATTATCTCTTATTATGCATAATATATAAAGAGGGAATATTGACATGCCTAAGGGCCTAGGAGGCTATTATTAAAGGAATTCATCGAAAAATTAGATTTAAAACCTATTTTTCGATACTTACTTTCATTGTCGTCATATTTTTTAGTCTCAATCAAATTAAAAATCTAAAAATACTGGTCTCAATGACTGAGATAGTGGATTCAAATCTCCCTAGCTCTGCTAATTTTCAAATACTTAAAGAAGAGTTTGAGCTAAAGAATTCATTATTTATTTTTTTGAAAAATAAAAAAAAATCATGGGACAAGGGAGATAGTGAAAAGCTCAACTATTATTTAAGAGATCTAAGCAATAGTCCGTATGTTTTTAATACCTACTCACCTTTTAGTATTTTTAAACCTACTTTTGAAGATCCAAATTATATTCATTATTTTAAGATCGTGCATCCAAAGAGAGATCAATATGATTTTTCATCAGCTCTTAAAAATTTTAACACTTCTCCTTGGAACGATATTTTCTCTAATAATGATGGTAGTGAATTTAGTTTTGAAATACATCTTAAAGATGCTTCCGCTCCAAATAAGTTTGGGAGCTTCTCTCCTAAAGGTATAGAGAATATATTAGAAAGTATTAAAGTAGAGCTCTTTGAATCATATGAAGTTTTTGTAACGGGAACATCTATTTTTACATACTATGCTTTTAAAGGGGTTCAACACAACTTCAAGCTTAACTTTGTATTTATATTCTTAATACTGATTATTTTTAGATTATTCTTTGGAACATTTAGAAGTGGGATCTTCCTTATCGCTTCACTTATATGGGTAGGGCTTTTCATTTATGGGATCATGGGATTTTTTCAGATACCGATAGAGATTCTCTCATCTGGCTTATTTATCATGCTTGCAGTGGCTTCTATTGAAGACTACTTTTATATCTTACATGAAAACTTAAAGGGCAACTCTCTTGATAAAACCTTTAATAGTCTTATAAAACCAAGTTTCTTTACTTCTTTTACGACGATCATT
>NZAF01000157.1 GCA_002686115.1 Halobacteriovorax sp. | reverse complement strand
CTAATTAATTAATTTGTCGTGATTTTAATTATTAACTAATTGTGAAGGCCTTTCAAATTCTTAAATTTCAACTTATTTTGGGAAGATCCCAGTTATAAAAAAGGGAGTTCGCATTGAACTCCCTCTCATATGATTCTTTTGAATTTTGATCATCGCTGGTCTGCGCTTTGGCTCGAGTTTCGCGTAAACGCTCACTCTCGAATCGTAAGTGCTCCTTTCGGGGGCGCTTACCCTGCGTCAAAACAGCCAAGCTGTTTTGGACGCAGGTTACATCATACCTGGCATTCCGCCCATTCCACCCATTCCGCCACCTGCTGGCATACCAGGCATTGCAGCCTCATCTTTTGGAAGGTCAGCGATCATTGTTTCAGTAGTAAGCATAAGTCCCGCTACAGAAGAAGCGTTTTGAAGAGCTGATCTTGTTACTTTAGTTGGATCGATAATCCCTGCAGCAACTAAGTCTTCATATTTTTCTTCTCTTGCGTTAAATCCATATGTTGTAGACTTGTTATTTCTAACTTCGTTAACAACAACTGAACCTTCAAGACCTGCGTTGATAGCAATTTGTCTTAATGGACCTTCAACGGCTCTTTTGACAATTCTAATTCCGAAGTCTTCTTCTTCATTAGCTCCGCTAAATCCTTCAAGTGCATTTGCAGCTTTAACTAGAGCTGATCCACCACCAACAACGATACCTTCTTCAACAGCAGCTCTCGTTGCGTTCAGTGCATCTTCTACTCTATCTTTCTTTTCTTTCATTTCAGTTTCAGTTGGTGCACCAACGTTTACAACAGCTACACCACCAGCAAGCTTAGCAAGTCTTTCTTGTAGTTTTTCTTTGTCGTAATCAGAAGTTGTCTCTTCAATTTGTGCTTTAATTTGAGCAACTCTAGCGTCAACATCTTTTTTGTCACCAGCACCATCTACGATAGTTGTATTTTCTTTATCAATTGAAATCTTCTTCGCTTGACCAAGGTGTGGAAGATCAGCAGTCTCAAGGCTCATTCCAAGCTCTTCAGAAATTACTGTACCACCAGTTAGTGTAGCGATATCTTTTAACATTTCTTTTCTTCTATCACCAAAACCAGGAGCTTTAACTGCAGCAACATTTAAAACACCTCTTAGCTTGTTTACAACAAGAGTTGTAAGAGCTTCGTTTTCAACATCTTCAGCGATGATGATAAGTGGTCTTGAAGTACCTCTTGCTTTTTCAAGAATTGGAAGAAGATCTTGCATGTTAGAGATTTTCTTGTCAGTGATTAAGATAAGAGCATCATCAAATGAAGCTTCCATTTTTTCTGGGTTAGTTACAAAATATGGAGATAGGTAACCTCGATCAAATTGCATACCTTCAACAACATCAAGAGTTGTTTCAGCAGTTTTACTTTCTTCGATAGTGATAACACCTTCGTTTCCAACTTTTTCCATAGCTTCAGCTAAAAGCTTCCCAATTTCGTTGTCGTTGTTTGCAGAGATTGTTCCAACTTGCTCAATCTCTTCAGAAGTTTTGATGTCTTTTGACATATTCTTTAATTCAGCAACAACTTTTTCAACCGCTTTATCGATACCTCTTTTAAGATCCATTGGGTTGTGACCAGCTGTAACTAACTTAGCTCCTTCAGTATAAATCGACTGAGCAAGAACTGTTGCAGTTGTTGTACCATCACCTGCATCTTCGTTTGTTTTTTGAGCAACTTCTTTAACCATTTGAGCGCCCATATTTTGAAAGTTATTTTCTAATTCAATTTCTTTAGCAACTGAAACACCATCTTTTGTGATGTGTGGAGCCCCAAAAGACTTTTGAATAACAACATTTCTTCCCTTTGGTCCAAGAGTTACTTTAACTGCATTTGCAAGTTGGTTAACACCTTCAAGGATCAGACCTCTTGCTTCTTCGCTATACTTTAATTCTTTAGCCATTTTATTTTCTCCTATTTAAAAATTTAATTTAGTTTCTTATTTTGCCCTTGTGCAAAGATAAAATGCATAAATGCATTTTACTTTATCACGCCCTCATTTCAGGCAGCGAGGGCTAACGCTGCATCAGATTTTAGCTATGCTAAGATGCTGCAGACATTATTGTAAGATTCCAAAGATCTCATCTTCTTTCATAATAAGGTAATCTTGACCTTCAACTTTTACATCTGTCCCTGAATACTTACCAAAAAGCACTTTATCACCTTTTTTTACTGTAAGTTCAGCAAATGAACCGTTATCAAGTCTATAACCCTGACCTACTGCAACGATCTCACCTTGTGATGGCTTCTCTTTATTATTATCTGGGATAATAATTCCACCAGCTGTTGTTGTTTCTTCTTCAAGTCTTTTCACAAGTACTCTGTCTTGTAATGGTTTAACCTGCATAATGCCTCCGTTTATAAGCTTTTTTGTTGGTTTAATTATTTTAGTTACATGTACTTTAGTATCGAAAACACCAGTGTCAAGGTTACGAGGTCCATATTTTTTTCTAAAAAGTCGACTTTTTTAGGCTTGGGGTATAAATAACTAATAATACATGTAAAACTTATAAAGGATTCTTTCCATATGCCGAATCGCATAATATAAATCCTTAAAATTTAGTGTGCTGCGACGTGATCAAAACTATAACGAAAACATTCCATAAAACCATCGATAAAATCATTGCTAAAGACGCAAATGAAGAGAAACTATATCTCTTTATCACAATGACGACTGGAATTTTAGCGGCCGTTGTCACAACACTAATTCATCACGTGGTTTTTTATTTAAGAGAACTTTTAGGAACAGATCAAACTTTCACTCAAAAATCATTTCTTCTTGGCGGAATTGCTATTTTTATCTCAGGCTGGCTCACGACAAGAAAGTTTCCATTCACTGTCGGCTCTGGTGTTCCTCAAGTTAAAATTGCCCTGGCCGTGTACAATGGAAGAATAAAGTTAGGTTCAACTATTGCTAAGTTTTTCACAACAGTGCTCTCACTTGGCTCAGGTGTCTCACTTGGTCGTGAAGGTCCAAGTGTTGCTGTGTCTGCAGGAATTGGCTCATATCTTGGAGAAATTTTTCATCTCTCTAAAAAGAGAGTGAAGGCACTAGTTGCCGTAGGTAGTGCAGGAGCCATTGCAGCAGGATTTCATATACCAATTACTGCTGTTGTCTTTACACTTGAAGAGGTTGTAGGAAATCTTAATGCAAAAGTCTTAGGCTCTATTGTTATATCAAGCGTGATTGCATCTATTACTGCTCAATTCCTAACCGGTGGTGATGCCCTATTCTCTCAACTTTATTATAAGCTCAATGATAAGCGCGAACTAATCTTCTATTCATTTATTGGAATTAGCTCAGGTCTTCTTGGCCCATTGTGGATGAACTCTGTATTAGCTCTTCGTAAGTTTAACAGAACAAAAATGCAAAACCACCGCTTAAGCTTTATCATGATTGCCTTTTGCATCGTTGGTCTTCTTTCTCAAATACATCCAGGAGTTCTCGGAAGTGGTGCAGGAACAATTGAGAATACTCTTTTATCACTTATTCTTGACCCTAAACTCCTCATCACTCTTTTTGTACTAAAGTTCTTTTCTACCTCACTATGCTATTCAACAGGTATGAGTGGAGGACTCTTTATGCCCACTCTTTTAATGGGGGCAACTCTTGGAAGTATTATTGGCTCTCTTGCTGGTATCCTATTTCCAGAAATCACTTCTAACACTGGTGCCTATGCACTTGTAGGGATGGGTGCTTTTTTCGTAACTGTTATTCGCACACCTTTCACTTCTATTATGCTAGTCTTTGAACTAACAAGAGACTATCACATTATGTTACCTCTAATGATCGCAACGGCCATTGCATATAGAATTTCATCACACTATGGTAATCAGTCAATCTATGAAAGAATCTCTGAGCAAGATGGTATTCACCTTCCGACAGAAGAAGATAACGAAGCACTTGAAACACTACCTGTCAGCGATGCCATGGTGACCGATGTAAAAACGTTATCGGCAAATATAACAATCAACGAGTGTGTTGAGGAAGTAAGAGGCTCCAACATTACAGGCTATCCTGTCTTAAAATCAGGACGTCTTATCGGTGTCGTTTCTAAAGCAGAAATACTCACAAATTTCACAAAGAATAATGGCGATAAGAAGATTGAGTCAATTTGCGAGATGAAAGTTATTAAAATTTATCCAGATCAGTCTCTCCATGTAGCCTTTCACAGACTAAAAAGATTTCAAATATCAAGACTTCCTGTTGTCTCAAGGCTTGACGATAAAAAACTTGTTGGAATAATCACGGCCAAAGAAATTGTTGAAAGCTTCGGCTTTCAAATCAGACAAGATAATAAGTCCTCTGAGATAATAGAGAAAAAAGATGAAGATGTTATTTCCAACTCTTAATAATTTTTGTCGCCAGAATCTCTTTAGTGAAAGGTTTAATGATATAATCAGAAGCACCTGCATTTAAACAATCCTGCATAACCTCTTTTGTCGAAATTGTATTTAATACAATTATTGGCTGATCAGAATAGAAGCTCATCTCTTTAACTTGAGTAATACTCTTATGTAGGTCTTCATCATCATGACTGTCTAAGATTATATAATGAAACTCAGTTTCATCTGTCATATCTTCTAGTAGGCTTTCAAATCCATTTATCGTTTTTATACCTCCGCTAAAGCCTAGCTCTAGAAGTATATTTTCAAAATCTTCTGGAGGATTTAGTGAAAGGTGCACGCAAAGAAAGTTCGTATTTTTAGGTATATACATATTCTTAACATCGGCTGAAAGTATCTCATATTTAAGTATTTATTGAAGAACAGAGAACAAAATACAAAATGCACACAGTTAAGATTTATTCACAGTCAAAATTACTCAAGTATTCTTTATAAATTGCCGAAAAAGCATCTATGAAAGTGTTTCGCAGGATTCTTCCACACATTCTAAATGCTCTGCCGGACTTTATTTCCTTTAAAATTATTAGGAAAATGATCTCTATTGACAATCAACATGTTGAAGATGATATCACGATAAAAGTGGCAGAAAATATTGATGAACTCGAACAAGCTTTTAAGTTAGTTCAAGAATCATATGCGGACATTAATCTCGCCGACCTTAAACAAAGTCCACTAAGAGTTAATAAGTATCACGCACTTCCAACAACAGCGATCATTATCTTAAAAAAAGGCGACAAGGTTATCGCTACTCTCAGTGTCATCACCTCAAATAAATATAAACTTCCTCTAGAGTCACTATGGAACATTGATAATATTAAAAATAGTGGTAGGACTGCAGAGGTCTCATCGCTTGCTGTTGCAAAAGATTATAGAAAGGCAGCAGGAAAGTATACCGTGCCTCTAATGTTATTTGTAAATAGATACTCTTTCAAACAAATGGGAATTAAGAACTTTGTTATTTCAATTAATCCTAAAGCGGCAATATTCTATCGAGGACTATTCAACTTTAAGTACGTCAGTAAAAAGGTTAAGAGATACGAATTTGTTAACAATGCACCTGCTGTTTGCTTAACAATGAAACTTGACTATTGGCAAGATCATATAAAGAAAGACGATCCCTATCATGAGAAATTAGGAAAACTATCATTTAGCGATCTACCATTCTTTAAACTGCCAAGTACAAAATATCACTGTGCACTTGGTAAGGTAATGACTCCAAAACTTCTCGATTACTTCTTTCTTAAGAAAACAAGTGCTATCCATGATTTTAAAAAGGATGAGATAGAATTTCTAAAAGAAGTCTATAACTTTAAAGAATACCAAGATATTTTAAAAGGCTCGATCAAAGCTGAGGAAAAATATTTTATCTATTGTCATGCAGACCTAGTTATCGGATCTGATGTCATCGACTTTGACACATTTGCAGTCAATGAAAATAAAGTCTTTGGCAAATTGTATAAGAAGCCAGAAAATGAGCTTCACGGGCAGTGTATTATCAAAATTGATATTTCAAGAAAAGAGTCTCTTATCCTAAAAGGACAGATTTCTAGTGTAGGTGAATACTACTCAGTCAAAGTTGAAAGACATGAAAACTGGGATGACTTCGTTCATTACATTAAAACAAACTTTTACTTTAAAGAGTCATTTGATGACACTGGTGACGATGACAATGCCATCGCTGCCTAATTCACCTAAGCCCTTACTTCCTTCACACCTAGTAGCCTAGGACTTTTCTCATAAATAAGTTTCATAAAAGATGGTAAAAAAGTTAAGTCATAAAAAAGAGCAAAAACTAACCCAATACTTGTTAAGAAACCAAAATTCTTTAAAGGCGTAAAAGATGTCAACAATAGAAGCGAGAATTGAGAACAGAGTATTAAAGTAGTCATTAATATCGCTGTACCTGACGTCTTATAAGACTCACTAATTGCCATATCAATATCGACTCCATTAATGATTTTAGACTTAATACTATGATACATATGAATTGTATCATCAACAGCAATACCAACGGTAATACTAGCAATCATAGCAGTTCCAAAATCAAGCCAAATTCCAAGAATCCCCATAAATGCGAACCCAGCTAAGACCGGTGAAATATTTGGGACCATTGAAAGAATTGCATCAATGGGTGATCGCCATAGTAATACAAGAAGAACGAAAATGATTAATAAACTGTAGCCAAGACTTTTTAAAACTCCACTAATTAATAAGTTCTCTTGGTCTGACATAACTTTACCAAATCCAGCGTAATCATACTTATATTTATACTTTGAAAGAGTATTTGTAACATCAGCAATAACATTTTCAATCTCATTTGCACCTTGTACATTTAAAGCGAGATTAATTCTCATTGTTTCTAAGTTTCGCTCTATAAAGTCATACATATCGTCACCATCATAAATCAAAACATACTGATCAATTAATAAATTATCGATAGGGATAACATTATCGGGCTGATCATTATTAAATGCCATATGAAGTTGCTTTACTACATCTACATGAGAGAAGGCACGAGTAACATTTGGATGTTTCTCCAACGCCTTTTGCATATCATATATGTCTTTTAAGAATTGTGAATCCAACAAATTTCCAACATCACTTTTTTTCATCACAATATCAACTGAGGTTGTTCCTACAAACTTATCTTGAAATTTTCTATTAACAACATTAACAACATGATCATCATCAAAGAATTTCAACAAATTACTTTCTGACTCCACTTTATAGATTGGAGGAATCATTACCAATAAAGTGACAACACTAAAAAAACAAATATACTGATAATTACTCTTTGTCTTTTCAATGAACCAATTATTTATTTTTTCAAACAGACTATCGACGAACTCAAAACCTTTAAGCTCTTTATTCTTAAAAAACAACATAAGATAAGGTGATATCTCAAACACAATGACATAAGAAAAAAGAACGCCAAGTCCTCCAATAACACCTATATGACCGACAGGAGGGATTGGACTTGAGTACAGTGCAAAAAGCCCTACTGCTGTTGTAATTGCGGAGTAAAGAGATGGCCTTCGAACCTTTTTTAAAGAATACATGATGACATCTTCATGTCCCCTATTTGTTTTAATGGCATTTAACAGATGTACCATAAAAGCAATCGTAAGTGCAGACATCAATGAAGGTATCATCGAGCTCACCATATTATAAGGCCAACCAAATAAAACAAACATACTTAAGCAAAATTGCGTTACTGCACCATTACACATCATTGTTAATAGAACGAACTTAATATTAGAAAACAGAAGATATAGTACAATGATTCCAACAACGAGAGTTAGAGGAATTGTCTTTTTCATCATTGTCATCATTTCTCTAAACTGGGCCGTATCAATAACAAACTGTCCACCAAGTCCAAAGAATGTATCTTTTAAGTTAGCCTTATCAATCTCCTCTAATACCTTATTTTCTAATTCCAACCTTTCAACTGATGCATCTATCTTAAGTGGCTCTAAAACCATCGCAAGATAGTTTTTCTCATTATTGATAAGAAAATCTCTAACATTTTCATCACGTTTTAAATTTGCTTCAAACTCTGCAAACTTTTCAAGATCAAGAATATCAGCGACTTCAAAACCATCTTCATTACTCTTGATATGTTCAAAGTTAAATAGAGAAGTTACAGATTTAACCCCTTTTATTGTTTTAATATTCTCAAAAAAGGATTTATATTTTTGATATTTCTGAACACCTTCTTCTGCATCATCTCTGAAGATGATCAGCATAAGTTCATCAGTACCAAACTTATCTCTTATGTCATCATTGAGAACACGAGAAGGAAGAGTTTTTGGAACATAAGTATTAGGGACATTGGTAATTGACATCTTTGATGCCAATGGTCCCGTAATCGCAAAGATTAAAAAGAATATAATTAAACTTAAATTTTTTCTATTCATATTTCCTCAATTTAATATGTGAACCTATATTCCAGTTCAAAAAAATTATCATTTTGATGGTAACCAAGATCACTTAGTTCATTGCCTCCAAAGATAAAGGCCCGCAATCCTATTTTTGAATTATCATTTAAATCGTAACTTAAACGAGGTGAAATCATATACCCCTGATCTTCTAGTTCATAACTGAACCTAAAACTTGTACGCAATTTTTCCCCCATGAAGAAAGTAACAAACTCTCCAGCCAACAGGTGAGACTCATTATCAAGAGCCAGTTCCTCTGGCGTCTGATACATAATTGAATTTATTTGAAACCTTAGCGTTGAGTTAGAAGCATCAAATTCATATTCGCCACCGATATTTGAAGAAATTCTAGATAGTTGAACATTATACAGATCTTGAGTTAAGAGTGTGTAACCATCTTTGTAAGCAAGTTCAGCTTTAAAAAGGAAATTACCCATTTGCCTGACGAAGGCTCCCCCTAAAGTTGTAATCTCCTGATACTCCATTTCAAGTCCAGTCTGAAGTGTTGCGGGATTAAGGATTAAAGAACGTGCTTCAAGTAAAAGCTGCTCCGTTAATATAATATTTGGTAAGTCTGATAACATCTTTGACGCCACTAATTGCACATCATTAGAATTAAAAGAAAATGAGAGTCGACTAGCAAACCCCATTGTCTCACGTGGTTTATTTACCACTCCAAGAGAAGGAATAACATTTTGAAAAGCAGCCGGTATCTCTGCTCCTCTGATCGATTTCTCATCTTTTTTTATTCCATAAAAAGTATCATTAACATTATTATAATATCCGGACTCATTACCAAAATTTAAAACAAGTTCAAGCTTACTATCACCAAAATACTTTGATAAATAAGCAACATTAAGAGGTCTTCTCAAATCGACTCCATCATCAAAGAGAACTCTCTGCGTATTTTTTAGAGTCAAAATATCAAGCTCAGACAGCTCATCAAAAACTCCCCATACCCTAATTTGAGAGCCGACACTCACTTCAAAGAAGTCTGAAGCGTACTTTAAATATCCTTCTTGGAAAATAAGTCTGTCATCGTCAAACTGTCCGTTTACATCATTGCTTTGAAATAGAGGCTTCACAACTGCCCAAAAATTTCCTCTTATATATTCAAGACCAAAATTCAAAGTAAAGAAATTTGAATCGTAATCATTCTCTTGAAGATTATTCCCATTTAAATATCTAAATTTCATAGGAAGGTATTCAAGAGAAGAACTAATTTCACTTTTCTCATCCTCTTCACTAAACTCTGGAGTATCCTCTTGTGAGTAACTAATAATATACTTATTTACGAGGGCCTGAGTTTTATTTAATTTTAGGCTTCTTGATTTTTTTAATGAAAGATATTCTTTTGCATTATCAAGAGATAAGAAAATTTTTATGACTTTCTTCGTCTTAAGATTAAATACAACAAATACGTCTCTTTTCGCTTTAATTCTTTTCAAACGAGGTTTTTTATTCTCGCTCTTTAATTTGGATATTAGTTTCCGTGCCCTTTTCTTAGAAAAAGTAT
Organism: Halobacteriovorax sp.; assembly: GCA_002686115.1. Lineage (GTDB taxonomy): Bacteria > Bdellovibrionota > Bacteriovoracia > Bacteriovoracales > Bacteriovoracaceae > Halobacteriovorax_A. Next base: position 1,890 of record NZAF01000157.1, on the reverse strand, counting down.
TAATGACACCTGCAAATGTCACATTCATCGAAATAAAAAAGATAAAGAATATTCTTAACATATTCTAATATTTTCTTTGATTTAGAGAATAATTAAAAGAGGGGGAAAAGAGTCAGTAAAGAATTAAAAGTAAACTTGTAAAGTATTTTTGATACTAGAAAGACTTGAAAAGCTCGGCTGGGACTTCACTTTCTTTAAAAAATTTTTCAAAAAGTTTTTCGATCTCAAGGTTTTCTAAACCCTTTGTACAATGAAGAAGATAGAGAAAAGAAATATATTGTCTATCGAGATCATTGAAGTTTTCTTTTTCTAAAAATCTTCTCATAAACTCAGCATTTACTGCTCTTTCTCTTCTAATACACTGAGAAAGGTATGATGGATATCTATAACCCAACTGAGTTGCCCATGCCCTCAAAGAGTACATTGGATTTTGTTCTTTCTTAAACTTCAATAGTCCATCTAAGAGATCAACAAAATCTTTATATTGAAATACATTAAAGGTCATAAACACTCCGTTTACCTATCCTTTAGTTATACTCCCATTAAATTTATATTTAAACAATAGTTACACAGATTGCGCAAACTTTCTTTTAAGATAGGCGATCGCAAGTTTTTGTAGTGGGTTTTTATTTCCAAAAGGACGCCAAAAGTATTTATATTTATTCAGATAAAAGTCTACATGAAAACCATGTGGCGCATAGATCACATCACCTCTGTCTAAAGCAATTTTTAAAACAATACTTCCAAGAGCAGAAGTTGCCGCCAAACAACCAACATGAAGAGAAGGCACTCTGCCTTTAAAAATATCTACTTCTTTACGAATCATATATGAGTCGTGCATAAGCTTTGGAGCAACTCCAACAAGAAAACGAATCATTAACTCTTCTGTTGAAAGACTCCTATCAATATTGAAGTATTCTGAAGCTCCCATTTTTTTTGGATCAAAAGCAAGTAGTGATGTTCCCATGCCTAAAGGAGCTGCAGTTACAATTGGTATATTTAGCTGATCAGCTTTTGCAAACAATTCTAATCGAGGCTTAATAGCAAATATATCTAATCCATCAACAAGAATATCAATACCTTTTAAAAACTCATCATAATTTGATTCATTAACACCCTCGCTAAAAACTTTTATCTGAGCATTTGGATTGATATCTTTTATCATGTCTCTCATGACATCTGCCTTCTGTCTGCCAACAGTTGACATCTTTGCTCCGATTTGACGATTAAAGTTATGAACATCAAATTCATCAAAATCTGCAATATGAAATTTTTCAAAACCTAATCTTACTAAAGTATGAAGGTGGTGCCCGCCGACACCTCCCATTCCAGGAACTGCGATTGTTTTACTTTTAATAACCGACTGTTCTTCTCTAGATAGAAATCCAATATTTCTTGAAAAGGCATCAGTATAGTCAAATAACTTTGGTGCTAATTCTTCCATACGTACATTTTCGGTAAATAGTAAAAAAAAATCAAAAGGGGGAATCGCTTTTTTCTACTTTTTCATTCTTGATTCACAAAAGTAGAAAATCACTTTTTATAATTTAGTAGACCTAAATGAATAGAGACGATCTCTGACTTATCTTCATCATTCTCATCTTCAATTAGTGAATTGATTCTTCCATAGGTTTCTCTAATGATGTCTTTTATTTCGTTCTCAACTTTTTTAGAAACTGGAGCAAATCTAAAAACCGTTTTTAACCTTTCCTTATCGGATATTGATTCTTGCATATTTTGCATCACCATCCTTAAAAAAAGGTATCCGACATCACTTTCATCGTCATCATTTATATTTATTTTGAAAATCCTACTTTTGTAACCATTATCAATATAAATCAAATCTCTAATAAGAAGTTCATCTAAGTATAGAGCTGACTCTTCTTGAGT
>NZAF01000156.1 GCA_002686115.1 Halobacteriovorax sp. | reverse complement strand
CAGCAAATTATACTGATGGAGATAGTGAGAAATTGATTGGTGATGTTATCAAAAAGCGTGAGCATAAACCCTTTGTCATGACCAAAGCTGGCTATATTCAAGGCCAAAATATAGATGTAATAACACAGCTTAATAATGTCGGAATTGCAAAAGAAGGGCTTGTTAAGGTAAACGATGATTTATGGCACTCTATCCATCCAGACTTTTTAAGAAATCAAATTGAATTAAGTTTAAAGAGATTAGGTACCGAGTCGGTCGACGCTTTTTTATTACACAATCCGGAATATTATTTCTATGAAGATGGTGTAAATCAAGATGAGTATTATGAAAGAATAGAAAATGCCTTCAAAGAAATGGAAGCTCTTGCACAAGAAGGAAAAATAAAGTCATATGGGATTAGCTCCAATAACTTTATTTTACCAATAGACCATCCGAAAGTAACGAACTTAGAAAGAGTGATAGAGCTTGCTGAGAAAATTGATGCAAAACATTTTGAGTGGATTCAATTTCCTTTTAATCTTATTGAAATAGGTGCTCTTGAAAAACATTACAATGGTCTTTCTCTTGTAGATCTTGCAAGGTCAAGGGGATTAAAGACGGCGATTAATAGACCTCTTAATGCTTTTGTTAATGGTAATCTTGTACGTCTTGCTGACTACGATCCTTTTTTGATTTTTATGGATAAAGCGCAAGGAGAAGAGCTTTATCAAAAGTGCATGAAACTTCTAAATGAAAAAGTTAAGGAGTCAGATCCAGATGAGGATGTGAAAGAAATACCACTTATTAAGCAATTTGAAGAACTCTATCATGATCTTCCAAGTGAGGATGCTGTACAGCAAGTTTTTATGGGACACTTCTTTCCACTTGTTGCAAGAATTTATGGGGGAGATCTATCACCTGAAGATAGTATTCCATATTATGAATTGTATGATTATTCTGTGAACCGCTCAAGACAAGTCATGAGTGCAAAAGCGAATGACTTCGCAAAGCAAGCAATTGAATCCGGGCTCCTACTTGAGGGGCCTGGTAGTCTACAAGAAAAGATCATACAAAAATATGAAGACTATGGTTTTGATAGAATTCTTGTTGGGATGAAAAGAAAAATCTACGTTGATCAGCTTAAGACCTTTCTTGATTAAACAAATGACAAAGATATTTACCTCTATATTATTTTTAATAACTTTTCTAATTTCTTGTACTCCCAAAGATAAGTCCGAACAAGAGATTCTCTCTATCATGGGCCTTGAATCAGAAAGTGGCTGTGAAGTTGTTCGAAACTGTGGCGATTTATCAATGATTGATTGTGGTGCCGCTGTTGATGGTCCCCTATATTATATTAATGTAAAAAAGAAGAAGCTTGTGCAGTGTTGTGGTGGATGTTGTGATACGGATCAAAGAGAGGGAACACAATGTTCTGAATGCCCTCCCAAGGAATGGACTTGTCCTTAGTCTTTTGCTTTTGGGATTTCGATTGTAAAACATGTATTAGAAAAACTTTCATTCAAATAAAATTTTCCATTTATTTCTTTTACAAAGTTATTTACTAGAGTGAGACCAAGTCCATTTCCATGTGACACTGATTTAGTCGTAAAAAATTTTTCCATAATCTTTGATTTGTTCTCTTCAGGAATTCCTGGTCCAGAGTCGATGATATGAATAATAACGTCATTATCATTCTCTTCTACTATTATTTTTATCCACTTTTCATCTGAATTCGAATCAATGATTGCGTCTTTGGCATTATTAATGAGGTTAATGAAAATTTGCGAGACCTTAACTTCATTACAATATATTTTAATATTTGGATCTACTTCATCATAAATCACTTTGACGCTTCTGTGGTGAAGTGCCTCAAGGCAGAATTCAAAAGTATCGTTAAATATTTGAGATAGACTTACCGTCTTAAAATCATCACTTTGAGACTTTGTACCAAGTCTTCTAAGACCATTGATAATTCTGCTAATTCGTTTTATGGCCTTATTTATACTAGAGACACTTTTTAAAACCTTTTCATTATCTTGGCAGCTCTTTTCAATAATCATTGAATTTCCCTGGATGATAGATAATGGATTATTTATCTCATGGGATATCCCCGTAGACATCTCTCCAATGGCCGCAAGCTGAGATTGAAAAGTGCTTCTGTCTATTTCTTCATTAAGTTGTTGCTGTAGATTCATCTTCTCGGTAATGTCAAAACGAATGGCAGTGAACGATGTGATTTCTCTTTCTAATTTGTTAGGAAAAATAAAAGTCTCTACCCAGTAGAGAGAGCCATCCTTTTTCTTGTTACAGACAGTTCCGTTCCAAGCATTGCCCCTTAAAATAGTATCCCATAAGTTGTGAAAAAACTCTTTTGGATGAGTACCTGAGTTTAGAATGCGATGATCTTTTCCAAGAAGCTCTTTTTCAGTATAGCCAGATATCTTACAGAAGTTCTCATTGACGGATATTATTTTTCCTCTAATGTCGGTATGTGCAACGATAAAGAACTGTTCAAGTGAACGTTTATACTCACTAAGCTCTTTTCCCATAATACGTTTCTTGTTTATGAGATTAAAATGAGTATTCATATTTCTAAAAGTTCCATAGATTTTTATAACTTTACCATTTTCAACGATGGGTTTCCCATTAGCCTCGACAAAGACTGTATTTCCATCATTGTCGACTATCCTAAGTATTTTTCGATAGGGTCTTTGGTAATTTATGCATTCTTCAAATGCAGTCTTAATAATTTCTTGATCATCATCATGGTAAAAACTAATCGCTTTTTCGATGTCGATTTCTTCAGACTCTGGAATATTATGAATCTCATAGGTTTTACGAGACCAATGAAGACTCATGGTTTTCAAGTCAACCTCCCAAAGACCAGTGTGAGTAGTGTCTTGAATTTCTTCAATAAAGTAATCTGATTTTAAGTTCATGATTTCTTATCGAATGGTATCAACTATTCTTAATGAGTAATTTGCTTTTTTTGTTTATGCCAGATTGCTTTTCTAAAGTATATTCTGCTCTTAAAAAAGCTTTCTCGATCTTAATTGATGATAAAGAAATATAATACTAAACAGTACGGAAATACCTGTGTGGAAATAACCTATATAGTTTCTAAGGTTTACTTCAATAAGTGTTTGAATTAAATAGCCACTAAATATCATAGGAAAAAGGGTGAAAAATAATATGAGACCACTTTTTCTAAAGCGACTCTTTTTATTCTTATATGAACTCCAAATATGAGTCTTCCAAAAGTATCCAACATAAAAAACCATGATCGGAACTATTAGAATGTGAATGTGCAAAAAGTCTGACTGTAGAGGATGCTGAACAAGTACTCCCCACTTAGATTCACTTTGAATAAAGTATTTAAAGATACCGTATACAATTCCACTAAATATAGAGAGATAAATTGATATAGAGAAAACATTTTTTTCTCTCAAAGTCATTCTTTGCTACCTAGAACCTTTTCTAGAATAAGAGCACGCCTTGCTAGAAGATTTACTGACGTCGTCGTTAATGTCGCACCGGTCATTCCATCAATCTCTTTACCAATCATTAAATCATTAGATAGTTTTTTATTCTTATACTGAGCAAGCCATTTCTTTGGCGCTTTGTACTCAATTGGTTCAGAAAAGTCTTTTGTTTCGATTGAGCTAATATTTCCGTTATCGGTGACACTTATTGCAAGTGTTTGATTCATTGTTCTAAGAATATCAGTGAGTAGGTAAATCGTTTGAGTTTTCTTGCCTTGGCATATTTTGTGGTATCTAAAAATGAGGCTACTAGTCAGTTGATTGTCGCCTTCTTTCTCGAGGGCCGCTTTTTGTTCTTTAGTTAGAAAGACTCTCTCTTTTTCATAAGAACAAGAAGGAGCCTTTGCAATAGCAAAAGCTCCCCATATAAAAAATAGAATATATTTCTTAATTTCTAGAAGTTCCATCCCATTCCAAGGTTCCAACTATCTGTACCAGTTTCGGCTTCATTCTTACCAATAATATAGTCAAATTTAAATGAAATTCTCTCTATTGGCTGATAAACGAGGCCAAGAGTAATATTTTCACGCTCTTTGCTGGCATCTCGAGTTAAGCCAGTAGATGCTTCAGCTTGAGTATCGTAAGTCTCATATCTTGCAAATGGAATAAGTTTATTATTTGTATTAAAATTGTGAAGGACATTGTATCCAACTTCCCAGTACCATCCTGTAAGCTCTTCACCAACACCGTTAGATCCTGTAAGTCCTAGGTCTTGATTGAGCTTTTCTGCATCCACAGTTGAGTGAACATAGAGAAATCTCGTTTGAATTCCTTTGATTTTATAATCAAGGTGGAAGTCATAAATATTGTGATCAACTTTACTCGCTGTCCCACTAGCGCTACCAACATAAGCACTTACACCAACAAGAAGATTACTCATTCCTACATAGTCTAAACGTCCTGTCCAAGCAAGGTCTCCTGACTCAGCAGTCGTTCCTTTTTTACGTCCACCTCTTACACCGTCTGAAGTGAATGAGGCCGCATTAAGTCCATTCATCAGATAAAGTCTGTATTCAAATCCAGCTTTTGATCCAAAGATACCAAGACCATTTTCTCTCCATGTAGATGGAATGATTTTTGATTCGATATCTGGGCGGTTAACACTTAGAAAAGTCGTCGCTTCGTGAAGTTCGTTGATGAAACCCATTGGAGCTAAGATAAGACCAAATCTAGCATTAAGAGCATCACTATGAAGATAATCTAAGTAAGCAAATTCAGCGAAAACTTCATCAGCATGTTCAATTTCAATTTCAGAGTTAAAAACCCAGTTTTGATTAAATTTATAACCAACATAAATGACGTTTCTTAAAGCATCTGAAACAGGATTTGTCCCGCCACTAGATTTTTGCCCATTTTGTAATTCTGATCTTTTGTTCTTGTAGATAACCTCTCCATAACCACCAATAGAGACACCCTTATCAATCTTATAAACTTTTGAACCAGATCTGCCTAGACCGTAAACTGTGAGGGCCTCATTATCAGTAATTTGCGTTTGGTTAGTCTTTAGTGCTTCAATTTCATCCGCTAGTATATTGATTTTTCTATTTAACTCTTTAATGGCTTCGTCACCACTTTGAGCATAGGCACTTGTTGCAACAACAAGAGCTAAAATTTTTAATAACTTCACTCTCTTTCTCCTTAATTTGTATGATATATGAGCAAAAGTTTGATTTATCAAACATGTTTTGTCAATCAGTAAAATTAATAGCTTAACTAAATTTTACTTTGATACATATTCATCAAGTTAATGATTATTTAATGAAGTCTATCAGATTAAATTCTTGATAGATGAAATATGCCCCTTGTGGGGATACATATGCTACTTCAAATATCTAATAATTCGTTGGTCTCGCTAAATATTATTTAAAATTTGGAGTTGACCTAAAATTAAGTGTAGAATATAAAGGCATTTCAAATATGAAACGTAGTTTTATATATTGTTTAACTTAACAAGGATACACTCATAGAGCCTCCGCTTAAATTCTTAGAGCTAAATCAGATTAGACATTTATCTTTTATTAATCATCTGCCGCAGGAGAACTTATGGAAGAAGTAAGTACTCTTGAATACATATCATTAAGTATGTGTTTTTTACTTTCAGGATTTTTCTCTGGATCAGAAGCAGTACTCCTATCAATTGACCTTGATAGAGCAAAACAGCTTATAGAAGATGGTGGCTCTAAGGGGAAGGCCCTTCAATTTATGGTTGAAAGACCTAGTGAGTTCTTAACGACTATTCTAGTTGGAAATAATATTGTTAATATTTTTGCTTCATCATTATCAACAGTTATTTCAGCGAGATTTTTTAAAGATGACGCCATTGGAATTGCTGTTGGTGTTACAACACTAGTCATTTTAATTTTTGGTGAAATTATTCCTAAGACTTTTGCAAGAACTCACGCTGAAAAGTTGTCAGTTTTTACTATTCGAGTTCTTCAAATTTTCTATGTTTGTTTATATCCACTCATAAAACTGATGGTTTGGGTAATAAACACAGTTTTAGGTGAAAATGCTCAGCTTGCCGGAAGGATCGTTACTAAAAATGATATTGAGTATATGATTCAAAAAGCTGAGAAAGAAAATACAATGGACTCCAAGCAAATTGATATGATTAACTCAATTCTTGAATTTCCTCTAATTAAAGTTAAAGACATTATGATCCCACGAAAAGAAGTTAAGTGGATTGATGCATCTTTAAGCCTAGAAGAGATTATTGATATTGTGAGTGCAGATACCCATAGCCGTTATCCGGTATGTGACGGAGAACTTGAAAACGTAAATGGTTTCTTGCACGTCAAATCATTGGCCTTTGTGAAAAATCCAGAAAGCTTTGACGTAACAAAACATGTAAAAGAGCCGTTCTTTGTTTATGAGCATATGAAAGTTCAGTCTGTCTTTGATCATATGAATAGAAAAAAGGTTCACCTTGCTCTTGTAAAAGATGAGAATGGTCTTGTTGTAGGAATTATTACAATTGAAGATATTATTGAAGAAATTCTTGGTGAGATTCAAGATGAGCATGATCATGAAGAAGAGCATGTTAGAAAAGAATACGAAGAGGTTGATTTGATTGAAGGTATCTCAATTGAAGGAACAACATCATTAAGAGACCTTTATAGTGATTATGACATAAAAATTCCATTGAATGATAACTACTCAACTCTTGCGGGTTTCATCTTAGATATGCTTGGAAATAATTTTCCTGAAGAAGGTCAAATTATTGTATGGGAAGGCTTAAGCTTTACGTTGGAAAAAGTATCTGAATACGAAATAAGAGAAGTTAAAATTAAAGATGTCGATGGTGAAAAGCATTTGTTTTCAAAGCGTGAAGCTCAGGAAGCAGGTGAGGAAATACCTGAAGGACAAGTCATAACTAGTGAAGTGGAAATCTAGGGGTTTAGATAAGCATAAACGATGCTTGCAAATTTCTTTGGAATCCATACTTCTAGATAAAACTCACCAACTTCTGAAGACATTGGTATTCTCATGACACCGCAATCTTTGAAATAATTATACTCTTGATTATTAATTGTGATTTTCTCTTTAGGAAACTCTTTGTAGGGGTGGGAGAGATAGTCATGTATATTCAATCCATCTTTATAGTCTTCTGGAATTTTATTCATAATGGTGTTAAATATTGGTGCAAGTTCCGTCTCACCAAGGCGCTCAATAAAGTTTGAAAAGAATTGTTCTTCACCACCAATTACGAAAGAGAAAAAAGCGTCATCTAATTGAAAAGTTTGAAAATAATTCATTTCATTTAAAAAAGACTCAGGGGCATCTGATAGTGAAAGTTCACCTCGAGAGATAACAAGATTACTCTTTGAAAACGCTATCGTCATTGCATTATCTATATAAGACTTTAAAAGACTTTTTGTTCGATACTCTCTTTCAATAGTTTCGAGCCCTTTTAAGTATTCCCCTAGATCGTCAACTTCTTTAAGATTTCTAAATCTATGAGTTCCAAGCTTTTTTGAAACATTTGCATCAAGACTATAGAGTTTAAAATCAAAGCTTTTACTCTTTAAAAGTGTTGCTAGGAAGTTTAAGAGATCTAGAGATTCATCACTAATAGAAGAGCAAAAGTCAAAATTGAAAATGAGGTGTTTCGGACTATCTAGATAGTTAGTAACAAATTGACTTATTGTATGGATATCATCTTCTTCTATAATGATTGAGTCGAATCGTTCAAATTCAATTTTTGTTTCAAGAGTCATTCTTGTCTCCAAGCTCAGCGTTTTCAACGGATTGCTTTAATCTTGCTTTCATAATTTTTGCCAAGATAAGATAAGCTTCTTTTTTCTTTTTCATTTTAGCGATATCAATGGCCATCTTACCGCGAATATTCTTTTCAAGAGGGTCGGCACCAAGAAGTATCAGAGTGTTAATACATTTAACGGCATTATGTTCTGCTGCAATCATAAGAAGTGTTTGACCTTTGATCTTACTTTCAGAATTAGCACCATTGTTAATGAGAACTTTTATGATTTCATCTCTATCATATTGAATAGAGAGTGATAGTGCCGTTTGACCGTCAGATCTTTTCTCATCAACATTTCTAACTTTATGAACAAGATATTCGACAATGTCTGTATGACCTTTCATCGAAGCGGCCATAAGTGGGGACACTCCTTTGGGGTCTTTAATCTCGTAATTGCCACCTTTGTGAATAAGTTTCTTTAATAGTTCAAGTTGTCCATTATAGGCTGCTAACCAACATAGAGTTTGCCCTTTTTTATTTTTATGGTCAGGGTCCGACATTGCTTGAAGGAGTTTGTTTTCAGCTGGTGAGAGGTTAGGGTCATCTTCAGATGATTCATCAACAGACTCATTATCATTCTTTTGATCTTGATTAAGTTCTTCTGACTCTTCTGTTTTAGTGCTGATGTTTTCTTCTTTATCTACAGGGGGCGCATCATAATCTTTAAGGCTTTTAAATTGAAATTCTCCCTTACCATCAAAATCTACTTCTTCACTGCTCTTTGCAACACGGTAGAGATCTTCTTCTGTCGTCTGTGGTTGTTTTCTTTTTTTTATATCTCCATCAAAAACTTCCTCTTGGTAAGTTTCAGGGACACTTCTATCAGGCCTTTGAATATCTTCTCTTTCTATAGGAGCTGATTGGTCTTGAACTGTTTCTTTCTGATCAACCTTTTCATGAGTGACCTTACCTTCGATATTTATACGCTCAACTTCCTCTACTTCCTTTGGATCAAGATACTTTATGTCATAGTCTGGTCTTACAACTTTATCTGCTTCTTTAATCTTTTGTAACTCTTCAGGAGTGAGGTTCTTATCAGTCTCTTTTATTTCAGAGAGCTTCTCTTTACCTATTGTCTTATCTACACTTCTAATCTCTCCATAGTCATCTTTATATTCTTCACGATAACCATCTTTTAAATAAGTTATATCTTTTTTTCTATCGATAATGACTGCAGCATCACTTCCTTCAACTCTATGAATACTTGCTTTATCTCTATTATAGCCGTCTCCTGGAGATGAACTATCAAAGTGTATATCTTCATTTTTTTTACTTTCTCTTTTATAAATATCTTCATCATCAGTAGATTCTATTTTTTTTACTTCTAATGCTTCGTTATCTTCACTCTCATATCCACCACCAGATACTCGCCTATGTTCAGGCTCATCTTCACTTTCAGTACTTGAATTTATTCTTTTAATAGTAACTTTTTTTGATTCTTCTAAGCTCTGCATGTCAGAGTTACTGACAATCTGTACTTCGTTATCTGAAGTAACTTCATCTGATACATGTTGATAGCCCTCAGGTCGAGTTATTTTAAGGGCTTCATCCTCGTTTTCATTTGTCGTCGAGCTACTAATTTTAATCTTCTCATTTTCTGTAATAATTTGATCATTGCCGCTAGACTTAATGACCATGGTGTCAGCATCATTATTAGAAGAATGATCTCTCTGCGCTCCACTAACTCTGGTAATCTCTATATCGCTTTCACTATTGCCAGATACTACTTCTGTCGCATCTTCACTTCTAAAAAGTTTTTCATTAATATCAGATGATTTATTACTATTACTCGTCTCATCTTTTATTGTAGCTCTTGAAAAGCTCTCAATAGATTTGTCGCTACTATTATCACTACTTCCGATCTCGTAATCAATCGCTTCTTGGTTCTTGGTGTCCTCTTCATTTCTTTCAGGCAGAATACTGTATGAGATAGCTTCAATTTCATCATTTTTCTTTTTTAGGCTCTCGATGTGATCTGAGATACTATAGGGAATGATGTCGTCTGTGCCTTCTTTCTTCTTAAGCATTTCCATTAATGGATTTGGCATGACTTCACTATTATCATGATCTTCAATTGATTCTTTTGAGGCTTCTTGGTAGCTCTCTATGGTCTCGTCGGCAATATGCACTTCCTTACCTTCATCATTATGTTTGATGAGTTGTTCTTCTAATACCTCCTCATCTTTGTCTGAAAATATTTCTTTTAACTCCTCTGGATTGAGAAACTTTATTGCCCACATTAGAGAGGAGAAGCCATTATTATCTTCAAGGTTTGTATCACTTCCTCTTCCCATTAAGAGTTTTATGATTGGCTTTTGTCGATACTTTATGGCGTGCATAAGGGGGATGCGACCTTTATGATCTTGCTGATTAAGGTTCTTAGTTAAAAGAGTGTAGAGCTCACATCCTTCAAAGAAACCATTGGCAGCACCAAGGTGGATAGGAGTTCTTTGACTCGTATTTCTTTCATGAATTTTTGCACCAGCTAGAATGAGATGCTCGACAGAGCTTATTTTTTTGAAACGAAAAGCCTTATGAAGAAGAGTTTCTCCATCTTGAAGTTTTTGGTTAATATTTAGGCCTTGCTTTATTTCCTCTATCACTAAAGAAAATTCTTCATTAGCAATAGCTTCAAATAAGCGCTCGGCCATTTCTTTATCTATAGACATGTATTAATAATTTCGGCTATTTAAAAGGGGGAGCTGATCGTATCATAGATATTAGTTATTAGCGGCAAATGTTTCCTTTGTTTATACTATCAGTAGTCTCATAGAATGAGTCATGTAACAAAATACAAATTTGAAGCACTAAGAATTAAGTTCTTAGTGATGATACAGGAGATAATATGTCAGACAATAAAGTTCATGAAATAACAGTGATTGGTGGAGGCGCTGCAGGTGTCATGGCAACTCTAAGAGGTGTCCTTAATAATGATGACGTGCTCTTTTTTCCAGGCGCTCCTAAAGATAAGAAGCGCTCTCGAGATATGTGGGTAGCAAAGGTCGAAAATATGCCAGGCTATGCTCATTATAAAAAGGGAATTGTTGATCCAAATAAAGAAACAATTGAGTGGATTCAGGAGTCTGAATTTAAAGATAGATTGACCTTGATGAAAAATACGAGTGTTGAGAAGGTAGAGAAGAATCTTGATGAAACTTATACTATCACTGACAACAAGGGGGAAACATATCTTACGAGGTACGTTGTTCTAACAACTGGAATTATGGATGTTCAGCCACACCTTGATGGAACAATTGATAAAATCTTTCCATATGCTAACGCTCAAACTGCTGATTATTGTCTAAGATGTGATGGTCATCATGTTCTTGGAAAGCATACTTCTATTATTGGAACTGGTGATGGTGCCGCATGGGTAGGTATTATGCTTAAAGAAAGATATAACACTCCAAGTATGACCATCTTAACAAATGGTGAAGAGCCCGTTTTTTCAGAGGAAGTAACGAAGCTGATGAAGCTTTACAAGATCGAAGTGATTGATTCAAAGATCGTTGATGTTCTTGGTGATAAGAAAGAAGGGAAGCTTGAAGGGTATAAATTTGCAAGTGGAAGACAAATTCAATCTGAGTTTTCTTTCGTTTCTCTAGGCACAATTGTCTATAACAAGCTCGCCCTAATGGTTGGAGCAGAAGCAGATAAGAGAGGATATATTTTAACAGATCCAAAAGGGATGACGAAGGCACACAATTTCTATGTTGCAGGAGATATTCGTGCAGGCTTTAAAAAACAAATCTATACAGCGTGGGACATGGCCGTAGATACAATGGATGATATTAATAGAAAGATTAGAACTCGAAAAAGACTGGCGCTTTTAAAAGAATCAGAATAAAAAAAGGGGCTTTAAAAGCCCCTCTTCTTTTTATGACTTACTCCCTTTTTTTAATAGTCGTAACATTGAATATTTTGTGATGAATTACATGTATTAGGATATCCAGGGTTTCTTTGCATACAATCATTGATCGCTTTTATTTTTGCTTCAACCTGAGTGCTGGCTTCTCCACGACCTGTACCGTAAGGAAGTTGGCGACTAGAGATGATGCATGAAACTCTTTTATAACTTTCTTTTTCACATTTCATATTACCTTGATTGTGACATGTGTTTGGGTAACCAGGGTTTTTACTTAAGCAGTGGTTGATGGCACTATCTTTAGCTTCTAGTTTAGAGTGTGACTTCTTAACAACTCCACCGTATGGTAACTGACTGGCATGAACACCACATACCCACTTATCTTCATATGGAGATGAATGACCAATGCTTTCACAGTCTAAGTTACTTGAGTTATGGCAAGTATTTGGATAACCAGGGTTTTTCGTCATACAATCTTTGATCGCTTCATACTTAGCTTCAAGATGTGAGCTTGCTTGTCCTTTACCTGAGCCATAAGGAAGGCTTGAAGATGAAACTATACAAAGCTTTTGTTCATATTGGTGTGGACTTTTTTGTGCACAATCCATATTTGAGTGATTGTGACATGTGTTTGGATATCCTGGGTTTTGCTGTAAACATTTATCAATTGCATTTGCTTTAGCATCAAATTCACTGAAACCATCGGCTTTTACTGGGCCATATGGAAGACTTGTATTCATGATAGTACATACGAATTCAGAGCTACCAGGATAACCTCTGTCATAATCGTAGTCTCTACCATAATCACGGTCGTAGTCTCTATAATCTCTTCCGTATCCACTGCCGTAGTCGTTACCACCACTATAGTCGTAGTCTCTATTGTTTCTTCTGTCTCTTCTATCTCTGTATCTACTACTTCTATCTGATGTATAATCTGTTTGAGGAGAGCTGGCTTGCATCACACAAACAGCGTGAGGGTTTTTTCCAAGACTTTGCCTATGGTCTAATTCATCATGACACTTCTTCTTAACTCTTTGGCACTTTTGACCAGAAAAAGAATCAATGACCCTTCCATTTCTTGTTTGTAATTCTACAATACAAGTTGCCGCTGCTGCGGATAATGAGGTTACACAAACTCCAAATACTAATAAACGCGATACTACTTTCATACCCTCTCCCTCTTTTTTCTCTCATAGAAAATTCTTTGGTTAGAAATTACTAGGCAATTCAAGTGCCAAAAAGAAAAACGAAATTTCAGTAAGAAGACGCGCGGCGCATGTGGGGTAAAATAGGACCGGGTTATTTTTGTCACCATTTTAAGCTGTTTGAAAAGTAGCAATGTGACATCTAGTAATTAAACTAGATGTCACATTATAGTTATAAAGAAACTTCTATATTCTTTGATTCGAGATTTAAACTTCTGACATGAATCAATGTTCTAAGACCATTAACGATATTTGGAATCCTCGTCTTTAAGTTTAGTGGTGTTAGTTTTTTAGGACAAAAATCTCTAACTCTTTTCATTTTAGGTAATACAGTAATCACTTCTTTTTTATCTGAAATGAATTCAAAACCTCTAAATTCGAAACAGTCACTAGGTCTATAAGCTTTGATTGAGAGCTCGTTTGCTGCCATATCATAGTCTAGGTTTGTAACAATAGGGTAGTTGAACTCATCAATTCTTCCTCGAGTTCTCTTTGCAATGGTAATTTGATCGTTTAGTGAATGCTGAGAGGCAGCTGTAACTTCAATCTTATAATTTCCACGATCAAGTACACCTAGATCAATTACTTTAAGGTAGGGAACAATCACCTCTGGACAGGCCACTTCATTTATCCTTGTTGCTCTCATCTCGATGAAAATCTTTTGCTTATCAATAATAATTTTATGTGTTGGGTTTTGATAACATAAGTTTGGGAGATATCCCGTAATAACAATCTCTGCATTATCATTAGAGTCGAATCCTCTTGGTGTATAAACATTTTCAACGGGAACAAGTTCCATCGTTGCTGCTTGTGTTGATAAAAACGACATCATTAAAAGAAAAACTAATTTCATAAAAACTCCTATGAAAGAATGCAACCGTAAATTGCACTCTATGTTTATATTTTTATAAGTAGTTACGAGTAATCTTAAAAATTAAACGCAACAATCCATTAGTAAATTCCTCTTTACCCATCCTAGGCTAAGACCATTCTCCTATTCAGGTCCTTATTTCATTCAGACCTATTACCGTATTTGATCTCCAAATCCCCATACTCCTTTGAGAGTGTGAACCTAAAAAGGAACCACTAGGAAAAAATCGGGGGTAGATGAAGATGAAGCTTTATGCTGCCCTCCGAAGCTTATACTCTTCCAGCTCTAGCCGATTGAGTTTTTTGTATTTCTGTTGTTTTTTCAAACAGTGAAAAGCAATTGTTAAAAGTTTTCTTCCCATAGCTGCTTTTGCCTTATTCCAATTCATTCTTGAGCGTAGAAGATCATATTCAAAACGAAGTTTTTCATCTGAACGAATCGCAGGAATAATTGCTTCTATAAATGCCCATCTTAAAAGTTTATTGCTATGTTTAATCAGTCGACCATGATGAGTTGTTCCACCTGAAGAGTAAGTAGATGGAACTAAGCCTGCATAACAAGCAAGGGCCTTTTCATTTTTAAATCGATTTATGTCGCCAATTTCTGCGTCAATGAGCATTGAAAAAAACTCACCAATTCCAGGAATCGTTTTTAAAATCTGTGCATTTTTACTTAATTTAAAATTTTCTTTAATGACAGTTTCAATATCTTTAATAAAAGTGTTAATACTATCAATATAATCAAGTTCACGATTAACGATGGCGCGATCAGATTCACTCATGTTAATTGACTCTAGTTGCACTCTTCCTTTCTTTCCGAATAGATCAGTCCATGTTTTGAACTTCGCTTTTTCTTCAGGGTAACGATCAAAAATTGTTGTAATTCTATTTTTTGTCATTGTTCTCATACGAACAAAATAGATTCTCTCTCGGAGTAGGTTTCTCATTTCACGAACATTTTTTGGAGCAACGTAACATCGAGGAACAAGATCTGCTCT
This sequence comes from Halobacteriovorax sp., assembly GCA_002686115.1. GTDB lineage: Bacteria > Bdellovibrionota > Bacteriovoracia > Bacteriovoracales > Bacteriovoracaceae > Halobacteriovorax_A. Next base: position 3,101 of record NZAF01000156.1, on the reverse strand, counting down.
TAAAAGATCTGAGAGAATTGAAGCATCGATTTTATCAGTTTTAATTTTGGCTTCCGCAATGGCCTTAACTTTATAAGGATTAGCGAGAACCACTTCGTCGACAATGTCTTCAAGCCAATCATGCATAACACACCAGTTTCTACATGATTCTAAGACGGCTGCAGAGTCACTTGTAAAACCTTCAAGAAACTTCTGAACATGATCTTTCTTGTTAATTACTTGACCATTTTTAAGAACTACTCCCTTAGAACTTTTAACAACGAAGTAAGTAAATCTTTTGTGATAATCCACACCAATGTTATACTTTGCCATATATGCACCTCCTGCACGGTTATTAATAAAATGAATCTTAGACAAATCCATTTTATCGAGTGCTTGAATGTGAGGTGCATTTCTTTCAATTAACATCAAAATTACCTATCTTGCGTTGTTAGAGACTCTTTCATACGGCCTCCTTTTATCTTGTGAAATAAAATTTTTAATTAAGATTTTTTTAATATGACAGAGAAAATAGTATGGAGGGGTTTCTTTGTAATGATTACAAATTATTGTTAAATTTTTAGTCACTATGGAAAACTTACATGTTTATGATTTTGATGGTGTTTAGTTTTGTTGGTTCGTTTGCTTAAGGATAAGATGAAGATTGTTTTTAGGATGTTGACTTGGTTAGGGAATAACTTTGAATTTATATTAGGAGATTTTGCACTTATTTAGTTTGTGCAAGTGTTTTAAGAACGTGCCTGTATTTATGGGGCCCCGGAGCCCCATATAAGGTGTTGCCCTCAGCATTAAAACTTTCCTTTGGGAAACTTTTAACGCAGGCCCTACTTAACTTTCTGGAAATCCCAAAATCTTGGTTTTTCTTCTTCACCAGATGAAGGTTTTCTTTCCTTTGATTCTGGATCTTCAAGAGAAGGTACGCTGTCTGTGTTGATACCTTTTGAAGCATCTTGATCTACAGCATAACTATCCTTCTTAACCTCAGTTTTTGCTCCATTCCAAGTTGGTTGATCAACTTTTGGTGGAGTATAAGACTCGGCTATTGCAAGTAAGCTAATGAATGTTAAAAAAGCGATCTTTTTAATCAAGCTTTTCTCCTTCTTTACTAAACATTATTCGGTTTTTTTATGTCAATTCTTAATGAATTTTTAGAGAAAAGTTTACGATATCCAATGTTTTTGGGAAGATAGATAAATCTATATTGGCAGATAATAATCATGGAGGAAGTGTTGAGCCAGAAAAGTAATAGGGCCGTATTCGGTCTAATCTCATTAGTTGTAGTCTTCTTTATTGTTTTGATTATTTTCTCAGTCTATACCGTCAAGGTTTTTAAAGATTCTGATAAGTCTTCTCTAAGCTTTGGAGACAAAGATGGTGATAAGATCGCCGTCATTGAAGTCGAAGGCGTCATTATGGAGTCAAAGAAGACCGTCGAGCTTTTACATCGTGCTGAAAAAGACGAATCTTCTAAAGCAATTATTTTAAGAATCAATTCTCCAGGGGGAGCTGTTGCTCCAACACAAGAGATTTATAATGAAATTCGTAGAATTGATAATGAGTACACAAGTTCAAAAGGTGAAAAAGGAAAACCAATTTATTCTAGCTTTGGTTCTATCTCTGCCTCTGGTGGATATTACCTTGGTGCCGCGACTAGAAAAATTTGTGCACTTCCAGGAACCATTACTGGCTCTATCGGAGTTATCATGCAGTTTATGGATCTTTCAAAGCTTTACGAATGGGCGATGGTTAATCCTCAGGTCGTAAAAGCCGGACGTTATAAAGATATCGGTCAACCAAATAGAGCTCTTAATGAAGAAGAGAAAGCTCTTATGGATAGAATGATTGCCAATGTTCATAATCAATTTATTGATGATGTTAACAGAACAAGAAAAGATAAAATCAAAGGTGATATATATGAGCACGCACAAGGACAAATCTTTTCAGGAGAAGGTGCTTACAAGCTTGGACTTGTGGATGAGCTAGGTTCTCTTTGGGAGTGTGCTCGTGGTATCCATGAAAGTCTGGCGCTTAAAGGTGATATGGACCTTAAATATATTAAGAAGAAAAAGAAAATGAGACTTGTTGATTACTTTAGTGAAATAGATGAAGTGACTTCGACTATAAAAGAAATTCTAACAAGTACTAAGTCTCCAACATTAATGTATAGGTAATATGGAATTATATCTTAACTGGATTCAAAATAACGTACTTTCTGTAATAGCAGTAGGCTTTACACTGATACTTATATATCACTACTTCATTGAAAAAGATGTTGGAACAAAGCTGTCTGCAAGATATAGAAACTCTATCTATGAAGCCCAGTCAAAGGTCTTTTTAAATGCAACACAGTATCTTATTTCAGGAAATAGAGATCTTGCGATTAAAGAGTTTCTAAGCGCTGTTGATATTAATAGAGAGACTATTGATACCTATTTTGCTCTTGGAGGACTTTTTAGAAGTAATGGTGAAATTGAAAAAGCAATTAGTATTCATCGAAGTCTCATTGCCAGAGAGAATATATCTGAGCATCACCGTTTGAGAGCATTGACAGAATTGGCAATCGACTTTGATAAGGGCGGCTTTCTTGATAAGGCGATAGAGACTTATAAAGACGTTTTGAAGATAAACAGAGATCAATATAATGTGATTCAGTCTCTATGTAGAATCTATGAAGATATTGGTGATTGGGATCTTGCGTATAATTATAGAATAATGCTTTCAAAAGTGGGGCATGAGAATCAATCTGAAACAATTTCACATATCCTCGTACAAAAAGCTAAGGCTCAATTTGAAAAAGGTGAGATTGCAAAATGCGAGGAAGATTTAGAAGATGCTTTTAGATTTGCACCGAGTGTCTCAGCAAAGATTCTTAAATTAAGAATACTTCTACATCAAGGCAATATTGATGATGCTAAATTCTATCTTTTAGAGTTATTAAAAGAGCAGCCAATTTATGCCTCATTTGCTTTTCAATCTTTAGAGGAAAATTTTAAAGCGTCTGAAGATGATAAAGAAACTTATAAGAAAAGACTTCAAATTATTACGGACTATTTTTTAGAACTTAATGACTCTGACTTGATGGCTTCAGAGTCAGTTATTTT
>NZAF01000155.1 GCA_002686115.1 Halobacteriovorax sp. | reverse complement strand
GTCTAATCTTTTTAAAATTGTGACGAGACCTCTTCTAAAGTTTTTAAAAGATTACTTTCTTAAAAGAGGGTTTCTCGATGGTAGATATGGACTTATTATCTGTTATATAAATTCTTTATCAGCTCTTTTAAAATATTCAAAAATAAAAGACCTTCAAGATGGAAGGAGAATTGATTGAAAGTAGTTTTTTATCATCACACTCCCCTTCCTGTTAAAAAGTACGGTGGAACAGAGAGAATTATGTTCTGGCATATGAAAGAACTTGTGGCCCTCGGTCATGAAGTTGTTTTATTAGGTCACCCAGACTCAGAAGTTCAAAAATTTGGAATAAGTCTTATACCGTTACCAAAAGATAAGCTTAGAAATGGTTGGGAAGAGTTAATCCCGTTAGATGGAGATATTCTACATCTTCAATTCAGCACCTTAGATAAGTTTAAAATTCCTCACATATGTACCGTTCATGGAAATGCAAAAGTTAATGAAGTCTTAAGTGAAAACTCTGTTTTTGTATCTGGAAAACATGCCAGTATTCATGGCTCAGATCAATTTGTTTATAATGCACTTGATTTCAGCGAGTACCCTGAACCTGATAATTTAAATAAAAAAGAGAAAGAAAATATTCTTTTTCTCGCAAAAGCATCTTGGAAAGTTAAGAATTTAAAAGATTCTATTTCTCTATGTAAAAGTCTAAAAAAACATCTTCATATCGTTGGCGGAAAAACATTTTCTCTCTCAAAGTACATTCATAATCATGGAATAATTGGCGGAGAAAAAAAGCTGGAGATTCTTAGGTCATGTGATGCTTTGGTCTTCCCAGTTAAATGGGATGAACCTTTTGGAATTGCTCTGGTTGAAGCAATGAGCCAAGGCCTCCCAGTTTTTGGAAGCTCATTTGGAAGCTTACCTGAAGTGATTGGACCTGCAGGTTTTACAGCAAGAAGCAAAGAAGAACTTCTTTGTGCAATGAAAGACTGGGATATTAAATTAACGCCAAAAGAAATAAGAAATTATGCCTTAGAAAAATTTAACATTAATAAATATAGCAAAAACTATCTTGAACTTTATGATAAAGTGATAAATAAACAAAAGCTAAATACCAAAGCACCACTTAGAGTGTCATCAAAAGACCCTGAAGAACTTTTTAATTTTTAGTCTTTCATTTTTAAAGTTACTATCTAATAAAAAAAGAATATTCAAACTTTGTAGACCTTTCCTGATCTAGAACCATGAGACCTTCTTTTTTATAAAAATCATTGTCAGAATCAACAGCATCAGCAACACCATAGGTAGGTGAAAGCTGGATAAATGGATAGCCAGGTTGTGACCAGATTGAAATATATGATGCATTTCCAAAGTCAATTTCAAATGCTTTTTCTGTCGCTCTATTCTTTAGAGCTATAGAAGTTGTGTTGACGTCTTTAAATATCATTTCACCTTTTTGAAACATATCGTGGGTCAGATTTATTCTTTTTCCAACAAGAAATCTCTTATCATCAACATGATGAAAATTAACAAGTTCGTTATCTAAGAAGTAGGCCCCTCTCTCTTCTTCATGAGAAAATTCAATATAATAATCCTCGAGAGCTTCTTTATCGATAGGTAGATTTACAACTGGTGCAAAGCCTAGGGAGTAGAGTAATTCTTTTTTTCCCATATTCTTTAATTCAACAGTTAACGTAAGCCTAGGTCCATATACTTTGTAGTGAAGAACCATATTGAAATCAAATGGGAATGATACTAGAGTATCTTTGTCAGAATTTAGGACGAGAGAAATGCTATCTTTTCTATGGTTTTTAACTTCAAACTTTAAGTCCTTAGCAAAACCATTCTTATCCAGACGAAAGTACTTATTACCCAGTCTGTATTGATTGTCTTTAAGTTTACCAACAATGGGATACATAAGCATAGAACTCCAAGGATAAATCGCTCTTTTGCCCTGCCAAATGTATTCAATATTTGTCTCGGTATCAATAAGACTTTTGAGCTCACCGCCTCGATCAGAGATTTCGGCTTTAATATACTCACTTTCAATGGAATAGTGCTGTCCCATAGTAATATTGTAACCTATTAACATTACTTATGTCAGAAAATTATTAACGCGGAACAATGCGCCACTATCCCAGTCTGGGACATATAAAGAGATGAAATCTTAAGATATACCTCACACTGATAATTAAAAAGAAACTATTTTCTATATTAAATCGAAAAAATTTCAGCTTTGAAATAAATTACGCCTGTACTGATGGAGACATCAATCTGATGGAAAGGTCATATAAAAAATATCTATTCAGATAGCACAAACCTTCAATAGTCCTCGCGAAAAATTCAGCCTTCCAAAAAAAGCCCAGTTCATTAACTGGGCTTTTTTTATTCTTATAAATCAATTGTTAAAAATTTCATAAGTAAAGATATCTAAGATGTATATGGAATTAACATTTAAAATCAGTTAAAATAATGACATCGCATAAGAAGGGAAAAAATGAAAGTTACAGAGCATATCGATAAGGCTTCCGGCCCATTATTTAGTTTTGAAATAGTTCCTCCACCAAGAGGTAAAACTATCAAAGCGGCAACAGATGTTGTTGAACAATTACTCCCACATAATCCAGCATGGATTGATGTCACAGCTCATCCAGCAGGTGCCTATTATAATGAAAATCCAGATGGAAGTGTTGAAAGAAAAGTTTACAAAAAAAGACCTGGGACTATTGGTATTTGTGGAGTCATTCAAAACCGCTTTAAGATTGATACAGTTACTCACCTACTAACTCAAGGATTCACGAAAGAAGAGACTGAAGATGCTCTTATTGAATTGAATTACCTTGGTATTCATAATGTCTTAGCTTTAAGAGGAGACAACCTAAACTATAATAAAAAGTATGCCAAAGACAGAAGCCGTAATTTTTACGCCTCTGATCTTGTTAAGCAAATAAATCTTTTAAGAAAAGGTGAATACCTTGATGATATAAATAATTCGCTTCCTCTCGATTTTTGTATGGGAGTTGCAGGATATCCGGAGAAGCATTTTGAAGCACCAAACCTCAAAACAGATATTCACTATCTAAAAGAAAAAGTCGATGCAGGTGCTGATTATATCGTCACACAAATGTTTTTTAACAACCAGGCATACTTTGATTTTGTAGACTCATGTCGTGCAGCAGGGATAACTTGTCCAATCGTTCCAGGATTAAAAGTTATTAAAAATACAAAACAATTAACCACTGTTCCTCGCCACTTCTATGTTGATTTCCCTGACGAGTTTGTTTCTCAGATGTTAGAAGATCCAGATCATGCAGAAGAAATAGGTATCAATTGGGCAAAAAAGCAAACTGAAGAATTAATGGCAGCAAATGTACCTTCGATCCACTTTTATGTCATGAACGATGCTAAGAGTGTTTCACAAGTTGTAAAAAAGTTTTTTTAATGAATAATCAAAAATTACTTGAACTCGTAAAGAATAGAATCGTATTTATGGATGGTGCCATGGGCACCATGATTCAAAGATACAAACTTGAAGAAAAAGATTTCAGGGGAGACCGTTTTCTAGACTCGAAAATAGATCTTAAAGGAAATAACGACCTTCTCTCTATCACTAGACCTGATATTATCAAAGAAATTCATACAAAGTATCTTGATGCGGGTTCAGATATTATTGAGACAAATACATTTTCTGCTACAAAAATTGCACAAGCAGATTACGAACTAGAAGAAATCGCATACGAATTAAATGTTCAGTCTGCAAAAATTGCAAAAGAAGCTTGTGAAGAATTTGAAAAGAATAATCCTAATCGTCAATGTTTTGTAGCTGGAGCATTAGGACCGACTAATAAAACTGCTTCAATTTCACCAGACGTAAATAATCCTGCATTTAGAGGAATTACTTTTGATGAACTAGTTGAAAATTATTACGAACAAGCAAAAGGTCTTGTTGAGGGAGGAGTTGATATTCTCTTACCGGAGACGACTTTTGACACCCTTAATATTAAAGCAGCGATCTTCGCGATTAATAAGCTTAAGTCAGAGCTCGATAAAGATATTCCTGTCATGTTATCTGTTACGATTACAGATGCCTCTGGTAGAACTTTATCAGGACAAACCGTTGAAGCATTTTGGAATAGTGTTAAACATGCTAATCCTTTTAGTGTTGGAATTAATTGTGCACTTGGAGCACAAGAGATGCGTCCATACATAGAAGAACTGTCAAAAATCTCTAACTGCTATGTTAGTTGCTATCCAAATGCTGGACTCCCTAACCCACTAAGTGATACAGGATATGATGAAACTCCTGATCAAACATCTGAAAATCTAAAAGAGTTTGCATCTTCTGGTCTTATTAATCTCGTTGGTGGATGCTGTGGGACAACACCTGAACATATTCAAGCCATAAGAGAAAAATTAATTGATATTCCTACAAGAGAAGTTCCATCTATTGAAGAGGCTATGAGACTCAGTGGTCTTGAACCCTTAACTATTTCTAATACAAAAGAACAAAGCCAATTTTATATGGTTGGTGAAAGAACAAATGTTACTGGATCACCAAGATTTGCAAAACTTATTAAAAATGGTGACTTCGATACAGCATTAAACGTCGCCAGACAACAAGTTGAAAATGGTGCAAATATTATTGATATTAATTTTGATGAAGGCCTTCTAGATAGTAAAGCCTGTATGATTAGATTTCTTAATCTTGTCGCTGCAGAACCTGATATATGCAAGGTTCCGATCATGATTGATTCATCAAAGTGGGAAGTACTTGAAGCGGGTCTAAAATGTGTTCAAGGAAAAGGTATTGTTAATTCCATAAGCCTTAAAGAAGGTGAAGAGGAGTTTAAAAGACAGGCTACTCTGATAAAGAATTATGGAGCGGCAGCAGTTGTAATGGCATTTGATGAAAAAGGGCAAGCAGCGACAAAAGAAGATAAGGTAAGAATCTGCAAAAGAGCTTACGATATTTTAGTAACCGAAGTTGGCTTCCCAGCTACCGATATCATTTTTGATCCAAATGTTCTAACTGTCGCAACAGGAATTGAAGAACACGACTCCTATGCGGTTGACTTTATCGAGGCAGTCAGAGAGATAAAACAAATCTGCCCTGGAGCTTTGTGCTCTGGTGGTATATCAAATGTTTCATTTTCTTTTAGAGGAAATAACGTTGTAAGAGAAGCGATGCATTCGATTTTCCTATTTCATGCTATCAGTGCTGGATTAGATATGGGGATCGTGAATGCTGGTATGCTTGAAGTTTATGAAGAGATTAAACCTAAACTTAAAGAAAAGGTTGAAGACGTCATTTTAAACAGAAGCTCTAATGCCACAGAAGATTTATTAGATTACGCTGAACAATTCAAAGGCATAACGAAAAAAGCACGAGAAGAAGATAACTCTTGGAGAGAAACAAGTCTTCAAGATAGAATTACCCACTCTCTTGTTAAGGGTATATCCAAATATATTGAAGTCGATGTCGAGGAAGCAAGACAAACTCTTCATGAACCAATCAGAGTTATCGAAGGTCCTTTAATGACAGGGATGAAAGTAGTCGGTGATCTATTCGGTGCTGGAAAAATGTTTCTTCCACAAGTTGTTAAAAGCGCACGAGTGATGAAACAGGCAGTAGCCTACCTTGAACCTTTTATGGACAAAATTGATGGTGAGGATTCTAATGCCAAAACTTTTGTCATTGCAACCGTTAAAGGTGATGTACATGATATCGGGAAAAATATCGTAGCCGTTGTTCTTGCTTGTAATGGATACAAAGTTATTGATTTAGGTGTTATGGTCTCATGCGATGATATCATAAAGAGTATTCGTGAAAACAACGCCGATATTGTAGGGCTTTCGGGATTAATTACACCAAGCCTTGATGAAATGATTTTTAATATAAATGAGTTTAAGAGACAAGGAATTAATATTCCAGTTCTCATCGGTGGAGCGACGACTAGTGCGACTCATACCGCAGTTAAGATAGCTCCTCATACAGAAGCTCCTGTAGTACAAGTAGGAGATGCTTCTCTTGTTGTAGAAATTTGTAATAGTCTTCTTTCAAAAAACCTAAAAGAAGATTATGTAAGAGAGCTTAAGGAGAAGCAAAAAGGCTTAAAAGATTATTTTGAAAATAATAAGTCTGAAGTATCAAAAATTGAGACTTTCGACATTGCAATTAACTCAGCTCCAGATTTATTTAGAGACTATACTCCAAGAACTCCAAGTTTTACTGGTGTTAAGTATTTCTATGATATACCAACTGAAGAAATAGCCAAGTATATCGACTGGTCACCATTTTTTTGGACCTGGGAACTTAAAGGTGTATATCCAAATATCTTGTCTCATAAAACTTATGGTGAAGAAGCAAAAAAGCTTTTCGCTGATGCAGAAAAGTTTTTAGATAGAATTATTAAAGAAAAGATCTTCAAACCAAAAGCAGCCATGGGCATGTTCAAATGTAGAAGAGTTGGAGAGGATGTAGAAATTTTCGATGATAATGGAAACACTATTGAAACTCTTAGTTTTTTAAGACAACAAAAAGCCAAAACTAAAGAGAATCCTGTTTACCACAGCCTTGCAGATTTCATCTCGCCAAAAGAAGATTATATTGGAACGTTTGTTGTAACAATCGGTAACGAAGTTGAGAAATTTGCAAGCACATTTGAAAAAATTAATGATGATTACACCGCTATTCTAATAAAGGCGATTGGTGATAGACTTGCTGAGGCGTATGCTGAACTCATTCACAAAAAGGCACGTGATGTATTTGGTTACGGTGATAAAGATAGTGATTTAAGTATAGAAGACCTCATAAAAGAGAAGTACGAGGGGATTAGACCTGCTCCAGGGTATCCAGCCTGCCCTGATCACACTGAGAAGCTTAAACTTTGGGATCTAATGAAAATTGAAGAAAATCTCGGTGCTACTCTTACTGAAAATATGGCCATGAACCCGCCAAGTTCTGTATCTGGATATCTGATCAGTCATCCAAAAAGCAAGTACTTTAATATTCTCTCAATTGGTAAAGACCAACTAGAAAGTTATGCAAAAAGAAAGAAGATGAGTTTTAATGAAATGAAAAAATGGCTTCAAACAATATATCAAGGTTAAAAAGTATTGGTTTAATATGGAAAAACTAGAAGATAAGTACTTTGAAAAGCTCAGACTAACATTTCCTGAAAAGTTTTTAACAGATCGATCTATAAAGCTTCTTCTCAATGCCTGTCCTGACGAAGCTCACCTAAAAGTTTTATCGTTTTACCTAGGACATTTATTAAACTCAAGCTCTATGCATAAAGAAAAAGGCAGACTTCTATTTGATTTAGCTGATGAGTCTTATTATGACCTAACTGAATGGATAAAAGCTGTTAAGGTTTTTGATGATTACCTTAATGAGCATAAGAGAACAACAAAGTTTGAATTAATGCTTGAATATATTAGCTGTTCTTGTCAGTCCCCTGAAAATAAACTCGTGAAATATCCCCTACACGACCTAGTAAAGAAAATGCTCGATGAATATGGCTATGTCGGTTAAAGATAGGAGCATTACGCTCCCATAAGATTTAAACGACATCACAGATATCTTCTAATATATTTTGATAATTTGAGTAGCCCCACATGATCACTTTTTGATCTTTAGAACTTGGCCTAATCCCTTTCTCCCTTTGATCTTTTCTTAAGCTCACAATAAATGCTTCAAGATTATAAAGCAAAGAACCAAATATTTTTTCATCGGACTCAGATAAGTATATTTTTTGTACTTTCAAACAATTCTTTGATGGATTTGAGAAGTAATTGTTCACTAAACTTTCACTTAGCTCATGTATCTCTTCTTTTACATTTTCTTTTTTACTAGCTTTTTTCCAGGCCAATTCATTGTCTAATATCTGGTAGGAACCTTGATTTAATGTGATATAACCCTTTTTCATTAATTTTGATAAGATAGAAAGAACTAAAGATAGTTGTAATCCGACATCTGTTTGAATTGAATTTAATCTGTTGTGACCTTTAGATATAGATTCTAAGACGACTCTCTCTAGTGTTAAAAGTTGTGGCATGTTTTCTCCCGTTTTAAACTTTATAATTTAATCTATGATGCGAATGAAGCTGTTATTGAAATATCAGCGGTCTGAGTTAACATGCTATTGATAGTGAGATATTTTTGACAACGAGTTGATATATCATCAATTTTATTCGCCGGTAATTTTAAAAGACACTCATCTATCAATGCCTGCAATTTTGATTTTCCAGTCTTTTCATTGATTAAGTCTTGCATCATTAGGTATTCACTTAATTTCATCTCATGCCCATTACAAATTCTAAATGCTCGAGTTTTCTGAATCTGTAAAAGACTACCCATTCGTGAATAACTTGGATTTTTGTAAAGTTCTCTAAACATTTTAATAAGATCAATCTGTTCTTTCATTCTTCCCTCCTATCAGTTAAGAGCTTTTATAAATAAACAGTGACAAAATCGACCTTAATTCATCAATTATTAAAGATTTCCCATTATGGGAATGAGAAAATACTGTTTTCACACTGATAAAACTTCCATAGAATGGTAGAATAAGTAATAAATGAAATCTGGGCAAAATAGATACATGAGCGAAATAAAAGTCATATCGAGCAATATACGTTTTGATAATCCTAAAGATGGTCAGCATATATGGCAAAATAGAATTGAAATTTTGTCATCAATAATTAATAGAAAGAAGCCTGATTACTTAGGAACTCAAGAAGGATGGAGAAAACAACTCTACCAATTCTATACCAAACTAGAAAATCTGGTTATGGTTGATGATCACCGCTCATGGATTGAAGACAGAATGTATCCTACGATATTTTTTAATCCTGACACATTTGAGAAAATAAAGAGTGGTGATATTTGGCTCTCTGAAACTCCTAATGTACCTGCAAGTAAATCATTCGACAGTGCCTTTCCGAGACTTTGTACTTGGGCAAAAGTTAAGCATAAAAAAAGTGGAGAATACTTTTTACTTGTAAATGTTCATCTTGATCATCTTGAAACCAAAACACGTCAATCGCAGATAAAGGTACTCATCGAGGAGATTTCTAAAGTCCATAATGATAATGAAAAAGTTATTATTATTGGAGACTTTAATGAAGGTCCTCGTGAAGAAGTTAGGAAGATTATTGATCAATCTAAATTCAACTTAAAAGATCCTTGGCTAGAACTTAAGCAACCAGAAGAGTCTTCACATCATAAATTCACTGGCATAAACCCTAATGGTACTAGAATTGATTGGATACTTAGACCGACTTGTCTTGAGTGTATTGAAATTAATCTTATAAAAGATCATGAGAATAATATTTATCCGTCAGATCACTTTCCAGTTGAAGCTCTTTTTAGACTTTAACAAATCTAAATTTTTAAACCTACTTCACTTCCTAGATGGAGATAAGTCTCTCTTTTTTCTTTCGTATTTTCTATGATATCTGAAGATGGTTTCCACTTACCTTTTTCACCAATGACAATTACAGTAGAGCCTCCAAAGAGAAAATATCCCTTCTCATCACCACGTTTGAAGTTCTTTAAGTCACCGCTTTGAACAATCTTTCCAACCATGATGGCACCAACTTCAACATAAGCAAGCTTACCAAAGTTTTCAGTTTCAAGAATAGTCACTTCTCTAATATTTGTAGAGAAAATATCGTTCTTAGCTTTTAAGGCGATAGGATTTACCGAATGATAAGCTCCATTAACTTTGTAATAATCTAAAACTTTTCCATCATCTGGATAGTGAAATCTATGATAGTCGACAGGGCATAAGCGAGCGAGTAACAAAGGCCCATCCTTAAAAGTCTCTGTCCACTTTGAATTTGCTAATAATTCTTTAGAATTTAAAAACTTTCCCTTAACAGGAATCGACTGCTCATCGGTAATAGATTCATAGCCAAAGTATCTGGCTTCTGAAAATGCAGCCAATTTATTTGAGTCAGACTCAAATGGGCGCTTCCCCTCTTTAAACTTACGGATAAAGAATTGATTAAAAGTAGAATATGGTGAATTCCAAGTTCTTCCTTCCTCTGGAACATAGTCCTCTAAATTAATATTATAATTTTTCACAAATTCATCTATTTTAAACTTACTAAATGGGAGATCTTGCATAAATCCATACAAGACACTAATTGGTGCTTTTACTAGAGCTGCAGAGGCAAAACTACCTGATGTTGACTCATAAAGCCAACGCACAGCTGCGTCGCCATAAACTTTTTCAATTTCATTTTGGCCTGTATGTCTATTAAAGTATTGAATTTCCAAGAGTTTATCCCCATAAATATCTCATTTTACAACAATTTTACAAAAAGTTAGCTTGAGATTTTTTTTGTTGAATTATACTCTAGCAGTATAAGAATTCAAGTGTGGTTTAGAGCTTGTTTCTTATCTTGATAGGTATCCAAAGCCTTGAGCTTTATTAAATGTTTTAAATTTACTTTTTGGAAAGGAGAAACCTCATGATTAAGAAGTCAGTCTTCATGGTCATTATGTTAAGCTTATCGTTAAACTCATTTGCCCTTATAGGCTTCAATGAAAAAAGCGCTCTTTTAGAAAATGAAAAAAATACGATGTCGATTTTTGAAAAGAACGTCAACTCTGTAGTTCATATCTCTAACTTAAGAAGAGTGAGAAGAGGTGGCGGAGGCTTCTTTTTTTTCAACCATCCACCTCGAACTGAGACAATTGAAGGTGAAGGTACAGGCTTTGTTTGGGATACAAAAGGTCATATCGTAACTAATTATCATGTTATTAGAGGTGGGTCGAAATTCTTTATCAAGTTTCCAAAAGATAGCAAGAAGTACGAGGCAAAACTTATCGGAAGTGAGCCATCTAAAGACATTGCTCTTTTAAAGCTTGTCGAACATCCTTCAAAACTAACTCCTGTTTCAGTTGGAAGATCAAGAGGATTAAAAGTCGGTCAAAAAGCACTGGCAATTGGAAATCCTTTTGGACTTAATAGTACAATCACTCAAGGAATCATTTCTGCAATTGGTAGAAAAATCAAGGGGGTTTCGGGGATTGAGATTTACGGAATGATTCAGACAGATTCTTCAATAAACCCAGGTAATAGTGGTGGTCCACTAATCAATTCCTCTGGTGATGTTATAGGTGTTAATACAATGATTTTTTCTCACTCCGGCTCTTCAGCAGGGGTTGGATTCGCAGTGCCTATTGATACCGTTCAAAAGATTATCCCTGAACTTATAAAGCATGGTGAAGTCAAAAGAGCTGGCTTTGGAATTAGACCTATCGAGAGAGATGAACTTGAGTATTACTATGGAATCAATGTTCCTAAAGGTCTTCCAATTGGTTACGCTTTTGAAGATGGACCTGCTGATAGAGCTGGACTTAGAGGAATGACAGAGTCTGGAGATGAAATTTTTCTTGGAGATATTATTTTATCTATTGATGGGAAAGACATAAATAGCTTTGATGATATTTTTAACATCCTCTTTGAGTATAGCATTGGTGACACTGTCATTTTAAAATATCTAAGAGGTAAGGAAGAAAAGACAACTAAAATTAAACTTGAAGAGTTAAAGCCAACAAAGAGAAAAAGAAGACGTTAAATTTTCTTCTTTAATAATAAATAGACTAAAAATGGTGCACCAATAGATGCAGTTATCGCACCCACTGGTATGACGTGGGTGCTTATCAAGACCTTGCTCAATAACGTTGCCGTCATAAGAAGTGTTGAACCTAAAAAGAAATTTACCATTAAATTTTTAGAATAATCTGCACCAAATATTTTTTGCGAGACATGAGGAATAATTAAACCAATAAAGCCAATCGGCCCACAAAACCATATGAGAATCACAAGAAATGTATTCCCCATGAAAAAAGTATTTCTAAATAATGATTCGACCTGAACACCTCGAGTATGCGCAAAGTCTTCGCTTATTGATAGTAGAGTCATTGCTTTTCTTGATTTAAATGCATAGATCATTAAGATAATTGTACCGATAAAGAGTATCAAAGGGGCCCTAAAGCCAACAGTGTCAATATTACCCATCATCCACCGTACAAGTTTAGAAACACTTTCATTACCGAGAAATGACTGTATAAAAATGATTAAACTTGAACTCACTATCCCGACGCTTACTCCTAATAGTAAAAGAGAATTCCTTCCCATTTTCTTAATTAAAATGATGAACATGGCACTCAAAAAAAGCACACTAGAAATAAGATATATAATGAGAGACACATTTCCAGAAAGAGTAAGATGTGTCAAAAGAAGCTCACTAACGGCTAAGCAGAGCGCTGCAATAGAAGAGATTCCCGTCGTATAAGGTGTTGCAAGATTATTCTTGAAAAGAATTTGAAATTGATAGCCTATTGTCGCTAGAACGCCACCAGCTAAAATAGCAGTCAAAGTTCTTGGTAAAATAATTAATTCAACAATATAGTAATACTTATCAGTAAATAGAGAATCAATTTGAGTCCCAATCAAGGAAAGAACAATTAAAGAAAGAAAAGAGAGATAAACTAAGATTTTTTTCATATGGTCACAGACCTCTTTTGGTCATTTATCATATAGTTAAAACTTATATCAAAAATTTCATTAAAAAGTTTTTTATCAAAAGCTGTATATGTATTCTCATAAAACTTTAACTCCCTATCTTTAAGACCAAGAATCATTTCAGAGACAGAAATAATGAAATTCATATGATGAGAGACAATCAAAAATTTTCTTCTCATTTTTTCTTTAAGTACTATATCTATTAAAGACTTAATATGTCTGGGATCGAGGTAGTTTGTAGGCTCATCCCAAATTACTAAATCAGACTTTTGATAAAGTGAGCACGCAAGATTAACTCTTTGCTTCTCTCCCCCACTAAGAGTGTTAAAAGAATGATCTTTTAAGTGAGTCAAATCAAATACTTTAAGAATCTCTTCAAATCCCCAAAGGTCTGTTCCAGAATTAATTACTGAGTACTCGAGAATTTCTTTTACATATAGCTCTGTATTCATATCACTTATGTGCCCAGCATATGAAAACTCAGGCCTATGAGTTATCTCACCTAAGTACTTATCTTTTTCGATAATTGCATTAAGGAGTGTTGTTTTCCCTTGTCCATTTCCTCCTATAACACCAATACAATTTGAATTAAGCTCTACACTTATGTGAGAAAGAATCTTATGACTTTCCTTTTCAATAGTTAAATCATTCAGCTTCACGTACAATATCTCTTATTTTTATATATGTTTTAAGAATTTGAGGTCCAGGTATTAGATAAGTATCATCCATCATGAACTTTACTTTATCCTTGAAAATTGTCTTGGCCCATATTTTTTTTACTTTCTCACTAGAAATATTTTGTCCAATTCGAATAATAATATCTGGCTTAAGTGATATGAGTTTTTCTAAATCTAGAATAGGATATGAAACACTAGAGTTGTGAAGAATATTAATTCCTCCAACAAGTCCTAAAATATTGCTGTAAAATGAATTCCCAGAAACGGCCCGAATCGTTTTAATAAAATTTGAGTTCGTATCCTCTCCAAGAACAATCAAGACCTTCTTCCCTGTATTGCCAAGAGGCTTCAATTGATAAAATAACTCATATAACTTCTCTCGAGTTAGACCTAATTTTTTTGCTAATTTATAGCTTGATTCTTTGATATCCCTAATCGTTAAGAACTTTAATTCAACGTAGTTTATATTCAGTTTTTTAAGCTTCTCTTTGACTCTTGTATCATTTACAGATTCAAGAAATAGAATGTCGCTATTAAGAGATACAATTTGCTCATAATCAAGCCCAAATGAACTCCCTATCGTTGGTAAGCCTTGCTTATTCTTACAATAATTACTAACAGCGACGAGATTCTTGCTTTGACCAAGAAAGGATATAAACTCTGTTATCACGGGAGATGTTGAGATAATCCTCTTTGCTGATGCCTCTAGCGTAAAGCTATAAAAAGACAGTAATAAGCATATAAGAAGACTATTTACTTTAATCATTTCATTTTTGGGTCTAGAGCATCTCGCACACCATCACCAACTAGCACAAATAGAAATAAGCTTGAAAATAGTGCGGCAGATGGATAAACAGCTAACCACCAAGCAATAGTAAAATTCTTATGTGCCTGAGCTAGTAATTCTCCCCACGAAGGAGTTGGAACCTCTAAACCAAAGCCAAGATAATCTAAACCAGCAAGACCTGTGATACCACCAGCAATAGAAAATGGAGCAAAAGTAATAATAGGCCCTAATGAATTTGGAAGAATGTGCTTAAAAATAATTCTTGAAGTAGATGCCCCCATACCTCTTGCAGCTTCTACGAATTCTAGTTTTCTATTTCTTAGAAACTCTCCTCTTGCATAATAACTAATTCCCATCCAACCAAAAACAGAGGAGATTGTTATAAGAAGGATTAATGAAGGTTTAAGCATCGATATTAATGTTAAGAGTAGTAAAAAGACTGGTATAGTTTGAAATATTTCTACAACTCTTTGTCCAAAGAAGTCTACCTTTCCACCATAATACCCCATCAAGCCACCTAACAGAACGCCAAGTATTGTTGAGATAACCCATGTTAAAACTGCATAGGCTATAGAGTACTTATATCCATAGAGAAGTCTTGTGAAAACATCACGGCCCCTATCATCAGTACCAAAAATATTATCTGCAGATGGTGGAGCAGGATAGTAATCAACTTTCTTATTACTTTCGAAAGGATCCCACTTTATAATTGGGTTAATTTTAAAATCACCTTCACCCATCTCTAATTCTCTATAATTAAGAACTAGCGAATCTGTCACACCAAAATCTTTCGGGTGATAGCTGACAAATACAGGAAAGTAACTTTCACCCTTATATGACATATAAATTGGCTTACTATTGGCAATAAGTGGTGAAATCATCGTTAAGACAAAAGAGACTAATAAGATGACACTTGCAACGACTGCAGTCTTTCTCTTTTTAAATCTTCTCCATCTCTTAAGAGTTAATTCACTTTTAATATATTTTTCAATCATGAGAAATCAATCCTTGGGTCAACAACAGTGTACAGAATATCACTAATAAGGTTTCCAACAAACATAATGAGAGTTTGAATAAAGAATAGCCCCATAATTACGTTATAATCTCTTTCAAGAACAGACTGATAACCTAGAAGGCCAATACCATCTAAGTTAAATATTGTTTCAATAAATAGTGATCCCGCAAAAAACAGTGATAAGAAGTGCCCAAAGCCAGTAACGATTGGAATAAGAGCATTCCTCAAGGCATGCTTCATATAAACGACTCTTTGCTCAAGACCTTTTGCTTGAGCTGTTCTCACATAGTCCTGGCTGATTACTTCTAGCATCGAGTTCTTCATAAGAAGTGTAAGAACTGTAAACTGACCAACCATATATGAAACAAGAGGCAAGATGAAGTGGGTTGTCCTGTCCCAAACTTTACCCCAGAATGTTAAGTCGTCATATTCATCGGAGTAAAGATCCCCAATTGGAAACCAGTCCACAAATGTATCACCAGCAAAATAAACTAATAAGAGAATACCAAGCATAAAACCAGGAATCGAATATAGAGCAGAGAGTATAAAGCTTGAGGTTACATCAAATTTAGAACCATGTTTTATTGCCTTTAAAACTCCAAGCGGTATACAAATTAAATAAGACAGCAGAAATGAAATTAAACCAAATTGAATTGAAACCGGAAGCTTACTCATGACAACATCAGTAACTGGTTCCTCATAGGTAAAACTTTCACCAAAATCAAATCGCGTAAGGTTTTTTAGCCAAATCCAATATCTCACGTGCAATGGCTTATCAAAACCGTATTGCTTCTTTAATGCTTCAATAACTTCTTCTGAAACACCTGCATCATTACTCGAACCTGAGTCAGAACTCATTCCCTCTGAACCAAATCTAAGCTGTTGAATTTTTTGTTCAACCGGAGAACCTGGTGCAAGGTTAATGATCACAAAAGTTAAAAGAGTAACCCCAATTAAGGTTGGAATCAAAATTAACAATCTTCGAATTATATAATTAAACAACTTTACCTTCTTCTAACTTCTTAATCGTTAATATTATTTCTCTAACCACCATCTGCCGATTCCTACACCATAAGTATAAGTATCTTGATGTCTCTTCGCACTCTTAGTGTGCCCGTAGAAAGTGTACTTAGTATTGAAAAGAAATGCATATGGATAGTCTTCTGCAATTTCTTTATAAACCTTATTAAGAATTTCTTTTCTTTTAGATTTGTCATGAATAAGTCTTGCTTCATCAATCCACTTATCAACTTTTTCATTTGAGTAACTTACAAAGTTAGAGCCTTTATTCTCAATTGAAGAAGAGTGCCAGATTTGCTTTGGATCCCAATCAACTGATCCTCCGCCCCATGCAAGCCTTACAGCTTCAAAATTTCTTTCATCTAAGGCCTTAATAAAAGAGTTCCACTCAATAAACTTAATCTTGATATCAACACCTCTTTTTTTAGCATCTTCTTTAAAAATAGTGAGGTATTTTACAAAGTCTTTATTTGGCTCGAGGATTGTAAAAGAAAGTTTTTCTTTTTTCCCATCGATAACCTTATCTAGAACTTGGTCTCCATCAGTATCGGCCCACCCATCAGCTCTAAGAATCTCTAATGCTTTTTCTGGATCAAATGGAGTTACTGGAACATCTTTATTAGCGTATTCACTTGAAAGATATTGAGGACCTGTAGCCGGAACACTATATCCGTATAGGAATTTTTCAATCATTAATGGTCTATTAATTAGATGATATAGTGCTTTTCTTACTTCTTTACTCTTTAAGATCCTATCTTTTAAGTTCCAACCAATAAAAGTATAACCTGCAGGTGCTTTATTTTCTGTTTTTACTTTAAATACAGACTTACCCCAGTTACTACCTGTTGCTTTCTTTTCAAATTCTTCTGGAGATAAAGCTTGAAAGTCGATATCACCTTTTTCAAGTCTTTGGATGGCGATCGTTGAATCCTTAATAAATCTCATGAAGATTTTATCAAAGTTATTTTCATTCTTATATTCATCAACTTTAAGTCCCCACCAGTTTTTATTTCTAACTAATGTAACACCCTTACCTCTTTTAAGACTTTTAAACTTATAAGGACCTGATCCTACAATCGTCTTATTGAGCTTCTTCTCTTGTTTTTTAGAAGGACTCTCGTATACATGCTTTGGTACAATCTCAAGCATACCTGCGACAATATCGAAATTTTTATAGATTTTATTTTTTGCATAAAACTTAATTGTGTTCTTATTAACAACTTCAGCTTTTTCAATTCCTTCATAATATGACTTTAGGTGTGCTGTTTTATATTTGTTCTCTGGATGAGTAACAGCATCAAAAGAAAACTTAACATCTTCAATAGTCATTGGTTTTCCATCATGAAATTTAATTCCATCTCTTAGAACAAAAGTAAAAACCATTCCGTCTTTTGATATTTCCCAACTCTTAGCTAAGTTTGGTTTCCACTCATATGTATCAATGTCACGAGTTAGTAATGACTCCATCGTGTACGAGTGAACTTGTGATGAATATCCATCAGTTGCAGAAAGTGGATTAAGAGTCGTTGGTGTACTTTTTAAATTATAATAAAAGGTTCCCCCTTTTTTAGGCATACTTGCCATTGTCATCTGCTTGTAAGCAAATAAAAGAGTTCCCAGAAGTAATACACTTTTGAAAATTTTCATTTCATGTCCTTTTATTAATATGTTAGCCAAATTACGATAGCCTATAGAAGACCATTTTTCTAGGATAACAGTCTAAATATAAAAAATTACTTTGAATAGTGGCAAGATAACACCACGCAAAGCACAAAGTGTTTGAAAGTACATAGGAAGTTTACAAAATTATAATTTATTTTTCGTAATAAAGGGTCTTATCAAGTGACCATCGATCAAGTTTCAAATTGTTGTCTTCAATTTGATATAACTCAAGCTTATGATTTGTTTCGTTGAGCCTTACCTCTAGTCCATTCGTATTACGCACAATTTCAATTTGATCTTCTTCAAGCTTTGTTAGCTCTTCTCTCCACTCTTGTTCAAGCTTTCTTCTTAGTAATTCATATCTATTATTTACTGCCTCTACTCTTTGAAGGTATGTTTCAATCAATTTCTTATTTCTTTGAACCTTACCTTCCAATGCTAACCTTTTCTTTAAAAGAATTTCTGTTAGCTTTCTGGCGACACTAATATTATTACTTAAATCAACACTATAGAAATGGAAGAATCGGCCTAGAGCCATTGGCGACTGCTCATTACACCATTCAATTTTATAAACCTTGACGAGTAGATAATCACTAGATCTTCCAAGAATCTTTCCTGAACACTTATTTCTCTCCTGATGCTGGCCCCAAAAGTCGACCTCATCGCCTTTATTTAAGAATTTTATATTATCAAAGTTCACCTTAAAACGAACAAGTCTTGCATCTAGATTTAGATTTGATACACGTCCAGAAAATTTAGCTAATGGATCTTTTTTACTCAATGCCGCAAACGAGGCTTGAAAACATAAAATGGCCATTAAAAGAACATACACTTTCTTCATAATACCATTTTCATACTTTCTGAGTTTGAAAGATAGTCGGAAAAAAGTTTTTTACTCAGTTTTTTCGGGCGGCTTTTGAGCAATGATTGAGGCGATATAATCTTTCATATGAAGTGGCTCTTCATACTTTAACAAGGTAAAGTCGCTAAAAAGCTCCAGAAGCTCTCCACTTTGTAAGACATAAGAGTCCTCGCCTTCCATCTTGTTAATTAGTTTTTGATTGATTGTGTAGGCTTCAAAGATAATCACCCCACCAGGTCTTAACCACTTTTTAAGAGTCTCTACGATTTCTCTATCTACATAGTAAAAACATATAATCGCATCAATGGTTCCGGGAGTAATTCTAAGTTCTTTAACACTCTTTTGAATTGTATCTATTCTTACACCAAACTCTTTTGCTAAGAATCGTGCTTTTTGTATGGCAACTCTAGATATATCAATTCCCGTTACTTTATAACCTTTCGTGGCCAAAAATACGGCATTCCTTCCCTCACCCATACCAATATCTAGGACTCTAGATTTCGCAGGAATAAAATTATAGTTTCTTGCTAAAAATTTTGCAGGAGCTTTACCATAAATGTATTTTTCTCCAGCAAATTTTTTATCCCAAAAACCTTTTAAAGGTGTTGGACTTGAGTCACTGGCCTTTCTAACTCCAGTAAGAAGTTCGAAACGACTTCCTGAAATTGCATCTCTTGCAATAGAAGCGTTAGTGATAAATAGAAGAG
>NZAF01000154.1 GCA_002686115.1 Halobacteriovorax sp. | reverse complement strand
TCTGCAAATTTCGCATCTTTAGTAGAATAACGTAGATCACACATTGCCACGAGATCACACCCTGCTCCAACTGCAGCGCCATGGACTTGGGCAATTAGAGGTTTTCTAAAACGCTCAATTGAGCGTGGTATTTCTTGAATTCCAAAATGATAACGATTTTTTAGTTCAAAAGAGTCTCCTGCAAACATACCACTTCTATCTTTCATGGCCTTCACATCACCACCAGCACAAAAGCTCTTTCCTTCGCCTTTTAAAATGACAACACGTACTTGAGAGTCAAGATCAGCCTGTTTTAATGTATTAGTAAGATCGATAATTAAATCGTCGACAAGTGCATTTCGCATATCAGGGTTATTAAGAGAAATAGTGAGAATGCTTCCCTCTAAATGACGTTTTAGCATGGGAAGATCATGGTATGTACTCATGACTTTCTCCCTTCATTAGCTTGGAAAAACTTAGAAGAACCTTCTTTTCCAAGTGCCTTTAATATAAAACGAGATGCTTTATGTAATTTATCTTGATCTATTCCAGTTTTAATATTCATCTTATGAAACATATTAATAACATCATCACTAGCTACATTTCCAGATGCACCTTTTGCATAAGGGCATCCTCCAAGACCAGCAACTGAAGAATCAAAAATGCGTATTCCTTCTTGATAAGAAGCTAAAATATTGGCAAGGGGCATACCTTCAGTATCATGAAAATGCATCGCCATCATAGAGAGGTCAAAATGTTCTTTTAGTCTTTGAATAATGACTTGTACTTGATTAGGATTAGCAACACCAATGGTATCACCAAGAGAGATTTCATTAACGCCAAAGCTTATGAGCTTTTCACAAAGTCTAAGCATCTCATCTATTGATGTTTCGCCCTCATAGGGACAACCAAAAACCGTTGAAATATATCCTCTGACTGTTTGTCCTTCCTTAATCGCATCCGGAACAAATTCATCAAACCTTTTTAAAGATTCATCTATCGTAGCATTTGTATTTTTTTTATTAAAAGTGTTGGAAGTTGCAGTAAAAATAGCAATCCATTTTGCACCAGCGTCTAAGGAGTTTAGAAAACCCCTTTTATTTGGAACGAGAGCTGGAAAAACGATATCTTCATGTTTAAGAATACTAGAAAATAACGTTTTTGAATCAGCCATTTGTGGAATATATTCCGGACGCACAAAACTAGTAGGCTCAATAGTTGTAAAACCAGCATCAACTAATAAGTCAATAAGCTCAATTTTTGTTTCTATTGGCAGTATTACCTTTTCATTTTGAAGCCCATCTCTAGGTCCGACTTCTACAATTTTAACTTCTTCTTTAATCATAAAGTTACTAATCTCTTCTTTGTTTATAAAATTTATTCAAAATCTATTAATCTGGCATCACCACTAATAAGTTCACCTTCTTTAACAAGATAACTAAGAAGCTTACCATCTGTAGATGCCTTTATCGTATGTTCCATTTTCATTGCTTCCATTATCACTAATGAATCTCCCGTTTTAAAACTTGCTCCAGGTTCAACAACAAGCTTTAAAATCTTACCAGGCATTGGCGAGAGCATATCTCCCCCAGCACCAGTAGAATCATCTGAACGCTTTGGATAATTATTAGTAAGTTTATAGAATTTTCCATTTACTATGACATCGTCGTCAAATGATACAACAGTCACCATGTCTCTATCGACGATATAAGAGCAAATATCATCAAACTGATCTACTAGTTTTACCATAGACCAAGATCCTTGATATTTAATCTTTGTGAAACTTTCAAAATGTGTATTAACACTAATACTAATTTCTTCTTCATCTAGATAAAAAGTAAATACCTTTTCATCTTCACCTAAACGAAAACTAGATAATGAATCCCATGGGTTTGTGCCATGACTGATTGGAAGTTTATGCATCAGTGCTGCAATAACTTCAGATCTTGATGGTCTCACGCTTCCTAAGATATCTTCATAAGTTTTTACAAAGTGA
The DNA here is from genome assembly GCA_002686115.1 of Halobacteriovorax sp. Lineage (GTDB taxonomy): Bacteria > Bdellovibrionota > Bacteriovoracia > Bacteriovoracales > Bacteriovoracaceae > Halobacteriovorax_A. The sequence goes on along the minus strand of NZAF01000154.1, from coordinate 4,289 downwards.
GTATAGGTATCTCCTTCATAAAATGGTTCACTATTTAATATACGAGAAAGGTATTCAATATTTGTTTTTAAACCAAAAAATGGAATACTTTTTAAAGATTCAAGTGATCTTTCAATCGCCTCTTCTCTATCTTCACCTGTTGAGATCACCTTGGCTATCATTGGGTCAAAATTGATGGTTATCTCATTTCCATCACTGTAACCGCACTCAAGACGTGCTTCTGAATACTCTGCATCCCCTATATACTTTAAGCGACCGACACTTGGTAAAAAGTCATTATCAGGATCTTCTGCATAAATTCGGCATTCAATACTATGTCCAAGAATCTCTATATCATCTTGATCAAAGTCAAATTCTTCATTTCCAGCAGCAACAAGTTGAAGTCTTACAAGATCAAATCCTGTAATCATCTCTGTAACAGGATGCTCAACTTGTAATCTCGTATTCATTTCTAAAAAGTAGAATTGATCACCATCAAGTATATATTCAATAGTTCCGGCTCCAGAATAATTGATGGATTTTGTAATATGCACAGAAGTCTGAGTCATATTTTCTCTTAATTCATCATTTAGGGCAATTGATGGTGCCTCTTCAATAATTTTTTGATGTCTTCTTTGGATTGAACATTCACGGTCAAAAAAGTGAAAGTGATTTCCGTGGTTATCAGACATGACTTGAATTTCGATATGTCTTGGATTCTCAATAAATTTTTCAATGAGAACGACATCTGATCCAAATGACTTTATCGCCTCTCTTTTACAAGAATCAAGGGACTCTAAAAAGTCTTTTTCATCATAAACGATTCTCATTCCCTTTCCACCGCCACCAGCAGAAGCCTTTATTAAGACAGGGTAGCCTATTTTACATGCTTCGCTTTTAAGATGATCTGCATCTTGATTAGCACCGTGATAACCAGGAATTGTTGGGACTCCAAGTTCAATCATTTTTTCTTTAGAACCTTTTTTATCACCCATCATTGTAATTGAATCAGGCGTAGGTCCTACAAAGATAAGGTCATTAGCAACGACTTTCTTACAAAACTCAGCATTTTCAGATAAGAATCCATATCCTGGATGAATTGCATCACAACCATATTCTTTTGCTATAGAAATAATCTTATCAATATTTAAATATGTTTCAGATAATGAATTACCTTCTAATAAAACGCTATCGTCAGCAATGAATCTCTGAGGAAGATTCTCTTCTTCAAGAGTGTAGAGAGAGACCGTTTTTATTCCAAGTTTTTGGCACGTTCTCATGATACGAATAGCAATTTCAGCTCTATTGGCAATTAATAACTTTTTAATTTTCATTTATTTCACCCACATTGGTTTTCTTTTTTCTAGAAGAGAGCACATACCATCCTGCCCCTCATCCGATACCCTACGCTTAGCAATGACACCACAAGTGTATACCTTGGCTTCATTAACATCAGTCATATTAACCACATCATAGATCATCTGCTTACAAACTTTTTGAGCTCCAGGGGCTGCTTTTAAAAAGTCCTGACAAATATCCATCACATCCTTTTCAAAGTGCCTATCAAGACTTATCTGATGAACAAGACCTATTTCTTTTGCATGAGTTGCATTAAACCTTCGACCACTTAAAAATAATGTCCTTCCATGACTTTCCCCAATTTTTCTAAGAACAAATGGAGAAATAACCGCTGGAACTATTCCTAAGCGAGTTTCAGTAAATCCAAAAATTGCATCCTCATGAGCAATAACATGATCGCAAACTGCAACTAGGCCACTACCACCACCAAGAGCAGCACCATTAATTTTTCCAATGACTGGTTTTGAAAATGAATTAATAGTATGAAAAAGATTTGCTAAATTCATTGAATCAGAAATATTTTCTTCTTCAGAATAATCAATCATTTTCTTCATCCAATTTAAATCTGCTCCAGCACAAAATGATTTACCATTACCAGTAAGAACAACAATTTTCACATTGTCATCACTTTCCATTTTGACAAAGCAATCTGTTAGTCCTGCAATTAATTCATCGTTAAAAGCATTATGTATCTCTGCTCTATTAAGCGTAATTGTTGCAATACCGAATTCATCAATAGATTTAAAAAAAAGATTTTCCATCATTACATCCTAAATACACCAAAGCGTGAATCATCAATTTCATTATTTAAACTTGCAGCGATAGCAAGTCCTAGAACATCACGTGTCTTATGAGGTTCAATCACACCATCATCCCAAAGCCTTGCACTTGAGTAATAAGCAGAACCTTCTTTTTCATATTTTTCTAAAATTGGCTTTTTGAATTCTTCTAATTCACTTTCACTCATGACCTCTTTGCCACTGGCCTTAAGACCATCTTGTTTAACAGTTGCAAGAACACCTGCAGCTTGTTCACCACCCATGACTGAGATTCTAGCATTAGGCCACATCCACATAAATCTCGGTGAATATGCTCGCCCACACATACCGTAATTCCCAGCACCAAATGAGCCACCAATAACTACTGTAAACTTTGGAACATTAACTGTTGAAACGGCCGTCACCATTTTTGCCCCATGTTTTGCAATCCCTTCGGATTCGTATTTTTTACCAACCATAAAACCTGTAATATTTTGTAAAAAAACAAGGGGGATTTTTCTTTGGCCACAGAGCTGAATAAAGTGTGAGCCTTTGACGGCACTTTCACTAAAAAGAATTCCATTATTAGCGACTATCCCAACTTTATAACCGTGGATATTTGCAAATCCACAGACAAGAGTTTCGCCATACTTTTGTTTAAATTCATGAAATTCTGAATTATCAACGAGTCTTGCTATGATTTCTCTAACATCAAAAGGCTTACGAGTATCCTTTGATAGGATTCCATAAATTTCATCGCTATCATAAAGAGGAGCGTCGACAGGAGCCTGTCTCTTATCAAAGCTTGCCTCGCCAAGGGATTTATAATTTAAATTCTCCACCACATCTCTAGTTATGGCGAGGGCATCTAATTCATTTTCGGCAAAATGATCTGCAACTCCTGATTCGGATGTATGGACATGTGCCCCACCAAGATCTTCAGCACTTACTTCTTCACCAGTTGCGGCCTTAACAAGAGGAGGTCCTCCTAAGAAAATCGTTCCATTTCCTTTAACAATAATTGATTCATCGGCCATAGCTGGAACATAGGCTCCACCGGCCGTACAACTACCAAGGACAACTGCGATTTGGGGAATTCCCATAGATGACATTTGTGCTTGATTATAAAAGATTCGTCCAAAGTGTTCCTTATCAGGGAAGACTTCATCTTGCATTGGAAGAAATGCACCTCCAGAATCAACAAGATAGATACAAGGGAGTCTATTTTCTCTTGCAATTTCTTGTGCTCTTAAGTGCTTTTTTACTGTCATTGGAAAGTAAGTTCCGCCCTTAACTGTAGCATCATTTGCAACGAACATACATTCAACACCATGAACACGGCCGATACCAGTAATTATCCCTGCACTTGGAATATCCATTCCATACATATCTTTTGCTGCCAAACTACTTAGTTCTAAGAATGGAGAGCCTGCATCAATAATTTTTTCGATTCTTTCGCGTGCAAGAAGCTTATCTCTTGAGCGATGTCTTTTAACAGACTTCTCTCCACCACCTTCACTAACTTTTGTTAGATGTGAAACAAGTTCTTCTTTAAGAGTTTTATTAAACTCATAATTTTCTCTAAATTCCGGAGTATTCTTATTTACTTTTGTACGTAAAGTTTCCATAAAATAACCTGTTAAAAAATTTATAACTTCTTAAAAAAACAGGGTTATTTTAGGATGTGAATGACCACTTAGCAAATGCCACGCGGCAAATCAATTTGAACTAAGACGTGGGCAAAAGCTTGCAAATATTGGCCACTTCATTGACAAAATTGCCATAAAACTTACCTCTATTTTTGATTTCACGCTCAAACATATCGAAAAAAAGTACACTTAGGATGTGATCTCTCTTGTCTCTATATGTTTCCCTATGTGGATCGAAGGCCTTTCTCTTAGTTAGAGCACCCAAATAAAGATGCCCCATGGCGTTATAGAGTGAGGTCTCAATATCTTTTTGCATACAGTCTTTATAAAGAATCTTCTCCATATTCTTTATCTGATTTGGACTCTGTGCCAAAAATAATGATTTCACGAGAAGTGAGATGAGCTTTTTCTGGGTTAAAAAACTTTCAAGATCGGCAAGAGGACTAATTTTAATAAAAATAATATTTTGGATAAAATCGATCTTAGGCTCATAACCTTCAGGCCACCAAGTGAAGAATACTTTAGTCTTATAATTATTCTTATA
>NZAF01000153.1 GCA_002686115.1 Halobacteriovorax sp. | reverse complement strand
TACGCCGATGAAGCCCATGATGTAGGAAATATCAATCATGTTACTCCAATGTCATCTTTACTTCTTATATAAAAGAAAAATTATAGAGTAACCGATTTCAATATTGGTTGAATCCGCCGAACAATGTAAACAAACCAAAGAACATTGCGATCGGTAAAATTCCAACTACTGCCCAAGACAAACTCTTAGCTTTCTGACACCCAGCATTACCATCTGGATTTATGTTAATATCTGGACAATCCACAGAGTTCTCTACTTCGGTAAAGATGAAAACCCCAATCATTATACCAACTGCAACGCCGATGAATCCCATTATATACGCAATGTTTAACATACCTAATTATACATAATAGTCCTCATATTTGAAATTAAATCAGTATAGCAAAAATTTAAAAATTTTGAAAATTCCAGCGCTATGACCGCAAAAAAAAATCCAGCGCTAGGAAAGCTGATCTTCAGGATTGTTAGGAATATGTATGGATTTGGCGATCTCTTTCTCAGGTATTTTCTCTGCCTCTAGTTCAAATTTCATAGCATCATCATTTTTTGCCTCTTGTTCCATTTTAAATTTCCATTGTGCCTCAGTGTATGTCGGCTCTGCTTTTTGTGCCTGATATGGATTTTTATGCACTAAACCACAACCTGGGCATTTACATTCTATATCAAGCCAATCAATAGCAGTTCTATAATCTTCTGGATGTTCCTGTTTTGCACAATCCTTACACATTGACCATTTATTCCAGCATTTTGCTGTTGAACCTACCCAAGCTCTCGATGTGCGTGGTTCACCACATTTTACACACTCACCATACGTCTTAATCTTTTTTTCGAAATCTATCATTGGCTCTCCGTAAACCTACTATCATACTCATCATAAAGTTTCTTTGGTTTTTCAGGCTCTGGCACCGCATCAGCATCTGTACTCATAAACTCATTAGGCGGTAAGTCAGATGGTGCATAACCCTCAGATGATAATGGTTCCTCTACAAGCTTGTTATGAGGTAGTTTTTTCAACTTTTCCTCGTCTTCAAGCTCCTTTTTAAAAATATTTTTAATTTGATATATCGGTAGCTTCATCAGCTTTTCTGCCTTATTTCTGTGCCTTGGACTGTTAAACTTCTTTTGTGTACAAAATTCCTTGTAAATTTTATCCCAAGGCAATCCAGGTATCTTTCTATCAAGATCGACAAAATGTTCGATTTGTCTTTGTAATAATGGTGTAAGTGACGGAACACCTTTTTTGATCGTTAGAAAGTATTCCAAAGCTTGTTTTGTCCTTACAGGCTGGCTGTAGTTAAGTAACCATGCAGCCACCTCTTCACGAGTAGAAGCTTTCAGTTTTCTTGATTTTGCACCTGGACGACAAGTTGTACATTCTTCCTTTGCATACACGAAATAATGCAGATCAGTAATCTCTGCAACCATCCCAAGTCTGAATGGCTCGTTAGTCTTATACTTCAAAGTCCGTCCATTAAACGAGGAAATCGGGCATAGGAAGTAGCCTTTTAACATCATTCTGTTATACTGCCTTGCATAATTTTTGATTGCACCCATTCTTTCCTTGAACAAATCTTGAAGGTTCCCTAACTCCTCTACGGATACACTAGTCAGGAATGTAAAATGTTGATTTCTGAAAAATTTCAATGTAGCCTTAGAATAGTGGATGTTCATCCACGTAATTACTGGAGCCTTTACCTGATGTCTGATCGTTGTCAATGCATTAGCTAATTTTGCTTTATCAGCTTTTGACGCATCTTCCATAGTATAACTGGCATCATCGAAGATCATCAGATGTGGTACCCCCACCTCAAGGTCTTTGATATGTTTATCCATGTTTAGCATGTCATGTCCATTAAACCACTTTATACGATATTCTACACCGCCTTTCTCTGCCTGCCTATGTATATAATGACAGAACGCCTGAGTCAATGTAGTCTTACCAGACCCAGACATCCCGATCATGGTTACACCAGTATAATTACCATAATGATTATGATCTAAAATCCGTTTATACACCAAATATGGACTCCATCGTAATGGTATGGGTAATTTTTTAGGTGGATCGTGGTTTGTATCTGTGAAGTATGCTGTCTGTTGGATATAATCAATCTCCTTATTAGTTTGAAATTCCTCGACATCGGACATATCGACTACTTCATCTTGTGGAGTAGGTTCTCTTTGTTCTAAAACTGGCTTTTGTAGAGAAGTTGTGTCTGAAAATGTTGGACGAAATACTGGTGGAGTTATAGTAGGCGTTTTCAATTTGATTTTTTTTGGGATTACAACTGCCATTATATCTGCGCCTTGTCCAAATTCTTATAAATCCATTTACTGATCGCATCCTCTATAGCAAAATTTGCGTCAACACACCATCTCCACTTAGCTGTCTTATTCACTAGGTCCTGCTTCAAATCCTTCGCTACTGGAATCGGTGGTAGTGTAGGTCTGTCGGCTGGTGGAAGCATAGCTACCATGCCGTGCATGAACATAATTGCTGATTCAAAATCCTCATGTTGAACTGAATACACTACACCATTACGGTATTGAGTCCAAGCTCCCGAACAAATCTCAATAAGCAAGTAAACTTGACACCTCTCGAATCAATACATAGTATATGAAGTATAATATACTTAAAACTATATTGATGCCCTTATAGCATAATATAATTAATCTTATTATATTTTTATAATCATACAACTAAACTTTCTTGAGAAGTTTTGTCTTCAATGAGTAATACATAGTGTATAATATTGTAATAAATACAAGGCATGTGCAGGCTAGCCTGCAAGAATTGGAAAGGCACGCTTGGTGTTTATGAGGCGAGCTAAAAAAAGCTAGCATAGGCGAGCTGACTTTGTGGTGTTCTACTAATGTAATAATAGGTGTTTTAGTGCCACTTCAATTCTATGTATAACCCTTAACCTATTGAGGTTAAAACCACGCATAGCGTGTTTAATCAAAAATTTGGTGCAACTATTTTCGCCCTTTATAGTCAGGGGCACTCGAATTTGGATTATATTTGGCATCTTTGTGTATATCCCAATAGGTCTTCTTGGGTGCCAACATTCTTGCTACAAATAGAACACCAAGCGTTACCATGAGTCCCATGACTACACCTTCCCAAAAAGAGATCATTATTTCCACTGACCAGTTAACACTTTGAACATTACACAGTATAATCTGAATCGAAGATAATCTACACTAATCATTGTGTCTCACCCCTCACTGAGATGAACTTGGACGCTATGTTATACTTAGAACTTTTGAGAGTTGACTTAGTATGTGAGGGGGTGAGGTAGTTTACTCTCTGAGACACAATATACAATAAACATACTCATACTTGAAATTAAATTCTAAATGAGAAACTCTTTTTGCGTTTCTTAGAAGTATGCCATTTTAGTAAATTTTTGTTTCCCTCACTGCCATCCTTGAACTTTCCATCAACAACTGCACCGTATTCAAACCCAGCTTTTTTTGACCATGCTGAGCTATAGTTCTTTTTCATCCATTTCTTGTTATCAGAACGCATATCTTTGATTGCCGCTTTTTTGGTTACAAATGTCTTTTTTCCTGAATCACGCATTGCTACCTTTTTTCCATATGGTCCTTTCTTAGCTACAACATAGCCACGGTATCTAACCATATATTTCAAATAACAAACCCATATTTGAAATTAAATTATGGGTGTATTACATCTTACGCATTTTGACTTTGGGTTTCATACAGAACTTGGCTCGTAGTCTCTGATGGTTTTCATTGATGCTTGACTCGTATGATTCATGTGGGTTTCAAGATTTGGATGACTCGTATGTTGTCATTGGGTTTCAATATCTTAGTGACTCGTATTGGGGATATGGATTTCAACTTTTCTATGACTTGCATAGGATGATGGGTTTCAATTTGGTTATGGCTCGTATTTGGTGGATGGGTTTCAACTCCTTCCTGACTCGTATTATTTAGGTGGGATTCACTATTATCTTGACTCGTATTCGCATGTTGGGTTTCAAACAATTTATGACTCGTAATTCTTTGATGGGTTACATTGAGGGAATGACTCACCTTATTTTGTAAATAATACAGGCATATTAAGTTATAATTCTTTGGTGCAAAGATTTGGCTATTTATGGCAATCGCAATCGCAGGTCAGATCCAAAGCCCTCAAATTCTTACACAACTTATGCATCCCATATCTACACTCCATTGTTGTATTCAATAGTATCCTACCAAAAAACCAAGCATCATTCCAGTTGCAGTAAGTCCTATTGTAACTAATAGATGATAATAGCTCATGGAAAGAAAAACATCTTGGTGATTATTAATACAACTATTACTTGTATTACAATAGACCCAATGTCTTTACCTCTAAATTTATCCCTACCATACAATGAATCTTTTCCCGTCTTCGGATTTTTTCTTTTCATATCTCTTTCTCGACTTTAGATAATCGTTTGGTTAATCGTTTAACTTTGGCTTCAAGCACATCTAATCTTTTTCTAACATCATCATCTTTCTTTGGCTTTTTCTTAGGTGGATCAGCATCTTTAAACTGTGCTGCTGGACCCAAAACATAATGTGCTTCTTTTTGTGCAGCTTGGATACCCTTCTGTTGCTCAATAACATTTTTTAACTTCCAAACGTCTGGTTTGTACTTCATCGACTAATACCAAATAATGCAGCTGCAGGTGTTGTAAATATAATAACAGTTACTATGCCAGCTATTGTAAATCCTATACCAACCATCAACTTCAAGTCCATTAATCCATCGCCTCTCTAATATTGGCTGGTATCTTGTTTATTAAAGATGTCTTTACGGCGCAATCCAGGCATCTGTATTTAGCGTTTGGTGATGATAAAATATACTGATTAATCAATTTTTTTTCACAATTATGACAGAGAATGTCTTTTGTTGAATTGAAATATATCTTCTTATGATTTGTGATTCTATGTTTTGGGTGTTTACGTTTGTATAACTCATGCAAAGTTGAACACCCTAAAGTAGTATGCTAACGCATGTGTTGGTGAACAGAATACAGCCATATTCGTCTTAGTCTGTGGTGGTCTGCAATAGTAACACATACCGCTTTGCATGACATTCTTCACCGTAGTTTTAGCATAATACGTTGAAAGTGTTTTTGGGTCTTCCCATCCCAATTTAGCAACTAATGTTGCATTGAAATTGGTTCTTGACATCCAAAGCATAGCTGCCGAATGTCTTAATGTATAAATTGGACGGTTTGTGTAAAGCCAACCTTCCTGCCCCTTTTCATACTTTACTTCACTATTTATCTTACCTAACTCTCTGTAAAAATCCCGTAGAACCTTTGAAAGCGTTTTCTCTATTGTCTTTGGTGGTTTATTACAAACAGGGACATTTTTCTTTAATTCAGAAGTAATCTTCAAAACTCTTGGGTCTAGTATGATCTTCTCGTAATGTTTTTTCTGTTTTTTCTCATATATACTAGCCTCGCCATATGGGTATGATTTACCATCAACATCGGCATATTGGATTTCAATATTAGGCATGTAATTATATAGTGTTTCTGGTCTTGGGAACATTTCATGAGTCAAAGCATAGAGTGCCTTATACTCAAATCCAGCGTGTTTTTCAATGTATTCTAATCCCTTAGTAAATTCAGTGTTATTCAGGTGAACTCGTGAGTAATCACCCTTAGAATCAGTCGTGGCTGGGATTGCCTTCGATCTAGGCTCAATTGTGATTTTGTTATACGCTAAGAACTTCCTAATCGCTTTTCTATATTCTTCAGTGGTTTTGTTTGGGTTTATCTTGCCCCATAGACTTTCAAAGTCCAGGAAAAGTTTTTCAGCCGTTTCAAAGTTCACGATTAATTCTTTTGGGTGAACCTTTAACGCCTTACAGATCGTGAATAGCCTTCCTGTATATCTTGCAGGACCAAGCTTGTTAATCCTGCATTTTTCAACAAACGTCTTTATTAATTCAAGATTTCCAAAGCGTTTCTTACTTGTTAGGAATATTGGCGAATCTGCTTGTAGTTTTGGTTTATTAATAGAATCCCTGTATGGTTTTTTTGTTTCAGGTTTGTTTTCTGTTATGTATTCCTTAATCTCCTCGTCAATGTCAATAACAGGTTCTTCTACAGTTTCCTCTGCAACTACTTCTTGTACGTTAACAGTAGGGGGGAGACGTAGTTTCATATCACTATGATTTCTTTGACCACATCATTTGTTCAGCACATTTTTTTTGTTCAGCAAAAGAATGATCTCTAACTGGTTTACTGCAAATAATACATAACACATCGTTAGGTTCTGACGGTCGTAACTCTGCATTAGACACGCTTACCATCAAAACTACTAGAATATAATATGTTTGAAATTAAATTATTTCTCGTATCTTGCTCTGTTATCAAGAATTGTTTTGTACTGTGATGGTAATGAACCCATCATGTCTGAATTTTTCTTGTAGAACTTTGCAGCTACTTCTGCTCTTCCAAGAAGATCACCACCCTTTGCATTCATTTCTATGTTCATCTCTTTGTGCAATGCGTTTAGTTGTTGTATCTTCGCTTGTCTCAAATACATTGCTTCAACTTGCACTGCTGACACACCTGTCATGCCAAGCTTAACCCACTGATCACCTCTTTCGATTGAACCGACACCTCCTGGGGCTACTACCCATTTTGCTGATTTGACACTCTTGTATGCTGGATTTTTAAGTCCTTGCTCCCATGCTAAATTTGATTTGAATCCTGGCATCGGTGTAGGTCCTGTTGTTTGAATGGCATTACCCTTTGAATCAAGACCTCTATTTGCCAACGCTTGATTTTGTGCTTCAACATATTTACCTTCTGCAAGAAGTTCTTCGACTGTTTTAACTTGTGGAACTGTAACACCCAAATTTTCCAAATGTTGTTGAGTTGAGGCTCCAATTACTGGTGCTGTTTGTTCACCTGGTGGTGCTTGTTGGCTTGGCTGTGTTTGTTGGCTTGGCTGTGTTTGTTGTTCACCTGGTGGTGTTGGGGTAAACCAAGGGAATGCCTTATTAACTTCACTAAGTCCTGCCAATCCTATTATTCCTGCTGCAGCTCCACCCATATACTTGAGTGCTTTCTTTGCACCTTTCTTTCCTTCTGGCATAGAATGACCTTTTATTGTTCCTCCTGGTATTGAAATATCGTCAGCAACTGACGGTTTTGGTGTCGGTTCAAGTTTAATATCTTTTTTACCGCCAGGTGCGAACATCGCTGTTGGATCATCATCTTTAGGTTTTGGCACACCAGCACCTGCAGATGTAGTAACACTTTTCTTAGGATCTGATGGTGGTGAAGATGCAGTAGTTTTTGTTCCTTTCTTTACCATCTTAGATTTCTGCCCAGGCATAGCAGTATTATACCATGCACTAGCAGGTCCGTCAGCTTTTCCAATCACTTGAGTTCCAGTAGGACTTGATGCCATTATATTATATCCTGGTGGTAATTTTGTTGGAATATCAGCTCCTGTTTTAATAACTTCTTTTTGTGTATCCCATGCCAGTCTATGAGTTTCTAGTGTCAGTTTTTCCAATTCTATTTTACTGATCATTGATTCCCCTACCGTCTTTGAACTTGGAATTATTTTTGTCTCACCTGTTACTTGGTTAACTTCTGCTGTTGATGGTGCTTGCTGACCCCATGATAGTTCTATTGATCTAGTCCCTCTCTTTGATTGTGGTTGTTTGGAATATCCTGTGAAATCATCGTATGCTTTTGCTCCTGATTTTGCAGCAGTAAGTTCTTTGTCAAGATAAGTTATACGTTTATCAAGTTCTTTGACATTCTTGAATTTATTCATTCTATTTTTAGCTCCTTTCCGCCAAATAGTTTTCAATGCATCTGTAACATCAAGTGTTGAAGTTGGCTTCAATACTTTTTTAGCTACACTTGGACCTATGAAAGCTGCAGCATATGGTAATGGATTATACGAAATAGTATCTGAGAACTGCTCCCATGCACCACCTACACCTGCTGCAATACCTGCACCGAAGAATGTATCCATCTTCTTACTACCTGTACCTTTAAGCAATCTTTTTCTTTCACCTTTTGTAATTATAGGCGGTTGAATGTCTGGTGCTTTGGCTGCAACTAATTTTTTAGATGTTTTAACTTTCTTTGTCTTTAACTTAATCCATTTTCTTGGTGGATTAAATCCTGTGTTCTCTGGTATAGCAAAATAACCTGGTGTTGTCTGTGTAAACTCATTTGGTTTTACCTTGTCTTCCTTAAACAATCTTCCATATGTATCAGCTTGATGTGTACGTGAGCCAGTTTTAAGACCACCTTGTGATAGATCACCAGTGACAAGTTTTTGCTCTCTCCAAAATTTCTTTTCGTCTTTCACTTGTTCTGGACCTCTTGCAATCTTTGATTGTTCTAATGATGTTTTTGTTGTAAAAACCACACCTCTCTTTTTTGTATGACCTGTTTTTTTGCTAACTACAAACCGACCGTCTTTCACGAGTGGTGCAAGATATGATCTGAATGGCATTTGAAAAGCATGTGCTTCCTGTATAATTTGAAATGGTTTCCCACCTTTTTTTGTAACTAATGGACCCTTTGCAGGACCACGCACTTGACGTATTGATGGTTTCTTTACCTGTCGTTTTATTTTTGGTTTAGGTGGTGCAGCACGTTTAATGGGTTTTCTAGTTGGAGAGTGTTTTCTTTTTCCAGGCTGTCTATTTGGATCTCCTTTTTGTTTTAAAACCTTCTTAGTAACGAAAACATGTGGCATTACCAACCGCCTCCAGCAGCATCTGTCCATTCATCTAAAATATTCTTAGGACCTGCTTTTTTCTTTTTCTGTGATGTTTTACCTAATCCTGCATCGACATCTTCACCAAAACTATTACCGCCAAAATCTTGATTGAAACCCTGTGATTCTTCACCACTATTACCTCTCTTACCTAAACCTCTCTCCATGTCTTCTTGAAAACTATTTCCACCTAAACCTTGGTAGCCAGAACTTCTTTTTTTAGGCACAGTTTACCACCATCCCCATGGTTTCTCTTTCTTATCTTTCTCAGCAGAAACCGTGAATGGTGAATCCCACCACCAAGCACCTTTAGATTGCTGTTGTTGTTCTTGTTGTTGCTGCTCTCTTGGAATTGTTGATACAGAACCATCTTTATTGTATGTTGTAATACCATATTTGTCAGATAGTTTCTGTTGTTCTTTTCTTGTTTTAGTCATTGTCTGTGCTGATAAATCACGAGGTGTTGTTGACTCATGACCTAATGTAGTAAATGTTGTAACACCAAACACATCTGATAACTCTTGCTGTTTTCTAACTGTAGAAGGTTTTCTTGTTGATAGTTTGACTCCATGTTCTCTATAATACTGCCTGTCTTGCAGTGATAGTTTTCTTTGAATCTTGAATGTATGTCCATCAGGCTGTGTTGCATAAATTGTTGTTCCTCTGTAACCTGCCTGTTTTGTTGTTGTTGGTGCAGGAGTTGGAGTATGTGACATTGTATGTATACCACTTTGTTGTGGTTGTTGTAATCCTTTTGGACCTGTCGCTGTCATCCATGCTTGTGGATGTTGTTTCTTAGAAGATGCAATTGCTTTACCTAATTCTCCTTTTTGAGACTTGTGCCATCTTGGTGTACCATAATCTTGTTGACCTGTCCAGCCAGGAGGATTAAATTTTCCTGCTGTACTTGGTGTTGAACTTGCATGAGCTTGTGGAAGAAATGACCATGATTTATTTGACGATGTTTTTGCTTTGTGTACTACATGTTTTTTCTTTGGCGATGCTTTTTTTGTTGGTTTTGGATGTGATTGTCGTCCGCCAGCAAAGACTGTATTACTACTAGGTCTGTGTTTTGGACCGTGCACTTTACCGCTCGGTTTTGCTCTTCGTATCGGTGCTCTTCTTACCAATTAGATTCACCACTACTCGAAATCGATACCTGCCTTTTTGAGTAACGATTTCTTGTCTGTTGGGTTCATTCCTCTGAAACCCCATTTTTGATATGACAATCTCTGTGCTTCTGATGAGGCTCCCAAAGCCTGTGTCTGTACTTCAGGTGTGAGAGTTTTCCATATAACATTCATATCAGATGGTTTTGGTTTTGGAGGCTTTGATTTTCCTGTCCATCTTGCACCTCTCTCTGAATCTAATACAGATTTGTATAATCCTCCTTCGCCTAAGAATGTTTTTTTAACATGAGTTTGTTCTGATGGTAATAATTTATCAAACCACTGCTTAAATGCATACGCACCGCCTGGCTGTGAACCTCCTTCTAAACGAGTTGAACCACCTATCCATGTTTTTGTTTTACCTTTTCCAGCCATAACACGATAATCTCCTGCCTTACTAGAAACTTTATACTCACCTTGTCCAGCTTTAGGTTTCGTGTACCAACCTGGCTGTGATTTTTGTTGCTCTGACGGACCTACACCGCCTTTACCATATCCTGGCTGTCCTGTACCCTTTTCCACTTTACCTGAAATTACCAATTTAGTATAATCTGACCACCATGCTCCTGCTGCTGCAAAATCTTCTTCGCCGCCTGGCTTTACGAGTGATGCATATCCATATGGATTCATATCTGGTCGCATTGTCTCTGCCGCATCACCAGCAACTGCAGATGTGAATACTTTTTTCTTGCCTACCTTTTTTACTATTTTATCTCCAGTTTTTACAAATGATATTGGATACTGACCTGTTCCTATTGGTGTTCCCAAAATGCCTGGCATGCCTCCTTCGAATACTTCAACTGCACCTTCAGTTGGTTGCAATGCAACATTTGCTTTTCTTAAAGGTTTTTTGGTTCTTGGATTAATTACGGCTTTTCCTCCTTCTCCCAAAACAGTCTTCCATGCAAGTTTCAATGGTGCTTGAAATGCTGCTGCTTCTGGGAATGGATTAAAGAAAGTGTTTAGTGCTTGACCAGCAAGCTGAGCATGTTTTGTTGCAGGACCGCCTCCTCTTGCTTTTACAACACCACGCTGTGACTGAATTTTTCTTGCTTTACTCTTTGATTTTAT
>NZAF01000152.1 GCA_002686115.1 Halobacteriovorax sp. | reverse complement strand
ATGGCCTTTCTCTGTATCATAGGTTTAACAATTGAGTTTGAAATACCTAGGCATCGTTCATAGAGATCAATTCCATTTTTCTTGCCAAAAAGTTCAATAACTTTTGAAATTTTGAGATTTGTAATATCCGAACACTTTTTTATCCCAAGTCTCTCAAACCTTTGCATACTTGTTTGGCCAATACCTGGAATTTTTCTAAGATCTAATTGTTCCATAAATTTTAGTCGGTTTTCAGGAGTAATGACTGTCAGTCCATTTGGTTTTTGGTAATCACTTGCAATCTTAGCAAGTAATTTATTAAATGATACACCTGCACTCGCAGTAAGGTGTGTTTCTTTGTAAATCTTATCTTTTATTTCCTTTGCAATTAAAGTTGCAGAGCCTTCAAGTTGTTTGCAGTCACTCACATCAATAAAAGCTTCATCTAATGAGAGGGCCTGAACTTTGTCACTATATTCATGAAAAACTTGATGAATAACCTTTGAAGCTTCTTTATATTTTGAAAAGTTTGGTTTTATTAATACTAGGTCAGGGCATTTTTTAAATGCTTGAAAGGTTGGCATGGCCGATCTTACGCCGTATTGTCTAGCAATATAATTACTTGTGCAAAGGACTCCTTTTGTCTTAGATGGTCCTCCAATAGCTAACGGCTTATCTTTTAAACTCGGATTATCACGTACTTCTACTTGGGCATAAAAATAGTCCATGTCTACATGAATGATTTTGAATGGTTTTTGAATAAATTTAAGACCTAGATCATTATTATTCATATTGTCTGAAAAGGCCTACGACTAATCCAGCAATATGAAAGTCATCTTCTGGGCCTACAATGATTGGAGCATAGTTTTCGTTGGCAGCTATTAGCTCTATATGTGACTTTTTCTTATGATATCTTTTAACAGTTGCCTCATTATTAACTATTGCGATAACTGTTTGTCCTAGATTTGCAGTACTTTGATGTTTGCATATGAGGTAATCTCCTTCAAGAATACCATCATTAATCATAGAGTCACCTTTAACATTAAGAGCAAAGATTTTACCAGACTTTCTAATCATTGAATTTGGAACAGTTATAAAGTCTTGGCAGTTTTCAATTGCTTCAATTGGAATGCCCGCTGCAACATCTCCTAGGAGTGGGATATCTGTGACATCAGAATCAGAAGAAGACTCTCTTTCTGTTTGAGTGTCTTTTGATACTAATTTAATTCCTCTTCTTGCATTCCAATCAAGTTCAATAAGTTCTGCTTCATTTAAATACTTTATATAGCGATTAACAGAACCAAATGACTTTAGGCCAAAATGATCCTTTATTTCTTTTTGAGTTGGTGAAAAACCATTTTTCTCAAAATAACTTTGGATATAATCGTAAACTTCTTTTTGTTTTTTTGTTAATGCCATATTAAAATTTTATGCGTAAGTTTGGCGTAAGTCAAACAATTCCTTGTAATAAATACACACGGCACTAAGCGTAACTTTTTTATTCAAGCATGTTAGTAATTTTAATTTGCCATATCTGACACATTTTTCGTAAGTTTCAAAAAAAGGGAGATTTTATGAGTAAGTTAGCCACTTTATTACTTTGTCTTTTATCATTTCAGACTTTTTCTATGACTAAATCGATGGAGTTTTCAATTGAAACAGATCAAGATCTTTATTTTCAAATTCAAAAGATCACTATCAAAGAGGTTAAGCCTGAGATTGAGACAACCTTAGAAGGTGGCATTGATAAAGACTTGCAAATGGCAATCATGCTAGTCGATGGTCTAATTGCTATTGGAAAAAAAGTTTGGCCTATTATTGAAAATAATAAACCTGTTGTTGATATTAATAACAAGCTCTCAGTCTCTGTTCTACCTGTTATGCAAAATACTTCTCCAGATGATATCATTTTCTTATTATCTCATTGGTCTGCACCAACAAAGAAAACTTATGAAGTATCATTTAAAAATGGATTTGGTTCAGAAGTTATAGGCTTTACTTATTCTGTTATCTATCAATATGGTGGTAAATATCAAAACAAAGGTCAGTACTTATCGGGAATCAGAGTTAGCGTAGAAGAAGTTAATGTCTCTTGGGGATTCGATTTTTCTGCAAAAACTAGTCTTGATACGCTTTCTAATCACGGCTCTCTTGAAAATCCTATTGCAGGTGCATCTTTTAATATTTCATATATTGCCAAGTCAGTTCTTAAAGAAATTAGATCAACAGATAGCTTTCATGTTCAAGGGAATGGAGTATTTACTAAACTTTAGTTATTAGTTAATAATATTTTCAATTAAGGGGTATCCAATTAATTTTTGTGTATCCCTTTCATATTTCATTTTTTTGAAATCTTCTTTCATATATTTAAATGTTCCAAGACCGTGTCGATTGTTAAAGAGCTGAGCTATGAATACAAGTGTATTTAAAGTCATTTCATTATCAAACGAACTAGATAGTATGATTTGGTAGCTATGATTTTGTTTTGATATGTCTTGATGTAATTTAAAAAGTCCACTTATAGAGAGATCTCTTGTTGGTTTGATAATGATCGCTTTAAGATTATGTATTTGATCAAGTTTATATTTATAAGACTTAAAATTTTCATCAATTGCAAATGATAAGTCCTTAAAATCATCAGAGTCATTAATAAAGCTATTCCATTCATCAATACTTTGGAAAGGTTCCTCAATATAATCTACGTAGCTTAAATCGATTTCTTTCAATATCTCTTTTAATGATGAAGAGTTTAGCATTTGATTTCCATCAAGTCTTAGAATGTTCTTATTTTTTATAAACTCTTTAATGTTGTTATTGTCTTCCTTTGGACTATTTCTACCAATTTTATATTTGATAACTTTATTATGAATATTATCATTTTCTAAAAAGAGATCATTGATTAGACATTTAACATCGTCTGTTTTTAAGTACTCTTTTAAAGATTGGTGTTCTGTTCTTATTAAGTAGGTGAGTAGTGCTTGTTCTAATGAGAATTGCTCATTGGTGTGTAAATTATTAATTTCAATAGTGTTAAAGAGTGGTCTTGTTAAATCAATGTTTTTAAAATCTATATTCAGTTCACGCTGGCTAGGTAAGCATAATTGTTTCTCATTAAAAAAAAGTGGAAAAAGGTTAACTTCTCCTTTGATTAATAAATGATCGATTTTAAGGTCATATGATAGATTTTTGGTCTTATTAACGAGTCCATCCTTATGTTTCAAAGGTGGATGTATTTCAGACTCTATATACTGAAAATTATCTAATAGTGCTTTCATACGTAAATAATATCGTCATAAGTAGTGAACTGACAAAGAGATACTTGCCAGTATTTGCCAGGTAGATATTAAATGTCTGACTAATCTGTTCGCATAAGATAGCTTTCCAAGTTTTTATAAAGAGAACTGGAGTGATAAGAGTAATGATAAAGTATATAGGTAAGCTTTTTACTACTATCAAATATACTTGTGGTGCTTGAGATAAAATAATGAAAAAGATGATGAGAAATCTCATAGCTCTTTTGCCTAAGATTAGTGCTATCGTTATTTTCTTTGTTTTGCCGTCACTATCATAATCTCTTAGGTTGTTAATACCCATTAAAGCAGAGCTTATAAAACCTAATGATGATCCCATTAAAAGTGCAATTAAATTGAACTCCCCAGCTTGTAAATAATATGTTCCAACAACTGCAACGGGGCCAT
The DNA here is from genome assembly GCA_002686115.1 of Halobacteriovorax sp. Lineage (GTDB taxonomy): Bacteria > Bdellovibrionota > Bacteriovoracia > Bacteriovoracales > Bacteriovoracaceae > Halobacteriovorax_A. Next base: position 7,474 of record NZAF01000152.1, on the reverse strand, counting down.
AAAAGATAAAGGCCAATAATTCTCCAAGAGCAAAATAAGATAATGGAAATGGTCCACCAGTGTATAGATATGAAAATAATATAGATAAAAGACCTATACTTGTTATGACGATTCCACCTTTATACATGAGATAGAGCCCACAGCAAAAAGAGAGAGAAAGGGATATGAGAAATGCTCTTTTCATGAAGCTAGGAGCAATTTGTCCCGTTGAAGTGACTCTGGTCGGTCCAAGTCTCTCGTTTGAATCAATTCCTTTTAAACCATCGTAATAATCATTTATAAAGTTTGATGATATTTGAAGTAAAAGAGCGCAAAGAAGTGTGAGTAAAGCGACAAGCATATCAACAGTGTGTTCATTATAGCGAGCGACAGATAAACCTATAATAACAGGTCCAATTGATGCTGGTAACGTTTTAGGTCTTGCGGCCTGAAATAAAATATTTAGTTTATCTTTTATACTCATTTTTAATTATGTCTCTATAGCTTTAAAGTTTTTAATTGTTGAAAAACATCAAGATTTGTTTTCTCTTTGATACAGACTTCAATAAAACTGACATGTTCTTTGTTTTGTTCTGTCGTATATGCATTAATGAAGTCATCTTTAGTAGAAGCTTGAGTGTAGTATATATTTGAGAATGCTGCGATTAGTTTTTCAAAGCTATTGTTGTGTGGAGTAGTCAAACAATCAATATAGTCTTTATCATTAACGATAGGTAGTAATTTAAAAATTCCACCACCATTGTCATTAATAACGATGATATTAATATTTACCTTTTTAAGAGTATTCAGCATGTATAGAGAGTTTAAATCATGCATGAAAGTAACGTCACCTGCTATGAGGGTAAATGGTTTATTTGTGTCTTTATTAGCGTCATAGATACCTAGTAGTGTCGCTTGAAAGCCTTCTATGCCACTAACACCTCTATTTGAAAAAATCTTATACTCATATTCTTTGACAGGATCAATATAATTATCAAAACTTCTAATCGCTGTAGAATTTCCAATTAGGATATGTGATCCTTTAAGCGAGTTTTCAATGACTCTTTTTGAAATAAATGGAAAAGAGAGTTCAGATTCTTCAATGACTCTTCTTTTGCTATTGATAAAATCATTCCAATCAATTGGAGAGTCTGCAGATAACTCTAGTGATGAAAGGTACTCAAGAAAAGACTTTATCGAACATATAATTTTTGTGTTATTAGAAAAACCAGGATCATGATCATTATCAAAATGTGTGACATGAAGAACTCTTATATGTGGGTTTTCATCTTGAAATTTATAGTAGTTTTTTGAGACGACTCTTCCACCTATATGGATGATGAGATCAGGCTTCTTGTTATTATAGGCCTTATAGACTTCAGGATGATCAAAACTTGGATTCATCTTTTTAAATAATGGAAATGAATATTTTACCTTGCTAGTTACATCAATGTATTTGGGAATATCAATTTTTGATAAGAGGTTTGTTAGGTCTCTTATTTCAATATCTTGTTCTATTTTACCAACGACTAATAGTGGTGATCTTGCAGAATTAATAATTTTCTCTATAGCTTCATTATGATTATATTTTGAAATGTAGCTTATATTTGTTGGAGTATTAAGTCTTTCAAATGATTCTAGGGCCAACTGATCATAATCTTTACTAATATTCACTTTTTCAATATTTAAAGGCTCTCTTAATGGGACATTTATATGTATAGGTCTTTTATATCGGATGGCCTTATTTATAATATTTTGTATAAGTGTTCTAAGTCTTTTAGGGGTTAATGATTCACAAGGAGAGTCTAGATTTAATGAGTCGCAAACAAAGTTTTTAATGACACTTGTTTGATCAATAGTTTGATTTGCGTCTGTTTTTACAAGATCTATTGGTCTGTCTGCACTTATCACAACTATTGGCTGATTTGATCTATAAGACTCAATAACTGCAGGTAGAAAATTGGCCAAAGCAGTACCTGAGGTACATATGAGTGCAGGTATTTTGCCATTCTTACTAAAACCTAGTGCTCGATAGGCAAGGGCCCTTTCATCAAGAAAACTTTCAAATTTTGATTTTGAATGATTTGATGCTGCTCTAAGAAGAGGTGCATTTCTCATACCTGGTGCGAGGTAGAAATTATCGATATTGTTATGACATAGTTGGTCGATTATTATCGAACACCATACTTGATTAATATTTTCATTTAAATAATTCTCATTCATATAAAATTCTTCATTTTTTCTTGCGTTTCATACCATTCTTTTTCTGGAATAGACTCTTTTACAATACCACATCCACCGTATAGATACATTTCTTTGTCATGTATTAAAGCTGATCTAATACCAACCGCAATTTCTGTTAGATTTTTGCTTAAAATACCAATTGGAGCCGCGTAAAGACCTCTTTTTTGTCCCTCAATTTCAAAAATTAGTTTTAGTGCTTCATCTTTAGGTCTTCCTCCAACTGCTGGAGTAGGGTGTAGACTTTCTATAAGACTTAAAATTTTAGTCTTGTCACTTTTAGAGGTAATTAAAGAATGAATGTGTTCAACATATTTTAAGCTTAGTATTTCTTCTTTGAATTCGTATTTATAGTCCATCCCTAAATTTTTCAAGACTTCCTCAACACTCTTGCAGACAAAGCGATGCTCATTTATTTCTTTTTTGTCTGATAAAAAAGACTCATGCTCTTTCTCTTTGTCCTCTTCTTTTGATTTCTTAATAGTTCCTGCAATGCAATCAATCATTAGTTCATCTTTATTTGATCTAAGGAGTGTTTCTGGACTAAAACATAGGAAGTGTTGATTGTTCTGTTTTAAGTATATATGATAAGAGTTTTCTACCTCTCTAGATTTATTTAAGAAGTACTCTTGTGAATCTATATATATTTTATTCTGGATTTTTATTTTTCTAGAGAGCACAATTTTATCAATGCTTTTTTGCCTCATAGACTCTATTGAATTTATAATTCCACTTTCCCATTGTTTATAGTTTGGAATTTCAGTTTCAGAAGAAGTGTCTAAGCTAAATTTATTAATTTTTCTCTCTTTAAGAATGTTGATATCTGAATCTTCATAGCTATAAACTTTAGTTTGATTTTTGATTCTTACAATCACAAGTTTTGGTAGATATGATTGGATGTTTAAATTGTCCCACTCATTCCTTTGTATTTTTTCGTTAGTTAAATGAGAATAAAAAGGTGAAAGAGAGATAAGATATAAGTTTTCTTGTGTTAAGCTTAAAGATTTTAGTTTATCTAGACTTAGACCAGTTTCTTTTTTTCCAAATGCACAGATCTCGAAATCCTGTGCTTTATTTTTAAAATAAAATATATGATCTGATGTATATTTATTCAGGTATTCAATAGGGGAGAAGAGTTTATTTGCCAATTCGTTACAAATTATTTCTGCATTAGACTCATCTGAAATGGTGATCTTTTCACTGCTCATGACACCACCAAGCTAATTAATTATTTTCCAACTTGTCGCCAATATATAGTGTAGCTATACCAAAGGTTAATTCTTTGAAATGAACGTTTTTAAAACCGGCGTTCTTCATCATTTGAGCAAAATTTTCACCATATGGATAATCTTCGACAGTCTCATTTAAATAGCTATAAGCATCTTTGTGTTTAGAAACAAGATTTCCTACGAACGGTAATAAATATCTAAAGTAGAAAAAATATATACCGCGAAAAAAAATGTTCTTAGGAATTGAAAACTCTAGAACCATGCTTCTTCCTCCTGTTCTTATCACTCTATACATATTGTGAAGTGATTTTTGAGTGTCAGGAAAGTTTCTAATTCCAAAGGATACAGTTGTCACATCAAAGCTATTGTCTTCTTTTGGTATATTAACTCCATCTCCAATCTCCATTGAAGACTTATCTGAAAGCTTTTTACGAGTAATCTTAGTTTTTCCAATGTCAATCATTCCTTGAGATAGATCGATTCCCAGAACGGACTTAACATTTTTTTCTTTTGCTAATGCAATAGTTAAGTCACCTGTTCCGCAAGCAAGATCTAGAATCTCTAGATCATTTCTTTTTGGAAGATTGTTAATAACAACCTTTCTCCAGTATATATCGATACCAAATGATAAAAGATGATTCAGAAAGTCATAGGTGCCAGCAATTTTATCAAAAATCTTGTATGATTCGTCTTTTCTAGCATGTAATTCATTTTTACTCATGGCGTCCTATCTTTTCTATTATTTGCCTAACTACTTATCAAATTATAAATGCTTTGATAATGGAAAATAATTGTTTTACTTAAGACAAGTGGTTTGATAATTATTTGTCTAAATAAGAGAAAATAAAATGACAGAGTTGTTAGGGCGTATCCCACCGGAAATATTAGAAAGAATAGGTGATCTTTCACTTGAAGTTGAAAGTCAAAATTGCCAAGAGGCCATTGAGGAATTACTCTCAAATACAGTACTAAGTGGTGGAAAACGCTTAAGACCGATGATCACTTTTCTTATGGGACGAGTACTAACAGACAAATTAGACTCTCTAGATCCCTTCGCAAAATCAATTGAGATGGTTCATGCAGCAAGTCTCGCCCATGATGATGTTGTTGATAATGCAACCACAAGAAGAGGTGAGCCCTCTATTAATATTGTTTCTTCTAATAAAAGAGCCGTCTTGGCGGGGGATTACCTTCTAGCTAATGTTATTTTTCAATTAGCACATCAAGGTGATCTTAAAATAGTTCAAAAGATGTCATCAGTTATTACTGATCTTGCAGTTGGTGAATGGGTTCAAAGTGATGCAATTGAACATAGGAATTACTCTAAAGAGATTATTGAGCGAATTGCATTTTTAAAAACAGCAACTGTGATGAGCTTTTGCACATGGGTTTCTGCTCACTTGGAAAACCTTAGTGAAAATACATGTGTGGATGCATATAATGTAGGTAAGAATATTGGTCTTGCTTTTCAGTTGATGGACGATACGCTAGATTTTTCAAATGATTCTAAAAAAGACAAATTACTCGATATAAAAAATAATATTGTGAACTCAGTTGTTCTAGAATGGCTTGAGTTAAATCCTAATAAGTTTTCAGAGTATAAGAATGGGGCCGACCTTATTGATTTATGGTCAGATGATCATCTTGAGCAGGCCATCTCTAATGTGAAAGAGAGAGCATACTTGTATATGGTTGATGCTCAAGCTTCACTTAAGGCGGTATGTAAAGAGAGTAAACTGGGTGAAGAGCTTGCGCTTGAAAGAGCTACTCCGCTCTTCTATATTATGGAATTTATCATTAATAGAAAGTTCTAATTAATCTAATTTAAATTTTGCCCATATGGGAAAATGATCACTAGCTTCTTTTAAGTAGACTAGATCTTCGTTATAACAGTCTCTTTTTGTAAATTTACTTCTTGGCCTGACTGCTTTTGGAAGCTCGCTAAATTCCATACAGGCACCTTCGTTAATTTTAGGACGATAGATTCCAGAGCTTACAAGTTTTAATCCTTTAAATGCGATATAGTCCAATAGAATAGGGTTATTCTTGTCGTCAAAAGTTTGATTCTCATGAGTATGCCCTGGCTTATTAATCCATAAATTACTTGTTTTAAAAATTCTTTTTAAGACTTTGCTTCCAGGATTATCAGCATAAATAGACGTATTAAAGTCTCCCATAATAATATATCGATCATTTTCATTAAGATGCTTTATTTTATACTTTTGTGGAATATTGACCTTGATATCACTTCCACCCGTGAGGTACCATTCAAGAAATCTTAATTGATCTCTATTCCTTTCATAGTTTGGAGTTTTTTTATTTCCAAAATGATATGCGGGTACTGCATGAAGAGTAATGATATGAATTTCTTTATTTTCATATTCAATAATACTATCGGTAAAACTTTTATCAAATAGCTCAATATCCTTATTTACTTCTTTTCCAAGTATATCTTTAAACTTTGAAAGTTTTATATCTTTATTAAACTCACTCCATTTAAGGTCTTTGATTGTTATTTCTTCTTTGATTGGAAAATAGCTAAGTAGTGCTGTTGAATATTGTCCCGGGAATATTCCATAATTCTGTGGGTCGGCATGTTTTCTTGCTTTTGACGTGTTTTGTGTAAAATAATGACCTTTGTATTTTCTTGCTCTCTTGCCGGTGTTTGCTTGATTAAAACTTATGGCCATTGAATCAGTGTCTTTTTTTAAAAGCTTACCAAGCTTTTCGGCATTTTTACCAAAAGACTGATATTTATGGCTTGGGACACCTGGCAGATCGAATTGAATCTCATTAACAGATAGAACATTAAATTCTAAATTTTCTAGAACGTTTAATATAGGCTTCATTTTTTCTGGGCTATTTAGCTTTTTTGAAGAAAGTTCTTTTATATTCCAGTGAACAACTTTTAGTCCAGGTTCTTCATTTTTTAAATGCGAGCAACCCATAAATAAGATACATAGTGCAAAAAAGATATTTCTCATCTTAAATCTCTTGTTAGTCAATTTTGTTACATGGGTTTATACTATAGGTCATATCTTTTAGCGCGAGCTTGCATCGCTCTTTGCCTTCAAATGTTTGTCTTGGAAATTTTCTTGTACTCGATTTTCTCATAACAAGATGATCTTTCTCGTTGGGGTATTTAGAAATCAATCGATAAATTGCCATTTCAAAAAAGCATTTCTTATAACCAGAGCCCTCTAGTCTATGCTTTGTCACAATTCTAAAATCTCCAGGCTCCAATCTGTCGCCTTTTTTATATTGGCTTAATTGATAGCCTTTTTCATTAAGCATTTTTTTAAGATCTGAGCTCAAATACTTAGGGCTTACCTTTTCGTAATAAATATTACATGTCTTATGTTCAATAAGAGTTAGACCCCCAAGCATTTCAATTGGAGTGACCTTATTTTGTGCAATGACATTGCTTAAAAATAATAAACTAATAAAACTTACTAATATCTTCCTGACATGCATCTTCAACTTCCTTTATTTCCTTTGGGATCATAGCGGATAGATTTTCATGTCCTTTTTCTGTAACAAGAATATTATCTTCAATCCTTATGCCGATTCCTTTTAGGTCTTCTCTGATACTCTCATCTTCTTTAGGAAAGTAGAGTCCTGGCTCTATTGTAAAAACCATTCCTTTTTCAAATCTTACATATTCATTTTCAGATTCAAAGTATGGACATTGGTCATGAACGTCTAAACCTAGCCAGTGACCTGTACCGTGTGGAAAATACTTTCTGTGAAGATTATTTTCTAGAATTTCTTCTACTGATCCTGATAGCACTTTTAAGTCAATTAGGCCCTGGGCGAGGACCTTACTCGTTGCTTGGTGAAGTTGGTTCTGTGTTCTTCCTTCAAATACATGAGAGATTGCAGACTTTTGTGCCTCAAGAACAATACTATAAACTTCTTTTTGAATGCCAGTATACTTTCCATTAACGGGGAACGTTCTCGTAATATCTGTTGCGTAGTGATTAAGATGTGAACCTGCATCGATTAATAAGAGATCTCCATCATTT
>NZAF01000151.1 GCA_002686115.1 Halobacteriovorax sp. | reverse complement strand
TTACAAAAGGAATTTAATGAAGAAGAGGTAAATAAGCTTCTTGCCGTTTATGAGTTAAATGAAGCAAAGAAGATGATGAGACTTATGAGCACTGGAGATGACCAATTCATACAGAACTTTTTAAACTCAAGCAATCGCCTTAAAGACTTTAATCAAGAGTTTAATCTTTTAAATCGCCCTTTCTAAGACTTGCAAATTTAGGAATTAGTGCAACAGATATTAAAATAATAACGGCACCAATAATTTGCGTGAAGGTTAAATTCTCATTAAAAAATATCCAGCCTGAAAGAGATGCAAATAATGATTCACTTAAAAAAATCAGACCAACAACATGAGCCGGAGTTCTTTTTTGAGCAGCCATTTGGAAACTAAATGCTATCAAAGAAGAGAAGATAGATAGTAATAAGAATCCGTATAGACTAGATGGAAAAATCAGGGCTTCTTTATTAATGAGAGGTGAAAGATTAGGGACTCCATCAAGTAATAATCCTAGAGGAATAGCAATAAGTCCCATAAAGATACATTGGATGAAGTTAAAGTTTAGAGGATCAATATTTTCAGCATAATGATCGACAATAAGAATATGAATAGCAAAGAAAAGAGCAGAGACTAAAATCCATACATCACCACGATTAAAACCACTTAATTTTAAATCACACATAAGTGCCATTCCAAACATTGCAAATATTAAAAGTAACCAAAAAGATTTCCTCAATTTTTGCTTAAGAAATAGGACAGAGAGAATTGGTGTAAAGACAGCATAGAAAACAGTTAAAAAGCCTGACTTTGCAAGAGTTGTTTCAGCAACTCCTATTGTTTGCATTTGTAGTGCAGTCATAAGGAAAACCGCACAAATTAGTCCTTCTTTTAGGTGGGTAAAACCTCTTCTAAACTGAACGACTGGGATGGCAATGAGGGCCGCAAAAATATAGCGCAGACAGTGGGACCAGATTGGAGAGTAGTCCATAAACGTCCATCTCGAGCCTGCAAATGCAAAGCCCCAAATGGCACATGCCATAACTAAAAGAGAAATACCAAGCAAAATGATCTCCTATAATATTAATACCTTAAGTATAGAATTTAAACTGTCGATAAATAAGATCATAGGAATTTATCATGAAAAAAGCACCCATACCAGAGAATGATGATGAGCGTTTAGAAGAACTATATAAGTATATGGTTCTTGATACGGTAAATGAAAGAGTCTTTGATGATATTACGGAATTAGTCTCAGAGATTTGTGATGTCAAAATCGCTTTAGTAAGTCTTGTGGATAAGAATAGACAGTGGTTTAAATCTTCTTATGGGCTTGAAGCAAAAGAAACTCCAAGAGATGTTTCATATTGTGGTCATGCTATTATGGGAGATGAACTCTTTATTGTTGAAGATGCAACTGAAGATGATAGATTCTGTGATAACCCATTACTCCTTAATGCTCCACATGTTCGTTTTTATGCTGGAGCCCCACTGATAACTCCATCTGGTCATCGTATAGGGACTCTTTGTGCTATTGATGATAGTCCAAAAAATCTCACAGAGTTTCAAAAAAATACATTAAAAGTTCTTGCAAGAAATGTTGTGAGTCTTTTAGAGCTGTCTTATAAAAATAGTGAACTTAAGAGGAATTATAAACAATCAGCTGATATCCAGAAGCTGTCAAAAACTGGTGGTTGGGAGTTAGATATAAAAACAGGTCATGTAAAATGGTCTGATGAAATTTATCGCATTTATGGTATTAAGATGGGTACACCTGTTCATAAGGTTGATGGTCTTTCATATTATCCAGAACCTGATAGATCAAAGTTAAGTGAGCTAATTAATTATTGTATTGAAAATAAGTCTTCCTATGATGATGTATTTAAATTTATCGATGCTCATGGCAATCATAAGTGGGTTCGAGCTGTTGGTAAGACAGAAGTTGGAGATGATGGCAAAGTTTATAAGATGTCTGGTACTTTTCAAGATGTTACAACTTTAAAAAATCGAGAGCTTGTCGAAAGATCTATATCCTCATTAAGAAAGTCTTACATTATTCTTCAAGAAGATAAGGAAAGTTTTTATCAAAAGCTATTAAGAATTTTTTTAGATTTAACTGAAAGTGAATTTGGACTTTTTGGTGAGATTGAAAATAAAGATAACAAAAAACGTGTAAGGGTTCACTCTTATGTTGGGAAAATTTGGCAAGAATTTATTGATAAAGAGGGAAGACTTTTATCAATAGATTCATATTTTGGTGATACTATAGCAAGTGAAAAAATGTATTTTTCTAATGATGAATATGGAAAGCAATTACAAAACTTTATGTCACTTCCAATCTTCTATGGCACAGAGATGATAGCAGTTCTTTTAATTGCGAATAGGGATGCAAAGTACTCTCGTCAATATTATGAGTCCCTAAGATCTTTTAAGGTCGCCCTAAGCGAAACGTTAAACTATATAAGGCTTGAAGAATATCGTAATGAATCTCGTATGCAGAGAAAAATGATTCTTGAAAGTACTGGATTAGCTATCTGGAATTTTTATCCAAAAACAGGTGCGCTTGAATGGGATAATAGTATGTTTAAGCTCTATGGAGTGCGTAAACGTGACTTCACTGGAGATGTTTCAACTTGGGATCAGACTCTACATCCAGATGATAAAGAACAGATTTTAAAAGAACTTAACGACTCACTTCATGATGATGAAGACTTTGATACGAGTTTTAGAATTATAACCTCTAAAGGTAAGACCAAATATATTCGGGCCAAGGCCGTCGTCATTAGAAATCGAGAAGGAGAGCCTGTAAAGATGCTCGGAGTTAATTGGGACTACTCAAAAGAGATTGAGAGAGAAAATAAATTAATTCAGGCAAAAGAAGAGGCCATAAAATATGGACAAATGAAGTCAGAATTCTTAGCAAATATGTCACATGAAATAAGGACACCTATGAATGGAGTTCTTGGAATGGTGTCTTTACTATCTGAGACCCAACTTAATGATGAGCAAAGAGATATGCTTAAGACAATTAAGTCCAGTGGTGATTCATTATTAACGGTGATTAATGATATTCTCGACTTTTCAAAAATTGAAGCAGGGAAATTAGAGTTAGAAAAAATTCATTTCTCAATTTCTAGTGTTCTTAGAGATTCAAAGTCTTTATTCTCTAAGATTCTTCAAGAAAAAGATATCGAGTTAGAAAGTGAGATTGACTCTAAAGTACCAGATGTATTTATTGGAGATGTTAATAGAATTAAGCAGATAATTGTTAATTTAATTTCAAATGCTATCAAGTTCACTGAAAAGGGAAAAGTTAGTATTAACGTTTTAGCAAAAGAGCTGAAAACTGGTCAATATGAGTTAGAATTTGTGATTAAAGATACTGGAATTGGCATAAGTGAAGATAATCAAAAGAAGCTTTTTAAATCATTTTCTCAAGCTGATACAACAATTACTAGAAAGTTTGGTGGGACAGGACTTGGACTATCAATTTGTTCTAAATTAGTTGAAATGATGGGTGGTAGTATCACTGTCAAAAGCAAGCTTAAGAAGGGAACAGAGTTTAAGGTAATTTTACCTTTAAAGCTAGGGGACCAAGAAAAACTAAATGTCTCAAATAAAAAAGAATCAAAATCTATTTTAAGTACTGAATATCCTCATAAGATTTTGGTTGTTGAAGATAATCTTGTGAATCAGAAATTAGCAAAGATGATGTTAAAGAAAATGGGTTATGAAATAACTCTAGCTAATAACGGAAAAGAAGCTCTCGACTTAATTACAAAATACCAAGAGGACCCTTTCACGATTATATTTATGGATATGCAAATGCCTGAAATGGATGGAGTTACGGCTACTCAAATCATTCATAAGGACTATCCATTCGTTAGAGCTCCAATTATTGCGATGACAGCTAACGTTCTTGAAGAGGATAAGAAGAAGTGTTTTGAAGCAGGGATGAACGATTTTGTTGCAAAACCAATAACTGTCAACGAGTTAAAAAAGATACTGATTAAGTATCACTCTTAAAAATGCCAAGGAAATCCTGAATAATCCTGATCTCTCTTTTCAAGAAAGGCAGTTCTTCCTTCATGGGCCTCATCTGTTCCGTAGGCAAGTCTTGTGGCCTCACCTGCAAAGAGTTGTTGACCAACAAGTCCATCATCTAAGAGGTTAAAACCAAATTTAAGCATTCTCATGGCCGTAGGAGATTTAGAGTTCATCTCTTTTGCCCAATCAAGGGCCACATCTTCAAGCTCTTTATGAGGGACAACTTTATTAATCATTCCCATTTGAAAAGCTTCTTCGGCGCTATAATTAAATCCACAAAAGAAGATCTCACGAGCTCTTTTTTGGCCACATTGTCTTGCTAGATAAGCGGAACCATAACCTGAGTCAAATGAAGCAACATCTGGATCAGTTTGTTTAAAAATTGCATGTTCTTTTGAAGCGATTGTCAGATCACAGACAACGTGTAAAGAGTGGCCGCCACCAACTGCCCAACCAGGAACCACGGCCATGACAACTTTTGGCATAAATCTAATGAGTCTTTGTACTTCTAAAATGTGAAGTCTTCCAAGTTTTGCAGGATCTTTACTGCCGTCTTCATCAACGTATTGATATCCATCTTTTCCGCGAATTCTCTGGTCACCACCTGAACAAAATGCCCAACCTGTATCTTTTGGAGATGGGCCATTTCCTGTAATCAGAACAACTCCGACATCACTAGACATTCTTGCATGATCAAGTGCTCGGTAAAGCTCATCAACGGTTTGCGGTCTAAAAGCATTCCTTACTTCAGGTCTATTAAAGGCAATTCTCACTGTCCCTTGATCAACTGCTCTGTGATAAGTAATGTCTTTAAAATCAAAGCCTTCAACTTCATTCCAGAGACTCGGATTAAAAATTTCAGATACTTTTTCCATTGATGATTTCCTTGATCTTGTGTTCATATTTTAAGAACTTCTTACCAGAATCAGGAAAGAATTGAAAGCTGTAGCTTATATCATCTAGGTTAAACTTAAGAGCATAGCAGTGAAGATAGCCTCGATCGGCTTCGCTTCCTCCATAACGCATATCTCCTAAGATCGGTGAGCCAAGAGACTTCATGACCACACGAAGCTGATGAGTTCTACCTGTAATAGGGGAGAGTATAAAAAGACGCAGAGTGTCCTCAAGGAGACTGGAGTGAAAGCTAGTCATGCTTGGATTATCCATGGATCTTAAGAGCTTATAAGAGCCATTTCTTGTTTTTTTAAGATCACCCTTTATTTGGCCCTGCTTTTTTCCAGGTCTTTGATCTGAAAGAGCAAGATAAGTCTTATCTATTGTTTTATTTTGAAACATCTTTGAGAGTTTATCGGCAACTTCTTTTGTTTTAGCAAAAATGAGAAGACCCGATGTGATTTTATCGATTCGATGTACCGCAAAGAGTTCATATCCCATATCTTCTTTAATCTTTGCTACAAAGCCTTCTCCGTGAAAAGAAATACCTGAGTCTTTAGAGACCACGACAAAATGTGTTTCATCTGCTATAAGTTTATACATAGAAACTATATAGTAGCGAGAACATGACGATAGAACAAAAGTTAATCGACATTTTTACCAAGAATAATATTGAATACCATGACTTTGATCGCAAATCAGGAGATAGAAGTTTTGGTGGAAAAAGTATTCTTTTTAAAGATAAGACTGATTTTCGTATTTTTACGATTAGAGCAGACTTAGAAGTAGATAATAAGAAAGTTAGAAAAATCCTTGGCTCAAAAAAATTACGCTTTGCCACTCATGAAGAATTGCAGGAGCTTTGTGGAGTTGTCAGTGGAGCGCTTCCACCAATCATTAGAGATCTCTATCCATATGATCACTTTCTTGATAAATCATTACTTGATAATGAATGGATTGCATTTAATCTTGGCGTTTTAGATAAACCTGTAAAGATTAAAATGAAAGATTATTTGAAATTAGTTGATCCAACAATTTGTGAGTTTGCAAAAGAATGAGTTATTTAAAAGTTGTAGATATTTATAAGAATTTTGACGTGAAGGCGATGGCTCAATTAAAGGGGATCAGCTTTTCACTGAATCGAGGAGAAGTCATCTCGATAATTGGTCCATCAGGAACAGGAAAGTCGACTCTGTTAAATATTATCTCTAATGACTCCTCGCCAGATCAAGGTAATGTCGAATTAGAGGGAAAGAGAATTGAGAATGATGATATTGCTTATTTAAAATCAAGTTTTGATCTTGATTTTAAATTAGATGTTATATCTAATATTATCTCAGGGCTAAGTAGTGATGTACCACATCCCGATGCCATTGATATGGCAAGGGATATGATTGAAGTTTTTGGTCTTGAATATAAAGACAATAAGTCCCTCGATCAATTATCAGCAGGACAGCTACAAAGAGTGAGACTTGCTAAGGCGATGATCAAAATGCCAAGCCTTATACTTCTTGATGAACCTTTCACTAATCTTGATGAGTTTTTAAAAAAGGAAATTTTAAGTGAACTTCTAGAATTTATTAGGGAAAAGCAGATCACCACAATTTTAGTGACTCATCATCTACAAGAGGCATTTTCCTTAAGTGATCGAGTAATGATTCTTGCTCACGGTAAGGTCCTTCAATTTGATACACCTGAAAGGATCTATCAAAGTCCAGTTGATGTTTTTAGTGCTCGTTTTGGGGGAGATATCAACTTAATTGCAAGCAATGTCTTAAAGATTGATGGAGAGAATGTTGTTGTCAAAGGACCTTATGGTGAATTTACGATAAGAGGTCATGCAGATAGTAAGAAGTTTATTTATCATGCTATTAGACCTGAAAATGTCTTAGTTTCAGATAAAGGTAGTGCAAGAGGAAAGATTGTGAAGAGAACTTTCTTTGGAGAGTACTACTTATATGCAGTCAACACAGGAGAGAAGAACCCTGTTTTATTGAAGTCTAATGAGAAATATGACATTGGTTCATCTTTAAGCTTAGATTTATCCAATAGATCATTTCTTATTCCGATTTAAATCTAGATCATCAAACTTATCCCAAAGATAATTACTGACAACTCCGTGGTAATCATCCTTTCTTCTCGCTATGTAGAGATCAACCTCTCTTTTTTTAAATTCTTTAATATCAATAACAGAGAGTTTTCCGGATTTTATTTTATCGGCAACGATATGTTCTGGAAGTCCTCCCCAGCCAAGTCCGTCTTCAATAAGTTGAAGTTTTGAATCGAGATCATTCACATACCATTTCTTAGCTTTTTCAATGACTCCAAAATTTCTCTCTCTATCTTCTAGAGTACTTCTCACAATGATCTGAGGAAATTTCTCAAGATCAGACAGTTTAAGACCTTTCTTTTTTAAGATTTGATGCTTTGATGAGATGACAGTTGGCATCTTCAAAGAACCGATCTTTTTTTGCTCAAGATCAATCTTGTTTTGAAGTAGTTCAACAATTGCAATATCAACATTCTTTCTTAAAAGTAATCTTTCTCCACTTAGGACTTCACGATTAAAGACAACCTCTGTATCAGGAAAATCAACTTCTAATTCTTTTAGAATAGGTGTGATTTCATTGAGAGGCCAAAGTGCCGTGATCGAAAAACGGATTTTTAATTCTTGGTTTTTAGACAATGTATTGGCAAACTTTTCAAATTCTAAAAACGACTCAATGA
>NZAF01000150.1 GCA_002686115.1 Halobacteriovorax sp. | reverse complement strand
TTATCCAATATTTGAGTGGACTAGATTATTTGCTACTTACAAACTTGTTGATACTGAATTTATCAATATTCGTGAGGAAGCAAGAGAGTTTATCAATCCAGATACTGAAAACGGATTAACTTCTTCTATTCGTTTCTCTCTTTTAACTGATAAAAGAAATCACCGTTTTGAGCCAACTAAAGGTTACTTCTTAAATCTTGCAACAGAATATGCTGGGCTTGGTGGAGATTTCAAATATATTCGTAATGAATTAGATACTCGTTACTTTAAAAGAGTTGTTGGAGATTTAATTTTTAGATCAAGATTTTACACAGCAAAGATTGAGGTTATCGATAACAGTCCTATTCCACAAAATGAGAGATTCACTCTTGGTGGTCCTCGTAACTTAAGAGGTTATGACTTTGACTCTATCGGGCCTTTAAGAGAAATCGCTGTTGATGCTAATAGGGATGGCGTTATTAATGCTGATGATAATGGAGCGACCAGACTATTTAATGACGGTTCATTATTTACAGCATTTTCAACAGTAGAATTAGAGCACCCTTTGGCCCGAGAAGCAGGACTTAAGTGGGTTGTCTTCTTTGATGCAGGTACAGCTAGTGAATTTGATGATATGGGAAAAATTTATATGAACTACGGATTCGGTTTCAGATGGTTCTCACCAATTGGTGTTTTAAGGTTTGAATTCGGATTCCCTATAAATCCAGATCCTCAACAAGAAGGAAATAAATTTCACTTTGATATTGGACAATTATTTTAAATGGAGAAAAACATGAAAAAGCTATTGATGGCATTATGTCTTTTACTAACTTCAAACGCTTTCGCACTAAAGATGGGAAAAGTTGATGTGCAAAAGATTCTTGTTACAGTTAAAGAATCAGCTTCTATTAGAGAAAAGCTAAAGAAAGAATTTGATAAGAAGCAAAAAGAGATTAGAGACGAAGAACAAAAAATTGTTAAAGAGCAAGAGGACTTCAAAAAGAAAGCGGCTCTTTTAAATGACAAGAAAAAAGCTGAGAAGGCTCAAGAACTTCAGCAAAGAGTGATGACTCTTCAAAGAAAAATGCAGAAGTACCAAAGCGAAATGCAAAAAATGGAAAATAAGTTTAAGGCACCTGTTCTTAAAAAGATCAACGAAATCGTTGGTGTTGTTTCTAAGAAAAAGGGATTTGATTTTACTTATGAAGCAAGTACAACACCATTTCTTTATGCAAAGAGTGTGACTGATATTACTGATGAAGTCATTAAAGAGTACGATAAGAAAAATAAGTAATCATACTATCTATGAGCTTTAAAATATGGGGGAACACTGATGTTCCCCTCATTAGTTTTATAGGATATAAAAATGAATCTCAAAAACTTACTTGATTATGATTCAAACCTAAATATTGTTGATGACAAGTATAGCTTGAACCTTGAAACAATCTCGACAGTTGAAGAAATTACTCCAAACTCATTAATCTTTTTAGGCACAAAAAAAATAATGAAAAACTTCTTTGAACAAGACAAGAAGTCTAACCTTGCTTTAGTCGTTGATCAAAGACTCTTTGATGAATTTAAAGAAGATCTATCAAGTTTAAAAGAAGTAAACATTGCAACGACTTCTAATTTAAAACTTTCAATGTGCCAGATATCTAAAGTTTTTTACGATAAAAAATTTCTAGGTGTTGAAGATGTTTTAGATGGAAGAAAAGCGGGGAATGCTGAGATTCACCCAAGCAGTCATATTTCTGAGGGCGTCTTTATTGGTGAGCATGTAAAGATTGCAGCTGATGTGAGAGTTATGCCAGGAGCAACTATTCTCTCCCATTGCAGTATTGGTGAGGGGACAACAATTTATCCTAATGTCTCAATAATGCCATTTACTAATATTGGAAAATTATGTCGTATTCATTCAGGAACGACCATTGGCTCAGATGGATTTGGTTATCATTATGAGAATGGAGTTCATCATAAGATATGGCACTTTGGTGGTGTAAATATTAAAGATCATGTTGAAATAGGTTCTAATTGCTCAATTGACCAAGGTACTTTTACTCCAACACTCATTGAGAGTGGAGCAAAGATAGATAACCTTGTTCAAATTGCTCATAACGTAAAAATTGGTCCAGGGGTGATTCTTTGTGGTCAAGTTGGACTTGCTGGCTCATCTGAAGTAGGTGCATTTACAGTTATGGGAGGAAAAGCCGCTTTAGCCGATGGTAAATCTATTGGTCAAGGTGGTCAAATTGCTGGTGCGGCAATGGTATTAAATGACCTTGAGCCTGGGGCAAAGGTTGGGGGCCATCCCGCTAGACCTCTTGGTGAGTGGTTAAGAGGTGTCGCTTTTTTAAGAAAATCTTCTACAAAGAAGAGTAAGGAGTCATAAGTGAAGTTATCTAAAGATCAAGTTATTGAAATTCTTCCACATCGAGATCCATTTTTATTTATTGATGAAGTTTATTCAATTCATTCAGAGAAAGAAGTTTCAGCACCAAAAGACCTTGTAGGGTCTGTTGTTGAAGCTGGGTATTATACAAAAGAAGATCATGAAATTTTTAAAGGTCACTTTCCTGGTAATCCAATTCTTCCAGGGGTCGTTCAGGTTGAAATGATGGCACAAGCTACATCTTTTGGTTTAGTTCTTTTAGATCCAGACCTCGCCAAAAAGAATTTTGATGTTGCACTACTTTCTATTGCAAATGCAAAGTTTAGAAAGCCAGTTGTGCCAAATATGCAGTTAACGATAAAAACTACCTGTAACAAACTTAGAGCGGGCTTTTTAGAAAATGATTGTCAGATCTTTCATGGTGAAGAATTAATGAGTGAAGCAACTGTCTTTGCTTCTTTTAAAATTAGTTAGGAGAAATTATGTCAAATAATATACACCCATCTGCTATCGTAGCTGAAGGAGCAGAGATTGGAGAGAATGTTACGATTGGTGCCTTCTCGATGGTTGGTGAAAATGTAAAAATAGGAAATAACGTCTCTATCGCGTCTCATGTTGTTATAGAGGGGCATACGACTGTTGGAAATAATAATCAGTTTTATTCTTTTTGTTCTATCGGGGCGAATCCTCAGGACTTAACATATAATGATGAGCCGACAGAAGTAAGAATTGGTGAAAATAATATTTTTAGAGAATATGTTTCTATCCATAAGGGAACAATCAAGGACAAGAAAGTCACGACAATTGGAAATAATTGTCTTCTTATGGCACACGTCCACATAGGTCACGATGCAGTAGTTGGTGACAATGTCATTATGGCAAACTCTGTAAACCTAGCTGGTCACGTCGTTATTGGAAATAAGGTGACGATAGGAGGGGGAACGAATATCTCTCAATTTGTTACTCTTGGAAGAGGCTCATATATTGGTGGTGCTTCTGCAATTGACAGGGATATCCCAATCTTTTGTACGGCATATGGCAATAGAGTAAAGCTTAAAGGGATTAATATCATCGGTCTTAGAAGGCAAGGTTTTGAAAAGAGTCAAATTTCAGAGCTTGTAGATTTCTATCGTACAATGGAATCCTCTGTACTTTCTCCTAGGGCCTTTATTGATCATGAAGAACTGATGGAGGAATACAAAAATAATACTCTTGTTAAAGAGATGAGAGAGGATATTTCTAAAAGTGAAATTGGGATAGCCCCATTTGTTAAGTAATCTTTTTTTAGTGAATTAAGGATATGAGATGAGCAAATTAAAGATAGCCCTTGTTGGGTATGGACACCTCGGTAAGTGGCATGCTGAAAAAGCCAACACACTAGAAGAGCTGTATGCAATTGTTGATCCATTGGAAGATAATAGAGACCAGGCAGCTAGTAAATTTCCAAATGCTAAAGTTGTATCTTCCTTAGAAGAGATACTTGATGAAGTTGATGCTGTTCTCGTCGTCACACCAACAAAGTATCATTATGAAATTAGTTCAAAGGTATTAAAAGCAAAGAAGCATCTCTTTTGTGAAAAGCCAGTCACCGAAACATTAGATCAGGCATTGGAACTAAAAAAATTATCAGCACCAGAAAATGTTATTCAAGTTGGTCACAGTGAAAGATGCCATAAGATTTTTGAAAATCTTGAAAGTTATAAGTCGATTATTGATAACGCAAAGGTTGTGAATCTTATACGAGTTTCATCTTATAAGGGAAGAGCATCTGATGTAAGTGTTATTGAAGATCTTATGATTCATGACATTGATTTGGCCCTACTCTTGTATGGTGTTCCAAATGATGTAAGAGCAAAAGCATATAAGATTTATACTGATAATTATGATTACTGCTTAGCTGAGCTCATATATGATGAAAGAAGTGTATTCATTGAAGCTTCAAGGTCAGACGTTGATGAAAAAAGAGAAATTAAGATTCATGGAACTCAAGGGGACTTAAAATTTGATTTACTGAATCTTGAGGTTCTCTCATCAGACTCTCTTGATGACAAGAATGTACAACAAGTCAAAAAAGAAACATATGAGAGAAGAGATCATTTATTCATTGAGCAAGAGAAGTTTTATGACTCAATTAAAAATAAGGCAGATGTCTTTGTAAGTCTTGATGATGGTATAAATGCTATGAGAGTGATTGATCTTATCAAGAAGGATATTGAATAGGATGAAAGAGACTTGTCTTATTATTGCTGGTGAAAAGTCAGGTGAAGAACACGCTATGAGCTTTATCACTGAAATGAAGGCAAAAAAACCTGAACTACACTTTTTTGGTGTTGGTGGAGATAGTTTAAAAAATGAAGGAGTGGAAATACTCTTTCACTTAGATGAATTTTCTACATGGGGGGTCTCGGAAGCGGTATCGAAGTTACCTTTTTATTTAAATTCATCAAAAGTAATTTTAGAAAAAGTAAAAGATTATCAGTGTCGCTCTGCTATCTTAATAGACTTCCAAACGTTTAATTTAAAGCTTGCTGAAAAACTATTTCATTTAGGCGTTAATGTTCAATACTATGTCGCTCCTCAAGCATGGGCGTGGAAGTCATGGAGAACAAAGAATCTCGCAAGATATGTTGATACTTTGTATTGTATTATTCCATTTGAAAAAAGATGGTTTCAAGAAAGAGGAGTCTCAAAGACTATATCGGTAAATCATCCATTAAAATTTCATTATGAAAAATATCTTAAAGATTATAGGCGTGAAGAAACTATTTCTAGTGACTCACCAGTAAATCTCTTAGTCTTGCCAGGAAGTAGAGACAATGAGGTTAAAAGAATCTTACCTGTTTTTATGAATGCAGCTTTAAAACAACAGAAATCTAAGGGAATTGAGATAAGACTTATTCTCGTACAGTCTAAGAGTGTTAATGTTGAATTATTTAAACCTTACTTATCATACTTTGATGAAATTTTTAGTGATGATGATCTTGTCACAGCAATGAAAAAATCACACATCTGTTTAGCCGCAAGTGGAACTGTTACTTTGGCAACAGCACTTTTTTCACTTCCAACTATCGTCGGTTATGCTGGTGGTCTTTTAAATACTTTTATCTATGAAAATTTTATTTCTTATCGTGGTTTTATCTCCTTGGCCAATATCGTCCATGAAAGAGAAGTCTTTAAAGAACTTATCGCAGAAAGATTCTCTTCTTTTAATGTTGAAAAAGAACTTGATAAATTACTTAGTGAGCCTAGTTATTACCAAGATAAAGTTAAGACACTTAATCATACGTTAAAACTTATTAGCGGAGATGATATCGATGTGCCGGCAACACTTTTAAATAAAGTAGAGGAGGCATATGAATCTTAAACTTGTGCGTCCATTCTTAAGAATATTCTATCCCATTAGTATTCTTTGGGAGATGGTTTATCGACTTAGAAGATTCTTATATGATGTTGGTTATTTTAAGCAGAATAATTTTAAAGTCCCTGTTATTAGTATTGGGAATTTAGCATTAGGTGGAACAGGGAAGACTCCTTTTACTCTTTGGCTAGGCAAGTACCTTAATGATAAGAATAAGAGAGTCATGGTACTAACTCGTGGCTATAAAGGTAAATTAGAGAAGAAAAGTGGGATCATAAGGTCAAAGAATATTTTAAGTTATAATCCATATGAGTATGGTGATGAGGCATTAGTCATCTGCCGACATTTAAAAGATTCATCAGTCGTTGTTGGTCGAGACCGTAGTCAAAATCTACGTTATTACTTTGAAGAAGAGAAACCTGATATTGTACTATTAGATGATGGTCATCAACATTTGAAAGTTGCTAGAAATCTTAATTTTGTTTTGTTTGATGCGACCTTACCTCTTGAACAGTATTCAGCCCCACCAACAGGATATTTAAGAGAGGGATTAACAGCCTTGAAAGATGCTGATGCAATTATTCTTGGGCGTGTGGACCTTGTGTCACTAGAGCATCTTAATAAACTAGAAAAGATGTTAAAGAAGTATTGTCTTGTTGATGTACCATTAGCAAAAATCAAATACGTACCTAATAGTGTCAAGAATATTGCTTATCAAAATGTGTTAGAAGTTTCTGAACTAAGTGGCAAAAATGTCATGGCCGTGACGGGAATTGCATCACCAAATAGCTTTACTGGGCTACTTGAGAGTTTAGGAGCAGTTGTTAAAGCAGAGTATTTTTATCCAGATCATCATTTTTATACATCTGAGGAAATTGAGCAACTACTCAGCGTCTCGAAGAAGGAAAAGTTATACTTGTTAACGACAGAAAAAGATATTGTTAAAATAAGGAAAGTGAGTCAAAGCCTAGAAATACTATATATTGATATTAATATAGTATTTGAAGAAGGGGAAAGAGAGATTAAAGATCTCGTAGACTCTGTAGTTAAGAGATGATCTCTAAACTTTATAAGGATAAAATGAAAAACTTTTTATATCTAATACTCTTTTTAATAATTAGTTGTGCAGGAAAGAATGTTCTTGAAGATCCTGGAACTGAAGTCGATATCGAAAAAGTTTTTAAGCTAAAAAAAGGCAAAATCAAACAATTTTCTATTGTAAAAAAAGATAAGCAAAAAAAAGAAGATAGTGATGATGCTCCAAATGAGTCTGCTAATCATAAAGAGAAAACACTAAAACCATCGATAAAATCAAAAGAAGAAAAAAAAGTCATTCAAAAAGAAGTAGAGAAGAAAGTAATAAAAGAGAAGCCTGAAGAAAAAAAACTCTCAAAGAAAGAAGAGGTAGTTCAGAAGCCTCAGGAAGAATTCATTGTTCCTTGGAAAAGAGACGACTACCCAGAAGCTTTTAAGAAATATAATAAAAGATATGAAAAATTCTGGGAGAGTCAAAATAAGAAATACTACTCAGGAGAGAAGTTTACTTTTGATATCTCTTGGACAATTTTTAGGGCAGGAACTGCAACTATTGAAATCGTCGATGACTTAGAAGTCGCAGGTAAAGATGCCTTTATGCTAAAAGCAAAAATGGAGTCTGCAGAATACTTTGAAAATATTTATAAATTAAATAATACGCTGACAACTTATATATCTAAGGAAAACTTTTTTCCAATAAAATATGAAATGCGCCAAAGAGAGTCCGGACAAAACGTTGATGATGTCCAATTATTTGATGAAAAAGAGTTAAAAACATATTTTTATTATAAAAGACTTAAAGAAGGTAAAGTAAAAGAGAAGAGTGAAGAGAAGTATATTCCACGCTTCTTTACGGACTCTTTTTCTGCACTCTTTTTTGTGAGAGGACTACCTCTTAAGGTGGGATATAAGTTTGGTTTTCCTATGGTGACACGGACAAAGGTTTGGCTTTTAAAAGCGGAGGTTGTCGGCACAGAGAAGATTGAAATTCTTGGACAAGATGTAGAGACCTTTAAAGTTAAAGCTGTTACACAATTTCCTGGGGTTTTAAAGAAACGTGGAGATATTGTCTTTTGGTTCTCTAAAGATTCTTTAAAAAGACTTTTAAAGTTTGAGGCAAAGGTTAAGATCGGCTCTGTTAAAGGCGAGCTTATCGATTATAGGCCAGGTAAGTAAGTTGGACATCCTACGCAATCAGCAAAATATACTCTATCTTTCTTCTTCTCTTTGTTTTGGAACCAAAGAAAGAATGATTCTAAGGGATGCTAAGATCTTAAAAGATGTAGGCCATAACGTTTTTATCTTTTGTTTAAAAAACTCTTTACTAGATTTAAAAGCAAAGTCTTATGGCTTTGATTGCATTTATCATAAAGCTGGAACACACCTTAAGTTTATAAAATGGTACAAACTTTCAATCCTTAAAGAAACGATTGAACGCTTAGATATAAACGTGGTTCACTGTTATGATTTAAATTTTGTATGGCCGACTTCATACTTTTTAAGACGTAATCCTAGAGTCGCTCTCTTTTTTACGGCCAGTGAACAAGTTTTAAAGAATTACCGTGAGTATTGGTTTAAGTCTTTAATGTCGAGAGTTGATCTTGTCTATATTCCAGTAAAAGAGATGGTAGATAGTGTAAGTGATCATCTTGTTGTGCCCGAGAGAAAGATATACTTCTCTGGTCTTGGGCTTGATGAAACCTCAATAAAGTCTAAAGCTAATAACCTTGATGAAAATGTCTGGAATTTAGGTATCTTTGTTAATGAAGATCAAACAGAACTAGATGATATAAAAACCTGCCTTAATTCAATATGGTCAATCAATCTAAAACGCTCTCTTACAAAGAGCTGTCACTTACACTTATATACTTCTAAAAAGTGGAGTGAGAACGTCCTTAGAACTGAAATTGAAGCAATTGCTGATGAATTTAAGCTACGAAGTTTTTTACACTTTCATGATGATATTCAAGTCTCTGATATTAGTGCAGACGTTTGGATGAGCTATGCAACCCCTCTACCTCTTGAAGATTATACAATTACAGCTCTTTTAAAAGGTATTCCGATCATCGCAAATAGAAATGCTGCAACAGAAGAATTACTAACTAGTTACGGGAAAGCTGTTTCAACATATATGACAAATGACTCTAGAGAGCTTCGAGATAAAATAGAGTCTGTCATATTAAATTTTGATGGGGCAACCTCTGAAGCTAAGAGTATTAAAGAGCCTGTTCTAAATGAACATGGCTTGAATTTCTATCGTGAAAAACTTTTAAAAAACTACGAAATTCAATTAATTAAAAGACAACGTTTCTTTGGTTAGTAACCAAGAATTAAGTTTCCATATGAATTGACTAACTTCGAGAGAATGACTTTTGTATAGGACGATTTTATTTGTTAAACACAAAACCGATAAATTGAATAATGTCCATACTGTAAAACACTTTGATTTCAATAGTTTATTTTGATTGATAGGTTGTCCAATCTACCAACTAAAAGAGAAACTTAATCTTTATTGAATAACGCTCTAGTGTTAAATACTATTTCTTAAGGTCTTTGAGTCCAAAATAACTCAAGGCATGTCCTCTAAGTTCTGAATACGTGAAATTAAATGATAGCTTATTTTCTTTAAAGAACTCTTTTACTATTTCGTATCCATAAAAATAACCAGACCTTTTTTTAGAGAGATCTTTCATTTCAAATACATAGAAAAGGTCTTGAATAAGTTTTTTATCAGACTTATCTTGAAATAAATAATCGTTAATTCTTTTGGAAAACCCCTTCTTGTTTTCTTTTGAAAATAGAACCCAGCTTTTATATTCGTCCTGACTAAGAATATCTCCCCAAAAAACTAAAGCCTTTGATTCTCCTGTTATAAACTGTGAAGCAAAAGTCGCAAAACCTTCAGTCAGCATATATTTTAAAAGCTTATCTTCTTTACTTTTGTACTTTACCGGATCAAACTCAGATGAGAACATTAAATGATAGCCATGAATAAGTTCATGGGCTACAAAGCTATCAGGAATAGAGTTTAGGCGCCCTTGTTTTAATAAAGTATTGAGATCGAAAAAAACATAATTCATTTCTCCGGAAAGAGCGAAAGCATCAGTTTTTCCACATCCCTTCAGTAAAATAACTTCAATGTTTTTAGGGGATATATTTAATTTATTCTCTATTAATTCTGATATTTTAATAATCTTCGCTTCCAATTCTTTACTAGCTTTAAATAATTGGTTACTTTCTTCATCATTAAGTTGCTTTTGAAACTCGTCTATTTCTTCAATGCTACAAAAACGAGAGAATTTATTAAAAAAATCTCTATACCTACTGTAGTAGTCACCCTTTAAGTTCGTTAAATTTATAATATGTTTAGGCATAAATTTTCCCATAGTGGAACATGAGCTAAGATATATTAAGGATAATACGAATGCTACTTTTTCTAAAGTTTTCATAATAATTTAAATCTATCAAACTAGATGAACTGGGTCGAGAATATTGTTATTTGATTTTAAACTACTAGTTTCTTAGTATGAAAGAAGTTGTAGGTTTGATTCAAAATCCTGACAACACGAAACCGTGCTCTAACTACTTATTTATACATAAATGATCACTTGTCTTATGCCACAGTCGGGCATT
>NZAF01000149.1 GCA_002686115.1 Halobacteriovorax sp. | reverse complement strand
GGTCAGGCTCATATCACGAAGTCGTTGCAAAACTCTTTGAAGGAGGGCAAGACAGGACACGCTTATATTTTTTCTGGAACGAGAGGGATTGGTAAGACCTCAGTCGCAAGAATTTTTGCTAAGGCATTAAGATGCGAAAACAGAATAGATGGTGAGAACTCGTGTGGCGAGTGTAGTCCTTGTAAAGACTTTGAAAGTTCAAGTTCTATGAACGTTATAGAAATTGATGGTGCAAGTAATAATAGCGTCGATAACGTTAGAGACCTTATTTCAAATGTTCAGTACTTACCTTCTACCGGAAAGTATAAAGTCTATATTATTGATGAAGTTCATATGCTTTCAACAAGTGCTTTTAATGCTCTTTTGAAAACACTTGAAGAACCTCCTGAGCATGCAATCTTTTTGATGGCAACAACTGAGCCAAATAAACTATTGGGTACAGTTTTGTCTCGATGTCAGAGGTTTGAATTTAGAAATGCTTCTGTTGAAGATCTAGTTCTTCATATAAAAAACATAGCTCAAGTGGAAAATATTAACTTTGAAAATGAAAAGTTAATTAAAAAACTTTCTGAGCTTGGAAATGGATCTTTTAGAGATACGCTATCATTGCTAGATCAGGTTTTAAGCTTTTCTCTAAATCAAAAAATTACTGACGAGGTTTTTGCAAGGGCGCTTGGTGTCGCGAAGACTGAAACAGTGAGAGAAATTATTTCTGGAATTATCAATGCAGATATTAATAAAGTATCTCGTTCTTATAGGGATGCTCTATCATACAATACCTCCCTTGATAGTATCGTGAAGTCTGTTTTAGATGCATGCTTTTCGATTATTATGGCAAAGGATGTTAATAGGATTGAAATTGTCGCAGATGTCATCAGTGCAGAAGACTTTGAATCGGTCGGCAGGGCAGAGATGTATTGGATGTATGAAGCAATTACTCAAGATGTGTCTTGGTCGTTAGAGTCATTGGTTCCAGAAAGCGCAACAGAGATTGTTCTTAGAAAAATTGCTCTTCGTCATGACTTCATTCAGGAAGTCACCTCATCAGCTGTAGAAAAAAAAAGTGAAAAATTAGATACTGTTAGTTCTCAAAAGAATAAAGAATCAATGAGTTCAGATACGACTTCGACTGAAGTGAGTGAGCCTGTGGTTGATAATGAGAATAAAACTGAGCCTTCACCTGTTTCTGAAAATACACAAACTTTAAATCAAGAAATTGAAGTTGAGATTGATGTTAAGAATGAAGAAGAGCAGTCTTCTTCAGAAGAAATTGTTGAAACTAAAGATGAAGAAATAGCGACTGTCTCTGAGAATAAACAGGCAGTTGAAGGTACAGATGAGAAAGCGCCGCAACCAGTGCCAGAAAAGAATAAAAGCTGGGAAGGTTTTAGTGAGTATTTATTTTCAACATCACCAGCAAGTGCATCTAATTTAGAGCAGGGAAATCTCTTACAACCAATTCTTTATACCGATTCATCTCTCGTTGTTGATCTTGGATTTCCTGAAAGTGCTAAAGTGTTTTTTGATTACCTTAATGAGCCAGAATCATTTGAGAAGCTTAAGAATAACTTGGCGAACTTTTTTGATTTAACTGCTGATCAAGTTCAGTGCAATCTTACGCTCGTTGAAAAGGTGAGAGCACAAAATGAAAATTTTAAGTCTAAAGTTGAAATCAAGGTAGAAGAAGAAAAAAGAAAAGATATGGAAACTGAACAGATGATATCTGAAGATCCAATAATAAAGCATGCAGAATCTATTTTTAATAGCTCTGTTGATAAAGTGAGATTAAATAAAGGAAATTAGGAGTATATTATGGCAAAGGGAATGAATAACTTAATGAGACAAGCGCAAATGATGCAACAGAAAATCTCTATGCTTCAAAAAGAGCTTGAAACAAGAGAGCTTGATATTTCTGCTGGTGGCGGTGCTGTAAAAATTAAGATTAATGGTAAACAAGAGATACTAGAGCTTAAGGTTGATCCGGAAGCTGTAGATCCAAATGATGTTGAAACTCTTGAGGAGCTTCTCTTAACTGGTGTTAACCAAGCGGTAAAAGAATCTCAAGATATGGTTTCATCAGCAATGAATAAAGTCACTGGTGGTATGAATATCCCAGGTCTTTTTTAAGGAATAATATATAGTGAAACTTCCTGAGAAAATTTTAAATGCTAGTGAGATGTTTTCTAAGGTTCCTGGAATCGGAGAAAAGTCTGCTTTAAGAAATGTGATAAACATGACTAAGTGGAATCAAGATGATCTTCTTGCTTTTTCAGATGCAATAAGAGAAATGGCTAGCATAAAAAACTGTGCTGAATGTGGTGCATTTTCAGATGATGAACTTTGTTCAATTTGTACAGATGTTCATCGCGATGGAAGTGGACAAATATGTGTTGTCGAAACAATCACAGACTGTTTAGCGATTGAAAGAAGTGGAGAGTATAGAGGACTTTATCATATTCTTGGCGGTGTACTGAATCCTCTTATGGGTGTTGGGCCTGAGAGTTTAAGACTTGATAAACTAGCTCGAAGAATAGAAGAAAAGTCTATTACGAATGTAATTCTCGCAATAAGTCCCTCTGTTGAAGGTGATGTTACTTGTAATTATATAAATGAACTCTTATCAGATGATATAGAAGTAACCCGTATTGGTTTTGGTATACCAATGGGTGGAAACCTTGAGTATCTTGATTCAATGACGATATCAAAAGCACTTGAGAATAAAAAAAGAATGTAAAAGAGATTGGAATGATTGAAGGATTATTAAGAGATTTTTTTAATACTGAGAACCTTGAGAGCTTCTTTGATAAAGGGGCAATTATTGTTTCTAGACCTGATGGAATTCCTCTAGTTTCGTATGAAGTTCACGAAAAGGGTTGGACTGATAGTACGTTAAGTGCACTTGCTGCAGCTTCTTGGCAGGCGGCAGAGAATATCATTAAAGTTTTTGGTGCTCTTGATTCAAGTGACTATCGTTTTTCTTTTGATACATCTAGTTCGGGTTTTTATATCCTAAAAGTTGATACAGAAGATGATCTTGTGATTTCATATATCTATAGTGGTCATGACAATCCAGGAAAGATAAAATCACAATTTAGAAGATTAAAGAGTGCTCTTGAAGATTATATTTTAGAAAACAGAGTAGAGGGACAAAAAGAAGACTTTCTTTTTGATGATATTTCAGATGATGAAATGGATCAGCTCTTTGGAAGCGTGGTAGGCTAATTATGTCATTTGTTAATTACAATACGAAAGAAATAAATTGCAAGATTGT
Source organism: Halobacteriovorax sp. (assembly GCA_002686115.1). Lineage (GTDB taxonomy): Bacteria > Bdellovibrionota > Bacteriovoracia > Bacteriovoracales > Bacteriovoracaceae > Halobacteriovorax_A. The sequence goes on along the minus strand of NZAF01000149.1, from coordinate 5,883 downwards.
TTACTACGGACCAGGTCTTGGTGGTAAGACAACAAATCTTCAATACATTTATAAAAAAACTGCTGGAGACGCTAAAGGTGATATGGTCAGCCTTGATACAGAAAATGAAAGGACAATCTTCTTTGATTTTTTACCATTAGACCTTGGAGAAATTCGAGGCTTTAAGACTCGCTTTCACCTCTATACTGTTCCTGGACAAGTATTTTATGAGTCTTCTAGAAAACTTATTCTTAGAGGTGTTGATGGCATTGTCTTTGTAGCCGATAGCCAGCTTGAGAGAATGGAAGCAAATATCGAAAGCTTGAAAAGTCTTGAAACAAATCTTAAGGAGCAGGGCTACGATATCGATAATATCCCAATAGTTTTTCAGTGGAATAAGCGTGATCTTCCAAATATTGCTTCAAGTGATGATATCAACGAAACATTAAACTCATTAGGGAAACCTTCGTTTGATTCTATTGCTCATAAGGGTGATGGAGTTTTTGAAACGCTTAAGGCCATAAGTAAATTAGTTCTTTTAAATCTAAAGGGTGGACTGAAGAGCTAGAAAACTATTTTAATAGTTTTTTGTAATTCACAAAAATCAACAATGATTCGATTAGAGCTTCTTGGCAAAAGAAGCTAGATCTTGTGCCCACAAGGTGGTGTCCCTCATGTATTCCAAGATTGTGAGCTTCTTCAAAATACTTTGGAAAAAGTGAGTTTGTCGTATCAACGACTCCATCATTTTTAGAACTTGATTGAAAAAGTATTTTAGTAAGAATCATCCAGAAGTGACTCTCATACCATTCGCTCTTAAACCCAAGTGCTGTGTAGAATATATCTTTAGGAAGGTTTTCGTAGTTCTTTCTCAGCCATGGTCTTTGGTAAGTCGATGAGATCGACTTTTGAAACTCTCTGGCCATGATATCATTTTTCTGTGAAAGGATTTGATATACTCTAGTTTTAGAGAAGTGATGCACTCCATTTAATACTTTAAAAAGAGTATGATTTAAATGATCTGAGCCCATGATAGGGCTAGCAATTGTTGATAAACCAACAATATGTTCTTTTGCAAAAGAATTGTTTTGTGCAAGAAAGTGAAGAGAGTCTAGCCCACCTTTAGAGAAGGCCACTAACCATAATGTTTCATCTTTATTTTCACTTATGTATTTACTGAGTTGTCTCTCAAGTAATTTGCTATTGTATTTAGAGGATTTGAAGCCATTAACTTCAGGCGCATAGAATTTAATCCCATACTTCTTATGCATATGAATCGCTGCTCGTTCAAAAGCCGCTGTAGAAAATAATTCATTAAACACGCCAGAGACTAGTACGATAGTAATATCAGTTTTAGGCACTTGAAGTAAGCTCTCATGATCTGGAAAATAGTGAGAGTATTCCATCTCGTTGAAGATAACTCGAAATATTTCCTCTTCACTGTAGTTTTCTAGTTCTCTTCCCTCTGAGATTGCTTTTATAATTTCAATCTCATCTTCATTTAGAACTTGGTTGTCACCTTTTTCTGTATAATTAATACTGGCGCTAATATATTTGTATGTTGATCGACTTATCCAAACACCAGAATTTAATAAGTTTCTAAAGAGGTAGATAACATCTTTAGGGCTTGGATTTTCTTTAAGAGCTCCAAGTCTATCGAAGATATCTTCTTTTGAAATTGTTCTAGCAATCTCTAGATGTGACTTCGATCGCTCAAGGTGTGAGCGATATCTCATAGTCTTAGACTTGATTTTATCAATCTGATCATAGAATTTTTGATTGAGTTTTAAGTGTCGATCCAAATTCTTTCCTATTTCATTTTATTTCTTTACAAGCATTGAAACACTGAGCCGTAAAGAGTAGAATTTTGTCATTAATTGAGAAGTCTCGTCAAGTGAGACGCTTGGATTGGAGGATGATGTGGCAAATGTTGGCGTTATTGGTGGAAGTGGAGTCTATAGTTTAGACGAAATTGAACTAGTTAGAGAACATGAGGTGGTAACACCTTTCGGTAAACCATCAGATAATATTATTGAGGGTAAACTTAAAGGTCATACATTTTTCTTCTTAGCTCGTCATGCGAGAGGGCATAAGATTCTTCCACACGAAGTTAATTACAGAGCAAATATATATGCATTAAAAAGTTTAGGCGTTGATGTTGTCGTCTCCGTTTCAGCAGTAGGTTCTTTAAAAGAAGAGCATGCACCAACGGATTTTGTCTTGCCTTCACAATTTATTGATTGGACAAAGGGGAAAAGAGAGAGAACTTTCTTTGGTGATGGTGTTGTTGCTCACATATCTTGTGCATATCCTGTTGAAAAAGTTCTTCAAGATAGAATTAAAGAGCATAGTGATAAGTTGTCATTACAAGCTCATCAGGGTGGTACATACCTTTGTATTGAAGGTCCTCAGTTTTCTTCAAGAGCAGAGTCAGAGTTATACAGATCTTTTGGCGCAGATGTTATTGGCATGACCAATGTTCCAGAGTCATATCTTGCTAAAGAAGCAGGTATTGCTTATGCAACGATTGCAATGGTGACTGATTATGACTGTTGGAAAGAAGAGCATTGTACTGTTGAAGAAATTATGAAAGTTATGGGCCAAAATAATGAGAAGGCACAAAAGCTAATACTTTCTTTACTACCAGATTTAGTTGAAAGACCTATTGAGTTTGAAAAAGAAAATAGGTTTGGAGTAATGACTCCTAAAGAGTTGATGACTAATGAACAACAAGAATGGGTTGAGGTTCTTTTAAAATAATGAATTATACTGAGCACTATTCTGTCCTTAATAAAGAATCAATTGATTATCTTTTTCAAGATTTTGAAGAAGATGAAAAGCTTTTATTTTCTGATTTTACTTTTGGTGCCGGTGGGCACACGTTTGCTTTACTAAACAAAAATAACAAAAGTCGAGTTATCTCATTTGATCAAGATCCAGAAGCTTTGGAGAATGGTCGAAATAGAATACAGAATGAGAAAATGAGTGAGCGATGTTTTTTAGTAGATTCAAACTTTGAAAACTTTGAAACAGTTGTAAACGAAAATTTCAAAGAACTTGTTGAAGAATGTTGTGGATTTAACGGTGTAATTATGGACCTGGGAGTTTCTAGTCACCACTTTGACTCTGGTGAAAGGGGATTTTCATTTAGAGTCGATGCTCCTCTTGATATGAGAATGGATGTTGATAACGACAATATCAAAACAGCTCGAGATATTATAAATGATTATAGTGAATATGAACTTGGAAAAATCATTCGTGATTATGGCGAAGAGAAGTTTTATAAGAGAATTGTAAGGAATATCGTAGCAAAACGATCGGTTGCCCCTATAGAAACCACCGTCGAATTAGCTGAATTGATTCGAGAGTCCTATCCAGCAAAACTGCGCTATGGAAAGATACATCCAGCAACGAAAACTTTTCAAGCCTTGAGGATAGAAGTTAATAGAGAATTAGAAGTTCTTGAAAAAGTTCTTGATCAAATCGTGCCATTTTTGAAAATGCATGGTAAAATAGTTGTTATAAGCTTTCACTCTTTAGAAGATAGAATTGTGAAGCAGGTCTTTAATAAATTGGCGGCAAGAGAGGATGTCTTGTTTGAAGTTTTGACAAAGAAGCCTGTGATTCCTTCTAAAGAAGAGATCGATGAAAACTCAAGATCTCGAAGTGCTAAGTTAAGAGTGATAAAAAGGGTTGAGCAAAAAAGAAGTAAGAATAAATATGCTCAGTTCTCTAAAATTGATAGGTAAAAAACTAGGAAGGTTTAACTTATGGCTGCATCAAGATCTAGGTCTCGCGCAAAAAATCAGAATGACTTTAAAAAGAAAATTCGAGCAATTTTTTTAAGTGCTCAGGGACTTCCCATCTTTTTAAGTTTGATAATAATAACTGTTCTCTTTGTATTATTTAGAATGAAAACAGTTGAGATGAATTATAAAATAGCTTCGATAAAAAAAGATATCGAAAAAGTAAAAATTGAAGGTAAGGAGCTTAAGGCAAAGAAAGCCAAACACCTTTCAGTAAAGAATCTCAGAAAGCTTGCAAGAACCTATAATCTAAGACAGCCACGAAAGAATCAAATTATTGTGATTCCTTAAGAGAGGATGATGGAATTAAAAAAACGAATTTATTTCGTAGGTCTTATATTTTCTTTGTGTTTTGTAGCAATCGTCTTTAAAGCCTTTAGAGTTCAGGTTGTTGATAAAGAGCATTTAATTTCCAAGTCAAAAAGACAATTCTTTAGGGAGAGAAAAGTTTATCCAAGGCGTGGGCGTATCTTTGATCGTGAAGGTGAGCCTCTTGCCATCAATGTGAGAACTTACAGTATTTTTGCAATTCCAAATCAAGTTAAAGACTTTTCAAAGTTGAAAGAAATTACAAAATTTTTACCAGAGACAAGTTATTATAAACTTAAGAAAAAATTAAAAACACGTAATAGGTTTACATGGGTCGCTAGAAAGATTGAACTCTCTCAAGAGCAGTTAGACCTTGTGAAGTCTATTAAGGGGGTTTACTTCGAAGAGATCCCAAAAAGACTTTATCCAAATCATGAATTAGCATCACAGGTTTTGGGCTTTGTTGGTGTCGATAATAACGGTCTTGCAGGAATTGAGCATCAATTTGATAAGAAGCTTAAAGGTGAGCCGATGCTCATGAAGTACATTATTGATAATAAGGGCAGACCAGTACGCTTTGTAAGTGAGGAAGTTCAGGGTAATGCCAGCGATATTTATCTGAGTATCGATAAAGATATTCAAGCTATATCAGAGAAAACACTTAAAGAAGCTGTAGAAGAGTACGATGCTTTTAGAGGTGGTATTGGAGTAATGGATGCTGAAACTGGTGAAGTTTTGGCCATTGCAAATTATCCCACGTTTGATCCAAATGATATTTCAGACTCTGAAAATATTCATCGAAAACTTTCTTTTATAAGTGATCCTTTTGAACCAGGCTCAACATTTAAGAGTTTTACTATTGCTTCGGCTATTGAAAATAATATCGTAAGGCCAGATACAAACTATTATTTAGATCATGGAAGACTTCTTGTTGAGGGACATATGATTTCAGAAGCAGAGTCTGATAAGAAGTTTGAATGGTTGTCTGTAGAAGAAATATTAAAGTATAGCTCAAATGTTGGTACAACAAAAATTGCGTTTGATTTAACTTTTCCAAAACTTAAACTCACTCTTGATAAATTTAAGATTGGCATGAAAACAGGAATTGAACTTCCGGCAGAATCGAGAGGTATATTTACAAAAGATAAGAATGTTTCACCACTGTCACTAAGTAACATTAGTTTTGGTCAAGGAGTTGCAACAACTGGAATACAGATGCTTGCTGCATATGTTCCTTTTGCTAATGGTGGACATTATATTAAGCCGACGATTTTAAAAGTTGAGCCGGGTGCAGAAGTAGAAAAGGTTCGTGTTCTACAGCCTCGTCTTGCACAAGAGATGACTAATATTATGATCAAAACAGTAGAGGATGGAACTGGGACCAATGCTAGAATTTCATATTTTAAAATCGCGGGTAAAACAAGTACTGCTCAAAGGTCAAATGGTAAAGGTGGTTATCATGGTTACATCCCAGGCTTTATTGGATATCCAGTAGGGGTAAAAAAGAAATTTGTCGTGTTTGCATATATTGATAAACCTGCGAAGGGAAAGAGTTACTATGGTAATACCGTAGCTGCACCTATCGTGAAAAAAGTTACAGAATATATCCTTTATAAGAATAAAGAATTTAATAAGCTTGCAAAGGATGAAGAATTTAAAAATGATGATGCCTTTAAAGAGCTTAAAATTAGAAGGTCTAGAAGATCAGTAGCTCATGTAAAAGGTCAGGTTCCAAACTTTGTCGGACTTGATAAAAAATCCGCGAATAAATTAGCGAAAAAAATTGGCC
>NZAF01000148.1 GCA_002686115.1 Halobacteriovorax sp. | reverse complement strand
ATGAACCTCTAGGAATGCAAGGGATTGAAGAACTTGAGACTCTTGAAAAGCTTTGTCAGGCTACAGGAATTGAGATTATTGACTTTGACCCAACTTTAGCAAGAGGTCTAGATTACTACACAGGTTGTATTTTTGAGGTAAAGCCAGATGATGGAAGCATGGGTTCAATAGGATCTGGAGGTCGCTATGATGATCTTACAAATGTTTTTGGACTAAAGGATATGTCTGGTGTTGGAATCTCATTTGGAGCTGATAGAGTTTATGATCTTATGCTAGAGAGAGGACTTTTTGAAAATATTGATAACTCACTTGATTATATGATTATTAATTTTTCAGATGATCACCGTGTGAATTACCTAGAACTTGCAAATAAACTTAGAGACAAAGGTCACACAGTAGAAGTTTATCCAAGTAGTGCAAAAATGAAAAAGCAGATGAATTATGCCAACAAAAGACTCGTTAAAAATGTTATCTTTCTTGGGGAAGATGAGATCAAAAAAGGTATGTACACTGTAAAAAGAATGTCAGATGGGGCTCAAACAGAGCATTTAAACGAATAGCACATAATAAAAAGCCCAAAGCAATGCTTTGGGCCATTTATATTTAAGACTAAGTCTAAAAAATTAATTAAACGTCGTATGGTCTAATTGTTTTTCTACCATTAGCTTCACATCTCATTTGAGCGTCAGCTACTAGTCTGTAAACTGCTTCATTTAGTGCATCTAAAGTATCAGAAGATACGTTGAAACCCTTACCTTTAAGTGCTTCTTTAGTCTTAGATCCAACTAATAGCATTTCTTTTTTCTTTGCTGTTTTTTTAGCAGCTTTTTTCTTTGTTGCTTTTTTCTTAGCCATAAAAACTCCGTCTTTTGGTTATTAATTGTAATTATTGTAATGAGGGACGTTTTAAGTCGTCAATAAGTTTGTTAGATTTTTTTAATTATCATTTTTGCCAATAATTTATGAAAATCAAACAATAACCAATTAATTCCATCAAATTTACGTGTCTAAGATCGATTTCATCAGAAAAGAAGAACCTCTTGCAATTCTTAAGAATTAAAATAAAATCTTCTTATGTATATTTTATTGATAAAAATGAAAACTCTAAAAACAACCAGGAAGCATTAAATATGAGTCCTGATCATATAACACTTGTTACAAAAAACTTAACTCAATCATATGTTATTTTTTCTAATGAGACGAGCCAGTCTGATTGCTTAAAATATAGAGATATTAAAATCATATTGGCCGATGATCAACATATTACTCTCTTAGTACCTCCTTCTGCATGCTCCAAAGGACATCACCTTTCATTATTTGTTTTTAAAAATGAAAAGCAATTAAGAGTTTTAAAAAAAATGCCAAATGATCGAAGTGTATTAAAGTGTATGGTTCTTCATGGCACGATTGAAGAGTTCAGCTTAATTGATGAACAAATTGCTGAAGTAACTTTAAAACTCACTGATAAGGTCATGGAGTATTGGAAGTCAATGATTGATGCAATAGAGAAGAAACAAGAAAATGTAAGCCAACTTTTTGCAAAATATAGAGAATAATTATGGATGCTAAAGCTCAAGCGCTAATAAAAGCGTACCTTAAAAATAAACTCTTCCTAGTCGTTGAACCTACTGTAGCAGGTAAAACAGCTATTGAAAAAATGCTACAAAAGTCAGCCGTTGCTAGGAAAAATGTTAAATTCTCAAAAACTGCGGAAAATGCTCTTGATATCATGAAAGACATGATGCCTAACTACATCATCTGTCTTGATAAGTTAGAGGATGGTACCTATAAAGAAATTCTAGAGCTTCATTTAAAGCAACATCCTAATAGACTTGATAATGGCTTCATTCTTCTAACAGAAAATGATTCTGTTGACTCTGTGACTCGACTTGCCCAGTCTGAAATTGATGCAGCAGTTATCTTACCTTTTACAGTCACTTCTCTACAAACAGAGTTTTTGAAAATAATACTGCCAAAGTCTGCACCAAGTGAGTATAAGGTTCTCATTGAAGCAGCTAGAGAACATATGAGATTTGATCTTGATAAAGCACTCATTTTCTTAAAAAAAGCAAAAAAGGCTGATCCAAAACCTTTTGAAGCATTATATCTTGAAGGAATGATTCACCTTAGTGACAAAGCACTCGAGCTTGCTAAAGACTCATTTGAGAAAAGCCTACACTTTAATCCGACTTATTATAACTCTTTAAAAGAGCTATTTAATATTTACATAAGCTTAAAAGAGAGAGCTCGTGCTTACCAAATTAGCAAGAAATTATCTGAGAACTTTCCAGTTAACCCTGAAATGATTCCTGACCTTGCATGGGTATCAGTAGCTAATGCACAATACGATGATATATTAAATTATCATCAAGCTTTTAAAAATGTAGATGAGCCTGATCGTGATATGAAAAACTATATTTCAGCCTCTCTAGCAATCTATGGTAAGAAAATTATCAAAGATAAACTTGAAGGAACATCAGAGGTTGATGACACTCTCGTTCAAAGAGCTTTCCAACTCATGGAAGAAGCTTCCGTTGTATGTGAAGACAAACCACTTGTCTTTGCTTCACTCATAAATACACTTATTCTTTCAAACAATGAAGCAATCACACAAAAAGTTCTTGAAAGAGCAAAAAGTAAATTCCCTAAAAACAAAACGATAAAAATCCTTGAAATATTAGCTGATGATGCGACACTTGCTCCCTCGCAATCTTTAAAGAATGCACAAGACGCAATTAAAACAGGATTAAAATCACCAGAGATTTATCAAATAATCCTAAAAAGATCTATTGAGCTTGGTCTTAATGAAAAGGCAGTAAATGATTACCTTGAAGAAGCTTCACAAGAGTTTCCTCAGCTTAAGCCTGAATTTGAAAAGATCATCTCAGGTTAGAGCTAACAACTTCCTGACATAATTTTAAACATACCATAATTCTACAATAGATAGTGCCCTTGCTAGCATAATATCAATAAAGCACCCTTTGGAGGCAACATGATGCAAGGACTAATTGGTCTTGGCGGATCACTTATCAAAAACCCGTTTCAAAGTTTTGAAGAGAAATATGAGGTTTTTAAATGCTTTTCTGCAAATTCTCCTTATATCAATATCTTTTTTGAGACTGAGAACTATCTCATGAAAACAGCTGATACTCTTGAGGAGTTTTATGAAATTTTCACTTTTCGTCACTCTGTATTTGTAAAAGAATGTCACGCTGAAAGTGAGTATGAAAATATAGAAATTGATCATTTTGACTCAATTTGTGACCACCTTGTTATTAAAGATAAAAAAAATGAAAAAATAATTGGATACTATCGAATGATAAGTTCAGCCTTTTCCAATGAGTTTTACTCTGAAAATGAATTTAATTTGAAAGATTTAAAAGGCACGAAAGAGAATCTACTCGAGCTAGGAAGAGCTTGCATTGACATTCATCACAGAAACGGTCAGGTCATTAACCTACTTTGGAAAGGAATTGGTCAATACTCTTTGATGACAGATACAAGATATCTTTTTGGTTGCACAAGTATTCATAGTGAATCATTTTCTCTTGCCCATGAGATGTATCACTATTTAAAGCAAGAAAATAAAGTCATCGATAATTTTAACATTACACCGACTTCTTTATATTCTATTAATATTAATTTTGATAACGGTCCATGTATCACAGATACTATGAGACTAAAATCCGAAATCCCAAGTCTTCTTAAAAGCTATCTTGGCGCTGGTGCAAAAATTGCGAGTACACCAGCTTATGACAAAGACTTTTCTTGTATAGATTTTTTTACAATTATGGATATTTATAATGTTAGTCGATCATTTAAAAGAAGATATTTTTCGCTATAATAGCTCTATGCCTAGACTTTTATTTAAGCTTTCACTTTTTGCAATTCTTGTATTCACTTTTTTTTTAGTGACTCTTCCCTCTTTGACTATTTATTTTATCCACCAAAAGACAGGAAGATATATTCTTGCCAAAATAGTCTCTCTACACTCAACTATTTGTTTAAAAATTTTTAATATAGGCTTATCTGTCATAGGAAAGAGCAATATTGATAAAAATGGTGCACTCTTAGTATCTAACCACATGTCCTACGTTGATATTCTTTGTCTTGCTTCGATCTATCATACTCAGTTCGTGACAAGTCTTGAGATGAAAGAGACACCATTTTTAGGACATATCGCCCAAGCTGCAGGCTGTGTGTTTGTTGATCGAAAAAGTAAAAATAAAAGAGAAAAGGAGCTAAGAGATTTAGTAGAGACTTTAAGTTCTGGTGGCCTTGTCACTATTTTCCCAGAAGCAACAAGTACAAACGGAGATGACGTTTTAAGATTTAGACATGGATTATTTGAATCATGTTTTCTGGCAAAAAGAGATGTAAATCCAATCACCATTAACTATAAATTTATTAATAATAAAAAAGTATCAAACCATAATCGAGATCTCATATGTTGGTATGGTGATATGACTTTCTTCAGTCATTTCTTCAAACTACTTTCTTTAAAAAGCATTCACATTGAAATAATCTTTCATGAAAAATTAAGACATGAAAGTTTCACGAATAAGTCTGATCTCGCAAATAGAAGTCATGAAGTAGTAAAAGATAATTTTTTACAACTCTCTTAATTTCTTGTCTTTTTTTGCATAGGACAAACGAACGATCTCTTGTGTCGAATGGTAACAATCAAGTCCACTAACTGTTATGGTTCCTGCTTTTTCAATATCAACGCTCTTATCTTCTCTCAATGCCTCACTTGGCATATAGACAAAGAGAACTTTAGCTATAACTAGAACAGTATTATTAACTTCTAATGTTTGATGTTCCACATACTCCAAGGCTATTTTAAGATTTGACTCTTTAACAAATGGTGCAAAGAACTCATTTTGATAGTCAGCCGAAAGAGAAGACATATCAAACTCACTCTCATTTTTGTCATATCTTGCAGAGCACTGATGAGCATTTTTTACAATTGATTCATTGACATGATTTAGTGTAAAAAACTTTGACTCTAATATATTTTCAAGGCTATGCCTTGGAGTTGAATGAGGTCTAAAAATCATGCCCATAAGTGCTGGATTTGCTCCTAAATGAAAAACAGATGAAATAGGAGCGAGATTCTCATTTCCATGAGAGTCCTTAGTTCCAACAAGACAAAGAGACTTAAAGCCAGATAGACAATTAACAAAGTTTGCTCTGTCTCTTTGTTCAAAGTCTTTAAAATTATCAACTAAGATTTCCATAACTTACACCTTTTCGCCTAAATACTGTATAACTCTAATTATAGATGAAAGTGTTAATATAAACACGTGAAAAAGACTTTTAATGAACATGTCTACGATGTATCTATCATTGGTGCTGGAATGGGAGGACTTGCTAGCGCAAACCTTTTACAAAGAGGAAATGAAAAGGTCATCATATTTGAATCTCACTACTATCCTGGTGGCTGTGCAGGCTACTTTAAAAGAAGAGAAGGATACTTTGATGTGGGTGCGACAACTCTAAGTGGTATCAAAGAAAATAGGCCATTAGGAAAGCTCATTAAAGACCTTAAAATAGATCTACAAATACATCAAGAAGACATAGGCATAAAATCATACTATAAAGACAAAGAATTTAACTATCATGCTTGTCCAGACAAACTAATTGAAGAGATCAAAGAGAACTTTAATTACGATGCGACACATTTTATCTATAAGATTATCAGTATCGAAAAAAAACTATGGAAAGCACTTGATTCATTTCCTAACTTTCCATTACCTAGTCTAGGTGACCTTGTCTCTCTTTTAAAAATTGCCCCATCCCTCATTGCATCAAGTGATATTTTTTATAAAAGTTTCTACGAATACCTACCAAAAGAATTAAAAGAGAATAAGGACTTTATCACCTACATTGATCAAATGCTCCTGATTAGTACCCAGTTAAAGTCTAAAGACTGTCCTGCATTTATTGGTATTATTGGCTTTCTTTATCCAACTGATACATACTCAAGCGAGAATGGAATGTATGGAGTATGTCAAAAACTTGCAGACAACTTAAAAGAAAATGGTGGCATCTTAAAATTAAAGGAAGAAGTTTTGAATATAAAAAAAACCGACCACTATTATGATGTTACAACCAACAAAGGGTATTATAAAACAAAGAGAATCATCTTCAATACACCACCAAGTGTTACACAATCAATACTTTCTACAAGTGATAAAAAGTATTATAAGAAAAAAAACCAAGATAAAGGTCATATATGGGGAGCTATGACTGCTTATTTCTCATTTAAACTTCTGAGCGCTCTCGACACAAGATACCACCAAGTTATCCTTGATGAAAAAGATCAAGAGATTTTTAAAACATCATCACTCTTTTACTCCTTTTCTCACGAAAATGATGATGGAGTGACGAGAGTCACTGTCTCTACTCATATTGAAAAAGATGGTTTCTCATCTAAAGATCAAGACTATTACAAACTAAAAGAAGATTTTAAAAAATTAGTTATTGCATGTTTTGATAAGTATATAAAAGTAGAAATAACAGACTTTAAATTTGACTCCGTTTCTACCCCACTAACTTGGCATCATTATACGAAAAGACCACTTGGAGAAGTTGGCGGACTAAGGCACCGTAATGCCTTAAGCCTTTTAAGACTAATTCCCAACAAAACGAATCAAGAGATTTTCAATGTCGGCGATTACTCATTCCCAGGTCAAGGAATCGTGAGTGTTGTTCAGGGGGCATACAATATCAAGACAATACTTTGACATCTTACATATTGAAAGAGAATTGTGTATCATTAAGAAATGAGAATATTTATTATGCTAACATTTTTACTTACTTCATGTTCAATGTTTGAAAAACAAGACTTCAGCTCAGTAGACTATCTTGATCCTACTAAGTATGAAGGAACTTGGTACGTCATTGAAAATATTCCAACATTTTTTGAAGACGATGCCTATAACTCCGTAGAAAGATACACCTTCAAAGAAGATAAGATTGAGATAGATTTCACAATGAGAAAAGGTTCTCCGACAGGAGAAATAAAGTCATATCCACAAAAAGGTGAAATCTATAACAAAAAAACGAATGCTCATTGGAAGATTAAAATACCTTGGATTCCTTGGAAGTTTGATTATCTTGTCACCGACATAGCACCTGACTACTCGTGGGTTGTTGTTGGTGTTCCGAACAAAAATTATGTTTGGATTATGTCCAGAAAACCAACTTTAGATGAAAAAACACTAATACCAATTAGAAAAAGACTTAAAGAAAGTGGCTACGATATTTCAAAACTTCAAAAAGTCCCTCAAGTATGGGACTAAAACATCACTTATAACTATACTCACCACCCCTATCAAGGGCCCTTTTGTAAGCAGATCTTGCATGAATTGTATCAATATACTTTCTTATATGAATATATGAGTCTTGATCTTCTATTCTTGAAAGTCCTGCTTCAAGAGGAAAGCTCATCATAATGTCAGCTCCTGTCACATCATCCCCTAAAAGAAATACCCTATCCTCAAGTCTATTATTAATAAAACTCAAGTTACGTTTGATATTTGGACCAACAAAGGATTTCATCACTTGTGATGATATTGCCTTTGTCAAAGGCTTCATGAAAAATGGAACAGAAGAATTAATCTTATCAAAAACGAGCTTTAAAAGAAATGGAGGCATCAGAGTTCCCTCTGCAAAATGAAGCCAGTAACTATGATCAACTGATTGTTCAAGATCTTCTGGATAGGTCAAACTACCTTTTCCATATTTCTTTAAAAGATACTCAACAATTGCACCAGATTCAGCAACTACCAAATCTTCATCTTCAAGAACAGGAGACTTTCCTAGAGGGTGGACATTCTCTAACTCTTTTGGAGCTAGCATTGTCACTTTATCTCTTTGATACTTTATTATTTCATAATTAAGCTCTAGCTCCTCTAGAAGCCAAAGAATTCTTTGTGATCGTGAATCATTGAGATGATGAATTTTTATCATAATAACCTTATTATTTTGAAATTTTATAAAGACTTAATATATTCGACTTCTTCTTCTAAGAATTTTCTAAGCTTTAACTTATAAGCAAAGTCTACCTTCGTAAAAGGTATCAAGTTTGGACTTCTCTTTTTTCTATCAAACCAAAATTTACCGGACTCAATCTTATGTCCAACAGTGGCAAGCCATATAAGTGTATCGGCTCCTTCTCTGACACTTCTAAGTCTATCTTTTGTAAATTCCCAAAAAGACTTTAAAGAGTCCTTTAGTCCTGGAGTATCCACCCATCCAGGATGTGAACATGAGAAAGTTATATTTTTATAATTTTCAGCTAACAGTTCACTGATAATGACCTGTGCTCTTTTTGCCATAGCATAAGAAGCAACCTTATCATAATCCCTCTCAACCCATGCAAGGTCAGCGAGATCAAGCTTAACAGGGTACATACCACCAGATGAATTAATAGAAACATGACTACCATCAATCAGTATTTCCTCATCAATGAACGAACGAATTAAAAAATAATGCGCCACAACCTGAGAAGCAAAAATACCATCATAACTTCTTGTGACTTCTCTTTTATCAGGCATTCCACCAGCATTACAAATAAAGACATCAATATTACCAAATTGATCTTTTACCTGCGAAACAAAAGACTTAAGAGATGAAAAATCATTAAGATCACATCTTAAAAATTGTAACTCAATATCTTCTTCAGGATAACTCTCCTTTAAGTTATGCTGAAGCTTGTCCTCATTACGTCCCGTAACAATGACATTTGCACCAAGCTTACTCAGTTCAAGGGCACAGGAAAGTCCTATTCCAGAAGTACCTCCAGTAATAAGAACATTCTTACCTTTTATCTTTCTAGCATCAAGTTCTTCAAAAGACTTAGCATGTCTTTTAAAGCCAGAACTATCAAAGCTGAAGTAAATGGTTGAGTCTAAAATTTTATTAATCATATTAATATGATAACAACTTTCAACATTTAAAGAAATAGATTATTATGCATTTATGAGAAAAGAAATCGTATTAAACGGCAATGATATTATAACAGAGACTAATTTTCATGAAGAAATCTCGAAAATGCTGTCATTTCCATCATATTATGACAATACCTTAGACTCCCTATTAGATAGTCTAAATACATATGTTGACCCAAATCTAACAATACATTGGAATGCGCACCTTATTAGCAAATCAAATATGGGTCATTCATTTGATCAGATTATTGAAGTTTTTGATATGGTAACAAGGTATCACCCCCAATTTACATATCACCTTAACTAATCTCTAAATTTAAAATAAGAATAGCGCCCAAACCAGGCCGTTAAAGGTTGATCTGAGTAATTATCAACATAATCAAAGGATACTGTTCCATAGCCACTTTCTCCCCATGACTCTCCCCAGCTATTTTTAAAGAAAAAGACTTCTTTTTCACTATCATAACCAGTTAATAAAACAGCATGACCATAACAAGCAAGCTCACCACTTTCACACTTTTGATCGATTTCTTTAGTATACGTAACATGTGAAGTATCCCAAAGAGGAGCATAGACTTTAAAGGTAATTGCAACGGCCCTTCCCTCATCCATGTGCTTCATAATATTTTCAGAACGAGTGAGCCAATAACTAAAGAGTCCATTAATTGATTCAGTATTTAAATCTGCCCAAGATACTCTACTTTCAGACATTTTAATCAATGGGTCCTGTGAAAAGCAAAAAGGTGGTGTCGAAGTATCATAAGGGTCCTCATCTGCACAAGGTCTTCCCGGCTCAAAAAAACTTGACTGATATGGAATTGATTCTTCTAAATATGAACCTCTTTGATGCTTAAAGTTTAAGAGAATGTCATAAGTAGAGCCAAACTCTTTATCAGAATATTCATTGAAGTGAGTTTTACCATTGTGAATCTGATACTGTTCAGAGAGGTCTACAGACTGACCGAATTTTTGCCCAATTGCTGATTCCATAAGGGCCGTAACAGCAAAATAAGCACATGTATTTCTATCACCTTGATTCTTAACAGGACTCTGATACTGTTTTAAATCGACAATTTTTGCATGTGAATAAGAAAGGATAAAAAAGGCGAATAAAAGCTTCATATTTAATACCTATATTTCTCAAGATTAATCGATTCAATATCAATAGCGTAAGAGGAATGTGTATGAAAACGCTCATAATAACGACCAAGATTGTCCTTAATTTCAGCTCTCGTCACACCGTCTTTGTGCTTTGAGGTTGCAAAGAGAAGCCCTACAAGACTTCCAGTTCTCTTGTTAAAAACTGCTGAGCCAGAGTCTCCAGAACGTATATCACAGGCAGTAAAAAGAATTGATGGCATTAGAAGGTTATTAAAGCTTACATCCTTGCCAACATCAAGAAGAATACAATCTTGATCTTCAGAAACACCAATATCAAATCTTCTATTATTTATTTTTGCTCCACCAAAACCAACAATTGATAGTTCATCCCCAATCTGAGCATCATTTTCAAAATGAGTAATCTGATCAAGCTCAGCTAAGAACTCAGTTCTCTTACCCTTACTCATTGAAAAGATCATGTGATCACTGCCAGTTGAGTAATCTCCAATCTCAAGAACTTTATCACAGCGAAGTCTCTTTTTATCAAAGTTAGAGTCAAGCATGAGAAGATTGGCTCTTCGACACTCATCCGAGCTACCTAGCACATGATAATTGGTTAAAAAGACATAACTGTCAGGCGTTTCATAAAGATAAAACCCAGTTCCAACTGATCTTGTCACAGTATTAACAATCTTCACCGTTCTTAGAATTGAACTTCTGAGTAGCCCCGATGACATTTCAATTTCGTCACTATCAAGCCTTCTTCTGGTATATTCATCTCCGCCCTTATACTTATGTGAGCT
>NZAF01000147.1 GCA_002686115.1 Halobacteriovorax sp. | reverse complement strand
TCAGCTAAAAAGGTTGAGAATTATTTCGGTGTTTCAATTGATTCAGTTAATGAATATCTAGAAAAATCAGCATGAAAAAAGGGTCTCTTTGAGACCCTTTTCATATTTATTCATTTTCTTCTAGAAATCTCTCTGCCCTTATTGCGGCCATACAACCACTACCTGCTGCAGAAATTGCTTGACGATAATAAGAATCTTGAACATCACCACATGCAAATACTCCTGGAACATTAGTGTCAGGGTTCTTGCCTGTTGTAATGATAAATCCATGATCATCTGTTTTTATTTGTCCTTCAAGAAAATCAGTATTCGGCTTATGTCCAATTCCCATAAATAGGCCATCTGTTTCTCTCTCTGTTTCTTCACCAGTCTTCGTATTCTTAACTTTTATAGCATATACGCCATTATCTTTTGCAAGAATTTCTGAAACTTCACTATCCCAAACAAATTCAATCTTATCGTTTTTAAAAGCTCTCTCTTGCATTGGCTTTGATGCTCTTAATGAGTCTCTTCTATGAACAACGTACACTTTTGAAGCGAATTTTGTTAAAAATGTTGCTTCTTCCATGGCCGTGTCTCCACCACCAACAACGTGTACAATTTTGTCACGATAGAAAAAACCATCACAAGTTGCACATGCACTAACACCTTTTCCAATCAATTCTTTTTCATTAGGAAGTCCTAAGTACTTAGCACTTGCACCTGTTGCAAGAATAATTGTATCAGCTTTATATGTGTCACCAGCTTCAGTAGTAACTGTAAAAGGTCTATTTTGAAGATCAACTTTAGTAACATGAGTTTGCTTATACTCAGTTCCAAATCTTTGAGTTTGTTTCTTCATGTTTGCCATTAACTCTGGGCCCATGATTCCCTCAGGGAAACCAGGAAAATTATCAACATCAGTTGTCGTTGTTAATTGTCCACCTGGCTCATGTCCTTCTAAAACTAGAGGGTTCAAGTTAGCACGAGATGTGTAAAGTGCCGCAGTATAACCTGCAGGGCCAGAACCAATAATAATTACTTTTCTGTGATTGTCAGACATTTTTACTCCGTTAATTGTTGAATATTAATTATTCAACGCCAAGTTGCTTCTTTACCGTCTCTGGACGATCATCTTCTTCAGGGTGAAGCTCATAATAAGCATTTACTGATACTAAGTCATCAGGGTTTGGAGCTTGTCTAGTTGTTTTATAGACTTCAGCTGTCATCGTGCATTCATAACGATAAATTTTAAAGTCTCTTTTCTTTCTTTTTGCCATGAGTTTAACTCCCTAAACAGATAAATTTGCCGATATCCTATCATATTGTTTGGGATTCATCCATTTGTTATCCTATTAATATATGAAGATTTTTATCTTAATTTTCATTTTCTTTGTAGGAAGCAAATCTTTTGCTTATGATGCGTTGCGCACTGTGCGTTTAACGAGTATGAGCTCTAGTGGTCGAACAATTAGGCTTGATATTGGTAAAATGCATGGCCTTAGTTCCAGTGATACAGGTGAGCTCTCTAAAAGAGATGGTCCAGTTGGACGGCCAAGTTATAACTTTGTAGGCTCTGGTAAGTTAGTAAAGTTATTTCAGAACTATTCTTATTGGTATTTTCCTGTTGTAAAAAATGAACTTTTAAAAGTTAACGATATCTATCAAATTCAAGTCAGAAAGAATGTTTATAAAGGAAGAGTAGATATTCCGATTAAGTATAATATCACGTCAGCTACTTCAGCTAAGGCCCGAAAAGATAGAAATGAAGGAGTTGACAGTGACTTCCCTTCTTCTCTCACTTATCAAGACGAATTAAATGAACTAGATTCTTTAAGAGAAGGTGATGATGGCACTAAATTCGATGGTATTGAGATTACTAAAGATCGATCATTAGAATCTCAAACTCCTGTTATTGTCTCAGGTAGTGCAAAAGACACCTATTCTGTTGATACATATGTCAGAGATAATTCAGAAAAGATTAATTATGCCCGCAAAGAGCAATTGGCAAAAGATCAAAATCTTTCTCAGATTAAGAAAATTAATAGCAAAAAATATGGCTATGACGAACTATATCAAGATATTGACTATAAAACTGAAAATGATCTTACATATATGTCACATAGTGAATTCTCTAAATATGTAAAGGATAAGGAATATAAAACAGATGTTCCCGAATCTTTAAAGAGAATGATCGAAAAAGAAGGCGAGTTATGGTCAGCTCAAATGGATGATACTGAACTTGCAAATTTTATTAATCGTACCGGAATTAATAAAGAAGTGTACCGTCGAAGCCGTGCCCAGTTATATGATCCAGCACATGAGTTTTCTTTATATCTTGCCGCTCACTTAAATCAAAATACTTCAGATGTAGATGAAAATTATCAAAGTCCAGGTAGTACTGCTGGCCTTATGTATGAATACCATATGCAAAAAATTGATCCAGATTATCTTGCTTGGTCAATAGATGGATTAATTGAGCGCTCAGTATTTAACTTTGATGCCGGTGGTTTTAATGCTCGAATGAATTTTAATGCTATTGGTGGGCACTTAAATTATTACTTTTATAATTATCCAATGAGCAAAAGAAAGCTAGCATTCTTTATCGGTGCAGGTCTAAAGTATGGGATAGGTGAACTTACTTCCGTAAATATTTCACAAGTTTATGATTATTCACTACTTGCTCTTCCTTCGGCACACCTTGGAGTTAAATATAGAATACCAGTTTCTAAGGTATGGCAAAAAGATTTTAATATTGGCTTTGGCTTTATAGGTAAAATAACTGTTGATAATTATAGATTTTCAAGTGTTGATGCTGTCAGCGATGATATTAGTGGGAATCAATCAGCTAATAATATAAGACTAGACTTAGGATTAAGTTTTTATTTTTAATTGGGATTTATTTATGAAAATTGTATTCATGAGCTTTGTGTTTATTTTCTTTTCAGCTTCTTCATTTGCAGCAGCAAAACCACTAGAGGTGGATGAGAAATTAACAATTAGAATTCTAGATACATCCGCTTCAAAGAAGACAGTATTAATTAATCGAGGGCATGAAGATGGGATTGTTGTTGATACTCATGCTAAATTCTTTTTGACGACTGGTGTATTTGCAAGAGGTGTTGCAAGGAAAGTCTCTCCAGCTAGAAGTATCTGGTCAATTTATAGAATTGTTAAACCAGAGCATATTGTAGGTCAAAAAGTTGCGAATATAAAAATATCACTCCCAATTAAGCTCACCGAAGATCCTGCCCAGGGAATTGTCTATGAAAATAGAAAATATGATATTGGTGAGCCTGTAGATGTTATGGACGCAAATAAAGAGGGTAGTGAAGTACAAATGGAGGACTTAGAAGAGAGAAAAGATCTTGGCGCTCTTATGTCTGAAAACTCTTCATCTGATACCCTATCAATTGCGAATTATCAGAAATCACCATATCAGTTTGAATTAGGCGCTCTCGCTTCATTTAATTTCTTTTCAGGTACAAAGACTGTTGGTAGCACCTCTACAGAAATTGGAAGTGAAACTGACTATGGAACAAGTAATCTTGATTTTACTTTAAGTGGTGAGAAATTATTCCCATCATCAAATGGCTTTTTACGAAAAATAGGGCTTCGAGGTCTCTTTTCATATCAAAGTACTTCTACTGACCAAGATAGTGTTTCTACTTCTACAACAAATACCATTTTAGGCCTAGGGCTTTCTTATTACTTTTCTGACCCGTTTGTAGTGAATAAAATTAATTATTTCTTAGAAGGAAACTTAGGAACTGTGACAGCTGAAATTGATAATGGTACTAATGTTGATGAAGGCTCTGGTACTTTTTATTCAGTAGGTTTTGGGGCGAAGTACTTATTTGGAAAAAGATTTGGTGCATTAGCAAAACTTGAATATTATTCAAATACTAACTCTTTTGATTTTGACGTAAATGGAGATATCAGAACAGATGAATATAGTTTGTCTGGTCCACGTATTCTATTTGGGTTTTTTGCTAGAGTCTTCTAACTTGTTCGTCTAATGAAGTCTTCTTTAGTTCTAATAAATTCATTATGAATAATTAGCTTTTCATAATCTGTATGGTTTCTTTCTTTGTTAAATGGAAAGTAATATGGGTTAAAGCTTAATTTTGAAAATGACAAGTCAGCACGGTATGCTTTATTTTTTCTCTTTAAAACCATTTTTACGATATCTGAGGCCATCACTCTAAATGTCGTGTACTTTCCACCTATGATGACAAAGCAGTTCTTTCTTGGTTGGTATATTTTGTGATTCCTTGCTGTTTTACCTCTATTATCACCGCTATCATCGCGGACTAAAGGTCTTATGCCAGCGTAAGACGAAAGAATCATATCCTCGTTGATATTTATCTTAAAATATTCTTCAATATTTGCCTTTAGATATGTTATTTCCTCAGGACTTGCTTCAATGTCAAATTTATCACCATCATGATGTTTCTCTGTAGTTCCAACAAGAATTTTATCTTTTTGTGGGATGATAAAAATAACTCTTCCATCATTAGGTGTTAATACTACAGGATAGTCAATATTTAAGGAGTCTCTTTTGAGCCACAGGTGACTTCCTTTGGATGGAATAAGTTTATTTGTCCAATTTAGAGCTTTAATCTTTGAAAGAATATCATCACTAAATGGGCCCGTTGCGAAGATAACATCGTTGACAATAATCTGCTTTTCATCGCCTTTGATCATATCTTTCAAATTAATAGATACTTTATCGTTATTAAATTCGAAGCCATTTGCACTTACATGATTGAGTATTTCAATACTATCATTACCAATCTTCTTTGCATCGACAAGAATTTCGATGGTCATTCTATAATCATCAACTACAGCATCATGATAGATACCACTACCTTTCAAGTTTGAATTATGTAATGAGGGTAATTCTTTTAAAGTCTGCTGTTTATTTAATAGTTGATGTGGGCTTTGGGTGAATAAGGAGAGAGCATCATATAAGAAAAGACCAAGCTTTATCATCCAAAGTGGTCTTATTGAATCTTTAAATATTGGTAAATAAAATTTCGATTCATAACATAGGTGAGGAGTGCTTTTTAACCAAAAGTTCTTTTCTTGTAATGCTTCAAAAACAAGATCAAAGTCATAATTTTCAAGATATCGTATTCCTCCATGTAACATTTTAGAGCTTTTCGAGCTGGTTTGAGATGAAAAGTCTTTTTTATCTATTAAAATTGCATTAATACCATGTAGAGCAAGGTCTCTGATGATTCCAGCACCTACAATGCCACCTCCAATAACGGCAACATCGAAATTATTTGATAATTTGTTTAAGTCTATTGAGTCTTTAATATCCATAATTTTAGATTTCTGTGTTTATTCTATTCTTCTTCTAGATAAACAGCATCTCCTTGAATTGATATATATGTTACATCATCTTCTTCGCCATCATAAAACTGAAAGACAGTAGATACAACAGCGTTGGCCCCTATATTAAAAGCTTTTTGCTTAACATTATTTATTAACTTTTCTTTTAAACTATCTTTGAAGTCAATATAATTAGACTTTTCTTCGTCAGATAATTTGAGCTCCTCATGTATAAAACCAATATTATTTTTAATGACTTTTCCTGCTACATGATCAGATGTATAGAGCATGATTTTTTTTATATTAGGTTTTGTTCCCTTTTGATCAAAAGACAATTCTTTATTTTGAAAGATACTTTTTTTACTTGTGAGGCCTTTATTATCTCTTTCGTATGACTCCGAAGCATGTATTTCATCGGCCAAATCAAGGCTAATATCTCTTGCAAGTGGTTTAAGTTTTGATGCTAAAAAGATGGCACTATATTCACTGACTTGTGCTATTAATAGGTCTCCTAGATCTAGACCTGTCTTTATACTTGTTTCGTCTTCAAACAATGCGTGATCTTTTAGAATAGAGATAACTTTATCTTTACAGTTTTCATAAACACCGCTTAGTCTTATTGAAAAAGCCGGTGAACCACCAATTCTTACTTGACCATATGTTAAGTTATCTGCGAATGACTTGAGCTCTTCAAATGTTTCAGGTGCAATCCTTTCATTTATTCTTGGAGTAGGTGGATCTAGCTGAGATGTTTTATTTGAGGAGTTTATAAATTCATCTGTTATCTCTGGTGGTCCTTGTATATTATTGGAAGAAGGTGTACTTTCTTGTTCTTCATACTGGTTCTCATAAGTAGAAGTGTTTCCATCGTCCTCATCATAACTACTGTACTCATCAGCTGATTCATTTGATTGATCATCTTGGCCTGTATGATTTTCGTCTTCTTGTTCCTGTTGGTGTTGAAAACCGTCTTCTAGTTCTGCCTCTAAATCATTTTGTGTTTCATTGAGTGATGGATAATATGATTCATTTAGAGCTATATCTTCTTGGTCGTGTTCGTTGCTATTTTCGTAGCTATCATCATAATCTTCATTTGGATTTTCTTCACTTC
>NZAF01000146.1 GCA_002686115.1 Halobacteriovorax sp. | reverse complement strand
TCTATGCACATATTGAGAAAATCATCTTGAGAGATCTCACCATATGGTTCAGAGCAATAAATATTACTTGTCGAAATTGGCTTACCAAAAGCTTTAGTGAGATGAGAGATAGCCTCTTTTAGATTCTTTTCTTTGTCACCAATGTTAGAGCCAAGGGCAATTACTAAACTCATTATTGATCTTTTTTAGATTTTTTCTTTTCTTGTTCTTTGTTTACTTTTTCATTGAATTTTAATTGATCTTGAAATTCTTTTTGATAGGTTGCTTCTATAGACTGAGTTTTATTTTTTGAAACTGGTATACTCTTTACACCACAGCCAGTGATAAAAAATAAACTGATAAGAAATAGAAAAGGTTTTTTAGAATTCAAGGGCAAGTCCAAAAGCTAATATGTCAGTTCCTATGTCGGCTTTGATGAACCACCCAGGAACAAGTCTTCTTAAAAATGTAACACCAATTGCCACTGTTTGATCTTCAGCTTCGGCAACATCTTGAAGCTCTGCAACTTTTTGAGCCTGTTCAATCCCTTCGGCATCACTACCTGCACTAGGTGAATCAAGTCTTTTAATTTGAAAGCCTATATAAGGTAGGAAAAATGTATAAGCAGGTCCATTAATAAGATACTTAATTCTTCCAGTAAATTCCCAGATAGTCGTTTGAAGACCAGTATGAGGCCAATCAGAAACATCATGCCTACCGACAACACCTTCTATCCATACATTTTTAATCATTTGATAAGCGTAGCTACCATTTAATTGAATGGCATTTGTCTCATCCCCACCGGAGGCAGTAGCAGTTGATCCATCGACAGTAAAAGATTGTGGATTAAAGCTTTTAGCGTAGCCAAAACCAAAGAAGATCATATTGTCATTTTTTATACTGCCGCCCTTACTTTCCTCTTCGTACTCGTTTTCATCTAAAAGGTCTGTTTCATCAAAAAGATCTTCTTCACTTTCAATCTTAACTTCTTCTTCTTTTTGTTCAGGCTTTTTAAGTCTAAAGAAACTATCGTCTCCTCTAATTATTTGAACTCTTGTTTGAGGAACAATTGCATTAAATAATTCGCCAGAATAAACTTTGGTAACTTTAAAAGCAGCACCTTTTTTTGTGTTTTTTGCGATGAGACCTCTGACGACAGGTTTTCTCCCTAGAAGCATTGTAACGTAATCTCCTTCAGCGAAAGAATTTTCTTCATTCGTAAGGAGATATATTCTTTTAGAGATTGAGTGCTTCAGTACAGTTTCTTCAGTTAAGTCATATTCAGCGACTTCTTGCTGTTCGTTGTCAGTAAATGCATCAATAATCGACTGTGCCATCGAAATATTTGACAATAATAGTAGAGTAAAAAGGGAGATTAATTTTGTGCACATGGGAAAATATTACCATCAACTGTTATTTAAAGTCTACCGTGAGAAAATCTAAGGGTTTAAAGAATTGAACCGAAAGGATTGGTGAATCCATTAAAGGGGGCAACGTGAAAAATATTTTAGTTCTTTTATTAATGCTTGGACTTGCTGGTGGAATGACATCATGTTCTAACAAGAAAAAAGCACAAGATGAAACAGTACAAACAGAAGAGAGCCTAGATGACTTAGGTTTAGATGATTCAGACTTTATCGTTGATGAAGGTGAAGAGTCAGGTGATATGTTTGCTAGTGATGATGAAGTGGAAATGCCATCAGATACTCAACTGGTTACTGAAGAGCCAGAAATGGTAAGTGCTGATGAGCAACCAATGACTGAGTCAATGCCTGTAGCTGCAGCGCCAGAAGTAAATATGGGTGGTTCTGACACATACGAAGTTCAACAAGGTGAAACACTAATGTGGATTGCTTTTAAATTATACGGTGACTATGGTAGATGGAGAGAACTTCAATCTATGAATAGTGGTGTTCTTGCAGATGGTCTACAGCCAGGAGATAGACTAACTTACAACTCAAATGGTTTTAGATGGGCTCCAAATGGACTTCCACATTTAATTAGATCTGGAGAAACTTTAGGTACTATTTCAAATGATAAATATGGTACTCAAAGTAAGTGGAGAAAGATTTGGGATAATAATAGAGATATGATTAAAGATCCTAACCTTATCTTTGCAGGATTTACTCTATATTACGTACCTGAAGAAAGAGATATTGCTTCTGAAGGTCTATAAAGAGATATAAATTTTTTTAGATATATTTAAAGGGCTTCTTATGAAGCCCTTTTTTTATTATTACTTATTAATTATAATTATCTAATGCGCTTGTTTTTATTATTAAACGTTATTCTAATTTTATCGACATCATGTTCTGTAAAGAATGATGTAGAATTTCCATATAATGCAGAGAGAGAATTCTCTGTAGACGATTATCAAAAGCATTTAAAACAATTGGCAGTTAATTTTATTAAAAATAATAAAGGATATGTGTACAAAGTAAGCTATCGAACTAATAAGTATCTTTCGAAAATATCAAATAGAATAATATCTAATAATGAATCTTTATTTGATAAGAGAAAACTAAATGTATATTGGATCAAAGACTCTAGACCAATATTCTTTTCTCTGCCTGGTGGTTATATATTTTTATCAAAGGGCTTGTTAAAAAGTTATGTTAGATCTGAAGATGTATTTGTCTCAATAATTGCGTATGAAATCTTAAAAAGTAACTTGTTGATATATAAGAAAAATATAGTAACTCCATTTGAAGATATAAGTTTAGATAAGGTATTACTATTATCTCAGATTGATATTGAAACTATGAATAAGATGAACATACTTACTTATGAAGTATTGAAAAGAGCAGGTTTTGATCCTGAGTCACGATTGTTATGGATTCAGTTGCAAAATAAGAACTCAATTGATTTTGCATTACTATATGAGACACCAAGTATTTTACCAAAACTTGAGTATATGTTTAAAAATTATGTTTCGACCAGACGAGATAATCTTCTTGAGTATGAAAGAAGTGCCAGTAGAGATTTTTATAAATTTAGAAAGAGGATAATCTCATTTTGATAGAAGAACTTGTTAAAAAAATATTAGATGATACATATCAGATTGATATCATGAAAGGTGATGCATCTTCACGAAAATATTATAGAGTAAAAAATAATAGTAATTCTTATGTCATTGTTGTGGATGGCCCAAGGTCACAACAGGTAGTTGACTATATAAGAATGTCAGAAGTACTAGGCAACAGGTTACGCATACCCAAAATATATAATGATGATAGGGACGCAAGCTTCATATTATTAGAAGATATTGGAGATAAGCATCTATTTGATGACAAAATAAATGGAAATGAAAAACTAGTAAAAAAAGCTTTGAATGATATAGATAAGTACCAATCAATAGATAAGAACTTAAATATATTTTCACAGAAAAAGTTTGATGATAAAAAACTTAACTTTGAGCTTAATGTTGCGAATGAATATTTTTTGAAAAGACATTTAAATTTAACAGAATTGAATGAAATTGAAGAGATCGATAAATTAATAAAAAATGTCTTCCAGAAAAAATTAGTAATATGTCATAGAGATTATCATTCAAAAAATTTAATGATTAAATCAGATGAGCTTATACATATAGATTTTCAGGATTCAATGATTGGACCATCGCTTTATGACACTGTCTCTTTTATAGAAGATCCATATTTCGAGCACAAAAATAAAGAAGAATTGCGAAAATATTATTTTGACATAGATACACACTATGATTCTTACGATGAATATATGAGGGATTATCAAATTATAGCTTATCAAAGAATTCTAAAAGCCTTAGGCAGCTATGCCTTTTTGAATTATGAAAAGGAAAAAGAAGACTATCTTAAGTATATACCTACTGCGATAAAGACGCTTGAAGAGTTGTCAGAAAATATTGAAGAAAAAGCATTTGAAAAACTTGTAGCTAAAATCAAAAGAGGAAACTTGTAATGAAATTGCGCAAATGCTTTATTGCAAGTGCCGGACATGGAACAAGGATGGGAGAGATTGGTAAGTTACTTCCCAAGCCCCTGTGGCCTATTTTTGATAAGACCATACTTGACTTGCAATTAGATTATTTGGCAGAAATTGGAATTTCCGAAATATTTCTTAATGCACATCACTTATCTGATCAGATTATGAATTGGGCTAAAGATAAAAATGTAGAGGTATTGCCAGAAAAGGAAATACTCGGAAGTGGTGGTTGTATACATAATCTTAAATCAAAATATGAGATAGATGAAAAAGTATTAATTATTAATGCGGACCAGTTCTTATTTTTTAAACATTCTTTTATAAATGAAATGATAAGTGAGATGAGTCAGAAAGATGCATGTGCGTATCTTCTCGCTATAAAGGTCGATGGTCATAGTGGTTATAATGAAACAGTGATAAGTAATAATCAATTAGTGGATATAGATTCACCGAAAGAAAACTCTTATTATACTTATTCTGGTGTAGGACTGTTAGACCTTGAGAAGTTAGATCTTAAAAATGGTCCCTCAAGTTTTTTTAATACAGTTTGTAACTATAAAGAAAAAACTGTTTTAATGAGAGAGGCACCAGATAGTGATTATTGGGATTTTGGCACAATTGATAGATATGTTTCTAGTATGAAAAAATCAATTGAAGAAAATCAGATGAATAGTTTTTTAAAAAGAAATAATGTCACAATTGAATGTCAAAACAATCAAATTAACATGATGAATGATGAATTTATATTAGACTTTGAAAGAAGAGAAATTAGATATCAAAAACTTATTCACTCTTTTTAATGTTCTCTTTTATAGAGTCGACGGGACAGACTTCAATACAAGCATGACAAAGAGTGCAGCTCCAAGTATCAATAAAATAGTCTTCATTATTCTTAAAAATTGAATTCTCCGGGCAAATTAACCTGCAATTATCACAGTTAACACATCTTGAAGTAATTTCTAAAAAATAGTCCATTCTAGCCTTTTTATATTCATTGAGCTTATAACTATCTATATGATAACATTAAACGATATTATTTTTTAATGATAATAGAGTAGGTAATTCTTGAAGGTAGTAGCACGTAGTCCAATAATTTATAAGCTAATCATGTTTGTGATCTTGTCTATTGTTCACTTACATATTGTATATGCTCTTGATGCGGATATATCAGCTTTGAATATCAATCGCCTTAAAGGCTTAATGATTGGAATGCCTTATCTGCTTATGTATTCACTCTTTTTGATAATGTCTATTTATAACGTGAAGAAATATTCTATCTATCTTCTTATGATGTTTAGTATCTTTATTTTTTATAAGACATTTACAATATTCATCATTGGTTTTGATAAAATTCTTCTAATACTAAATGTTATATATCTAATTGTTTCATATAACTTTATATCGATCTTTGCAGAAGAGTTGAAAAGTTCAATATATAATCCAAATTTTGAATTAGGTTCTCTTTTTGTAGAAGATTATAATGATGTAGAAGTTGAGCTTTTTGATACGAGAAAGGGAAAAGCGATCAAAGGAACACTCTCAAAACTCGATGAGCGCTCATTCGTAGTTCATACAAATGAAAATCATATAAAAGGCGAAGTTAAGGTCGTTTTCAAATATAAGAGGCATGTTTTTACATGTATTGGAAAAGTCGTCACTAAATATCATAATGGAATAGGACTAAGAGTTACAGACAAGTCCGTTGATCAAGAACTTGATTGGTCAGAGTTTTACCAAATTAAGTATCGAAGAGGATTTGTATAAAAAAGAAGAGCCTATGAAAATTTCAATTATTCTACTAGTATTTACATTTTTAATATCATGTACCAAGAAATCAACCCCAGAACTTGTTTTAAGAGATTTTGTCTCAAAGAGATTTAGCCAAGAATTTAGCGCTGACGACTTTAAGGAATATCTTGCTGGTGAGATATTAGAAGAAGCATTGGCCGAAGAAGGAAAATATTTAGAAAAGATAAACGAAGCCAAATCTTTTAAGATGAGCAAATTTAAAATTAATGCAAAAAGATGCATCGATGATAAGTGTTTTTTAACTTATTCGCTGGCATATGATGCTCCATATTCCGTACAAAAAGAGTCAGGTAGTGTCGCTGTTAATATTAGAAAGATCGCTGAAATGAAAAAAGAAGAAGGCGTATGGAAAATATTTGGCATCACTGATGTGAAAACTAATTTTGACTATAAAGAATAACATTTTCTGAAAATTGATCGATAAGATCAATATGAAAGATGCAACACTTATAAAATTAATGTCAGATGAAACCTTTGAAAATGAAGTAAAACATCCCAAATTCAAAGATAATATCAAAAGTAATATTGAACACTATGAGCTCCATTCGGAAGTGGATGGATTTCTTACCTTGTTCTACCAAGGTGAAAGAATAGATTTTCCTGAAAACTGGGGAGTTTTTAAGGATAATATAGGTGCTTATGTTATCAATATATCTCAAGATGAAATTTTAGAGCGAGTTTTAAATAAGTTTTTTAAAGAAGACTCTACTTACAGTATCTCGAAAAGTAGTAATGGAATATATCTAATAAAAACAAGAAGAATACAAAAAAAGGCAGCTTAAAAGCTGCCTTTTTTATTTTATCTATATAGTTAAAAAACTAAATTGAATGATAATAATTTTTAAGCATTAATGCATCTTCTTCAAGGTTTGGACTGTTACAGATCATATATCCTTCACAACCATTTCTTTTTAGAGAGTTAAGAAGTGCTTTCCAATCAAAGTTAGACTTCTCAAGGTTAAGGTGCTTTAAGTCACCTTTTGAGTTCGTGCTAATTCCTGAAATATGAATGTGCATATTCTTCAATGCTTCAGCACCAAGTTCATTGCTTAGTACTTCTAAAACTGCATCAAATTCTTCTTCTGTATTAAATTTACCTGTTCTAGCGTATAGATGAGAAAAATCCATACAAGGTCTACATGACTCAATGTTCTTTGTTAAAGAAATTAACTCTTCAAGTGAACCAAACTGACTAGTTTTACCTGTAAGCTCTGGTCTTAGTTCTATTTCAATATCAAGTCTTGAAAGTCTTTCTTCAATTACGTTAATACTTTTTTCAACGAGATCAAAAACGTCTAGAGGTGAGTCTTTCATGTAGAAAGCTGCGTGGAATGTCATTGATTCGGCACCACATAGATCAGAGATTTTTGCAGTTTGAATGATTCTTTCTACCGATGAATCAATTTTGTCCTGCTCTCTTGCATTCAAATTGATGTAATAAGGTCCATGAGATGTAAGTGGTACACCTAATTCATAAGAAACTTTTCTTAATCCTGAAGAAACTTCTTCCTTCATTCTTACCCCATGAGCAAATTCTAATTGCATACAATCTAAACCAAGCTCATGAATTCTTCTGACGCCATCAATTGGGCTGTTCTTTTTTTGCGTAGAGTTAGGAACCCCAGCTGTTCCAAAAAGAATCTTCTTATCTGTCATCTTGCGTTTCCTTTTGTTTAAATCTCACAAACCTGACTTTCTTACCACAGACTGGTCCTACACAGTAGGAGCGTCGCGTTACAAAGTGTAAGTATTTCCTATTAATTAACTGTGAGGTTTTATAGCTAACCTTAAGATTTTTGTCTATAATTGATGGTGTAAGGTGTAATAATAACAGTGGAATAAATCTTGTTTAAACTCTTTGGGCTAGTATGGATATTGGCCTTATTTATTTTAATTACCATATATTCAGTAACAATAGCTGTTGCAAGTATCTTTAGTCTTGATAGCTTCTTGCTCTTGTTTCTATACGCGATAGCCTTATTTCTATTGCTCTTCTCGTTTGCAGACCTAGCATTACATTATGCTTTAAAAAGCAATAAATTCAATTTTGATAGTGACTTTAGAATGGTTATTGATAATTTCTCGTTTACACATAAAGATAAGCAAATTCAGATATTTACAAGTCGTATTAGCCCTCAATTGTTATGTGTAGGCCTTTTTAGTTCAACAGTTCTCATTATAAATGAGAGTGTCTTTAAAAGCCTAACGCCTAGAGAGCTTAGAACTTTGGTGGATTACGAGCTTAAGTACTCGGAAAGACTCGCCAGCAAAATAGAGCAGATTGTTCAAAGGTTCTATCTGATTTCATATTTTCCTTTGAAGCGAGTATTATCTGCTATGTTGCCAACAATGTTTAGCTCATACTTACTATCACCTTTTGTAGTCTTCTATGTCTTGATGATTAAGACTTGTCGTTCAACGTTTGAATACGAGGGGAAAAACAAGCAAGTCCTCCAACAAGTAACATTTAAGCTTAAGACATCTGAGGCCATATCAAAATTTGATTTATTTAATTGTTTTATTTCTTTTGTTTGTAGAAGTGAGACTAAGGATGGTGAGCTAGATATCTTAAAAAGGTTTGACCGAAACGAGATTTTGAGATGGTAGAGCTTCTAAAAAAAATCAAGAAATTTGATCTCGTAAACTATTATCCATTACTGTTTACAATTATTTTTGTTTTTGTACTTTTGCAGTATAAGTTTCACTCAATAGAAGCAATATTTTATGACTTTAGAATTAAGTATGATGTTGGTGCTAGATTTAGTGATGAGATAGTAATTGTCACGATAGATGAAGAGAGTGATGAGTTCTTAGGGGAAACTTTTCCATATACTTATACAAATTATCAAAAGTTAATAAAGAGAATCATTGATGATGAGCCTAGGGTTATTAATCTTTTTGGAGAATTTGTTGAACCAACAAGAGAAATAGAATCTAATGCATTATATGAAATGAAGTCAGATATATTAAAGTTTAAAAGATCTGGCGGTGCTTTTAGGTTTGCTACTGATATTGATCATTTCGGAGAGAGGCTTCCTCCGGATAGCTTGAGAGACTTAGGTTATTCACCGGCAATTATAAATGTTGATAATGTTAAGTTCGCAAAAGATGATGTTGCGAGGAGAACAGTTTTAAACATTTCTGGAGAGGAGAGTTTACATTTTTGGACTGCTAATGAGTATAGAATTATTGAAAATAAAAAGCCTCTTCTTTTAAGTGATATTAATGGTGCTTATTATGTACCAGAGGCAGATGCAAGTTTTGCTCTATTTAGATATTATTCAAACCCTGAGTACGATAGGGGTCACTTGAAAAATGTGCCATTTCACCGTGTTGTAGTTGGTAATTATCCAAGAGATTTTTTTAAAGATAAGATAGTTCTCATCGGCCCTTCTTATATTTCAAATGTTAATGATTATGTTTTAACTCCATTTAATAAGGAGCAGCTTGTTTCCTCAAAGCTATCCTTGCATGCAATTATCATTCAAGCACTGCTGCAAGAGAAAAGTGTGTTTCAGGTACCTTTTTATATTTCAGGTATTATCTGTTTTGTTATTGCAATCTTTTTATCTTTAGTGATTTCAAAGATACAACCAGCTAAGGGTCTCTTTATTACTATCATGACTATTTTTGGGGTTATGTTTTTTAGTTATCTCATTTTTGTCATCTTTGGATACTGGCTGTATGTAACACACATACTTTTAACAATCTTCATCGTCTATTATATTTGGGTGCCTTTTAGAGCAATTGGAGAGTATCAAAGAAGATACGCCATTCAAGAAGAGACAAAGCTATTAAAAAGAGTTGAAGACTTAAAGCAAAATTTCATCTCGCTGATGTCACACGATTTAAAAACTCCTGTCGCGAAGGTTGCGGGGGTAGCAGATAATCTTATTATGAGATATGGAAGAAGTTCCGAGCCAGGAGTGGTTGAAGGACTTAGGACAATTATCGATTCTACTAAAGAATTAAATAATTTCATTACTTCGATTCTTGATTTAACAAAAGTTGAGTCGAGAAAGTTGACTCTTAACAGAGTATCTAAAGATGTAAATAAGTTGATTGAAGATATTGTTGGTGAGCTTGATTATGAAGCCAAGCAGAAAACCATCACAATCGAAACTGAGCTTGGCCCTCTTTACCCAATTGAAATGGACGTTACATTAATTAAGCGTGTTCTTTCTAATCTTATTGAGAATGCGATTAAGTATTCTGGTGAAAATACGACTGTGGAAATTAAGTCTAGTGATGATGAACAATGGGTTTACATCGATATTTCAGATAACGGCGTCGGGATTCCGCCCGATGATCTGGAGAATATTTTTGAGAAATTTTATCGGGTAAAGAATGACGCTAGCCACAAGATAAAAGGAAGCGGACTTGGCCTTTATCTGGTAAAATACTTCGTAGAGTTACACGGGGGAAGTATTGAAGCATCCTCTGTTGTTGGAGAAGGAACAACTTTTCATATTAAGCTTAAGAACGAATAAAGGATTAACTATGCATCGAGTGTTAGTTGTAGATGATGATAAAGTATTACAGAATTCAGTTAAGGATGCCCTTGAGTTTCATCACTTTGCTGTAGATACAGCAGACAACGGTAAAGAAGCCTTAAGTGCAGTTTACAAAGAAAAATATGACTTAGTTTTGATGGATGTGAACATGCCAGAAATGGATGGAATCACAGCACTGCAAGAAATTAAGAAATATGATCAATCAATTATTGTTTTAATTTTAACGGCCTTTTCAAATGTTACTGATGCAGTAAAGGTTTTGAAAGAAGGTGCTTATAATTATTTAGAAAAGCCGATTACTTCTGAGAATCTAGTCGCCCTTATTAAAAGAGCATTGAAAGCAAGGTCACTTGTAGAAACTGTTGGATTTTCTGCACCGACATTATCTCTTGGAAGTGGTGATGATCAATTCGTTGGTGAATCAGAAGTCATGCATAAAGTGTTTAATGTCATTGCAAAGCTTGCTCAGGTAAACACTCCTGTATTGATTAGAGGTGAGTCAGGTACAGGTAAAGAGCTTGTAGCAAAAGCTATTCACTATAATGGTCCGAGAAAAGATGAAAAGTTTGTTGCAATTAACCTAGCGGCAGTTCCGGATAACTTAATTGAGTCTGAACTTTTTGGACACGAAAAAGGAGCTTTCACTGGTGCAAGTGAAAGAAAGATTGGTAAGTTTCAGTATGCTGAGGGTGGGACAATTTTCTTAGATGAAATTGGTGATATTTCACCAACCATGCAAGTAAAACTTCTAAGAGTTTTACAGGAAAAAAGTTTTACGCCTGTTGGGTCTAATAGATCAATTAAATGTGATGTAAGAGTAATTGCAGCCTCACATAAACCATTTGAGGAAATGATTAAAGATGGATCTTTTAGAGAGGATTTATTCTATAGATTAAATGTTCTTCCAGTTTATTTACCACCATTAAGAGAGAGACAGTCTGATATCCCTCATCTTGTTGGGTATTATATTGATTATTTCAATAATCATCATGCACTAAATATTCAGGGGCTTACTCCAGATGCAATGAAGCTTCTTCAGGCATATTCATGGCCAGGAAATATTAGAGAATTAAGAAATGTTATCGAGCATGCCTTTATCATTGAGTCTACTGATAATATAGCGCCATCTTCACTTCCAGAAAGTGTTAGACAGGGAGCTGGTAATATTACAGTTGATGATCGTGAAGAAGCAATTATTGATTACAAAGATATCAAAGATTCAGTAATTACTGAACAAAGTTCAAGTGATAATATTTCATCTGCGCATTCTGATGAGTATAGTTTTACCTTTGCAAAATTCGAAGAGGATGGTGCAGTTAAATTAGATTTTGGTAAAGCTAAAGAAGCATTTGAAAAAGAATTTATTATTCAAGCTTTGAAACTTAATTCAGGAAAGATAAATCAAACAGCTCTTAAGGCCAATATTCCTAAAAAGACTTTACTTAGAAAGATTGAAAAATACGAAATCAATCCAAAGTCTTATTATTAATCAGGTATATAAGTAATGGATAGAATTTGGAAGATGACTTTGTTGATCGTCACTATTATTTTAGGCGATCAATTTTCAAAGGGTGCAATACAATCTAACTTCAGAATTGGTGAGATTTATGAAGTTATACCTGGGATGTTTAATCTTACTTATGTAAAGAATACTGGTGTAGCTTTTAGTTTTGGTGCACATTATCCAGATTGGATAAGAATGATTCTATTCAAGGTCTTGCCAATCATTGCATGCTTTTATTTTTTATATTTAATATGGGAGTCCAGACATAAATCCTTTAGGCAGTGTCTTGCTTTTAGTCTTATCTTTGCGGGAGCAGTAGGTAATATCATTGACCGTGTAACACTGGATTATGTTGTCGATATGTTTGATTTCTACCAAGGAACATGGCATTTCGCGACTTTTAATGTTGCTGATTCTGCTATTTCTATTGCGGCAGGAATTCTAATTCTTGATTGGTTTTTAGAATTTAAAAACGGAAAGCCAGAAGATGAGATATCTTCAACAGTTGATAAGGCTTAGTCGAAATGAAAGCTTTGTTTCTTTATTTAGCTATTCTATTCAGCCTATTTCTTTCTTGTAGTTCAACTCCAAAAATTAATGTTGTAGGTGATGGTGGGTCGTCTTGTTTGAGTGAATTTGAACAGAGAGATATGGTTACGCTTGCTAAAGATAAAACAATACAAGGTATAAAATCAAGCGCAAGCTATCTTTTATCAGGAGCTGCATATACAGGAGATGTATTGTTGTTATTTACTGAAGCGACAGTGCTTGGAGCTCTGACTTGTCTACCTGCTGCAGTTGTAGCAAGTGGAGCAAATGATGTTTGCATTTTACCGCATGTTAAGAGGTATGAAAGTAAAGATAGTCTTGGAAGAGTAGTATCTGAAAGAACAATTAAGTGGCGATGTCCAGAAGTAAATTATATCTCCAAAGGAATAAGAGCTATATCTAAATGCCAATTTGAAAAAGGAAAGATAAAGAGTGCAGAGGCGAATTTGAAGTTTTTAAAAGAAACTAAAGATATATACGCTTGCTTGTCTAGTGATGAAAGAAGAAATATTGCGTCTCTTTATAATAAAATAAATGAATGAGCTAAAGCATATTGCCAAATTTAATAACGAACTCGGAAATATAACAATTTCAAATGAGGGAGTAAGGTTTGAAGGAGCTATACATAACTTTACTTGGGATGAGTTTTCATTTCATGCAGTGATTACGAAAGATAAAATAATTATACAACATCTTACAGATGATAAGAAAAAAATCTATCTAGAGTATACATCTCAACTTGTTGAGTTCATTAAGAGCTCAGATCTAAGTTGTTCAGAATCATATGTTTCACGATCAGGCTTAAAAGAATATAAGAGAGTTGCCTTTTATTTTGTAGCCTTTTTCTTAATTGTCACAGGATCATTTCAAGCTATTCGCTACGTGAGTTCAAAATATGTAACAATTGGAAGCATTCAAGAGGAAATAGAGTTTAGTAAAACCTTATATGATGAATACTTAGAGAGTAAGGTTTTGCCAGGTGATGACTCAAGAGTATTAAAGCTAAAGTTACTCGCTAATATTTTGTTAGATAAAGTTAACACAGAGCCTTTTAAAATAAATCTTTATATTATTGAAGAAGACTTCGCTAACGCATTCGCTTATCCAGGTGGTAATATTGTCTTTACAACAAAGTTTCTACAGGAAGCTAAGACACCTGAAGAAGTATTAGGCGTTCTCGCTCATGAGCTTGCTCATATAAAACTAAGGCATCCATACAGGCGAATGGAGCAAGAAAAGTATGTGAGTGCATTCAGGACTATATTTTTCGCAGAAAGTTTTTTTACAAATATGGGTGAAGTGATTAGTGGTCTTACTTATTCGAGAAAAGATGAAAAAAATGCAGATGAACAGGCATTAGAGTATCTAAAAAAAGCAAAAATTAGTGCAAGTGGTATCGCTAACTTTTTTGAAAGAAGAGATGACTTTGAAATCAAATGGTTGTCAACTCACCCT
>NZAF01000145.1 GCA_002686115.1 Halobacteriovorax sp. | reverse complement strand
TACGGCTTCCACGCGCCAACCATGAGCTTCCCAGTAGCGGGTACGCTTATGATTGAGCCAACCGAGTCGGAAGCGAAGTACGAACTAGACCGCTTCATTAATGCCATGATCAGCATTCGTGAAGAAGTAGCAAAAGTAGAAAGTGGCGAGTGGGATGCCACTGACAACCCGCTACACAATGCACCGCACACGCTAGCAGATATATGCGACAACGACTGGAACCGCAGCTACGACCGCATGTTAGCGGCGTACCCAGCGCCAGAAGTACACAGAAACAAATTCTGGCCAACAGTTAACCGTATTGATGACGTATTCGGCGACCGTAACCTAATTTGTTCTTGCCCTAGCATTGAGAGCTATGTTGAGGAATAGGGTGCTTGACCGGTAACGTTAAGGTTTGGGAATAGTTCGCAAAGTGTGGGAATCCCATTAAGGTTTGGGAGCGGGTTATTAAAGTTTGGGAAAGGTTATTCGTAATTGATCCCGACCATGCTAGTTAAAATCCGATCATAAATAGTGATTGAAAGGGGCGAACTGCTGTGCAGCGAAATTAAGTCCGCGACCGGAAATAATTAGGTCTGCGACAACAATTAACTCTGCGACTGGAAAGTCAAATAAAATAGAATCAAAACCCGCTTTTTTGCGGGTTTTTTTGTATTTTCTTTCGGGGTGATCAAGCTGGCCCTATTTAAAACCAATTGTGCCTAACAAGGTTTCGGTTAGCTTATTCAATTAATTCTATTTTCGAAAACTTCATCCCAAATAGGATAAGCATCTTGATTTATAAAAAAAGTTGACTCTTAGGACACCCTTTGGTAGTCTACAAATTGAGCAGGAGTTATCTTCTGTTGCGTGCTCTTTCAAAATTCATCTCTTATTACTAAGAACTGCAAAAGGCTGCGAAGCCGTTCGCTTGATTTTTATTATGTGAACTAACTTTTCCAACATAAGGCAATGCCCGTGTGACATTGGTTGAACGTTACATCTCAATCGTTAAGTGTCCAAGGTTAAGCAATCATCGTGGAATCACGTTAGATTTGGGCGGGAAAGTCCAGAGTAATTTTCTCTGGTGGTATTGGTCTGGTTTGTCTACGGCACTTCATTTCGGTTCAGGTAAAGCTAATGGGCGGGGGTTTTCCCGTAACCGTGATAGCAAAGAGGTGTTTCACATGAAAGATCAAACGTTGAAAGCATTGAAAGATGCTAGAGATAAATGCGCAAGAACCGTAGACAAAAGTACATTGGACGAACTCGATAAGGCAATTTTTAGTCTTGAGAGCCAATCATGTTGTAAATCTAGTCAGGATAAATGGCTAGCCGTAGCGGTGAGAATACTGTTTCTCATTAAGTTGTTGGCTGGCTTCGATACTGAGTAGATGCACAAAGTGACTACTATCCAATCGTACAACCAGCCAACTAAATCCATTGATTCTTGAGGTATAGTATGTTGATTGGAAAAACGCTTAAAGAGATCAGAAGTGCCAAAGGCCTTTCATTGGCCGCATTGGCTGAAAAATCAAATACTACGAAGTCATATCTTTCAAAGATAGAAAATGAAAAGCGCGATGCTTCTATTTCTACTATACGTGCTGTTTGTAAAGCGCTGGGAGTTCCACTTAACATATTCATTTTACTTTCAGAGGATGTCGAAGAAGACGAATATTTTGAGCTTAACATTACGTTAAAAGAGTTGGCTCGAAAGTATGTCATCACAAATTGAGTACCCTCAAGCAGGCATTGCGTCAATTGACTCGCTAGCAAGCGCTTTACGGATACCATCAAGTGAGCTTGTCGCGCTAGCTAACAACACTTCAAATTTATATCGAAAATCAGAACAGATTGAAAAAGATGATGGTTCAAAAAGAATAACCTATGACGCCTTACCTCCTTTAAAGATCGTATTATCAAATTTTAGGAAGCGAATTATTGATAAGGTTCTACTTCCGGAATATATATCGGCAGGTAAAAAAGGTAAAAGCTACATAGATAATGCCGAAGTTCATGCTGGGAGCAAGGGACTATTGTCAGAGGATATCAAAAACTTTTTTCCTCAGGTTAGTTTTAAAAGTGTTTTTGAAGCCTTTAAATATTTATACAAAATGTCGCCAGAAGTAGCTGAAGTAGCAGCTTTATTGTGTACTAAAGATGGTTATCTTGTTCAGGGTAGCCCTGTTAGCGGGTCGCTAGCCAATATCATTTTTTATGCCAAAGAACCGTTTTTAGTAGACAGACTTAAACTATTGGGCTTTCGCTACACGCGATATTACGATGATGTTCATATTAGTCATAAAACAGATGACTTTAGTCGTGATATTGGGGAACTTAGAACAAAAGTGTACGGGATTTTTATTTCTCAAGGTCTTCAACCTCATAGAACTGCTAAAAAAAGCAATTACGCGAATAGCAGCAGACGGATGTCTGTGCATGGCATTGTAATAAACAATGAGAAAATAAAGCCAAACCCTAAGAAAGTCTCAGACACTAGAGCGATGCTTTTTAAATTTGAACGATTGCTTGAAACAGATTACACAATTGACTCAGTAGTTAGCCTTTACAGGTCAATCAGAGGCAAAATACAAACCTTGAAAGCACAAGGCTCAACAAAGAGTGAAGCTTATCTTACAACACTTAATTCACTAATGAGAAAAGTTGACGAGGCTAAAGCTAAAAAATTTGTACGAAAAGTCAGAAAAGTTAAGACTATTAAGGAATATAACAAGCTTTCATCAAAGTTATCAGTATTAAAAAAAATAAACGTCAAGGTCACGAGGGTTGTAAAAATAGAATGCGATTTGGCCAAAAAATCATTGAAGGCTTAAATGGTAAGGAAGTAAGAAAAATGAGCTGTAATACTTCTTAAATAAGAAGAGATTTCGTTCACTTGAAAATTCTGGCTTGACAGACCTCAGGCCCTACCGACCTGAGCACTATGATTAATAGAATAAATATTGAGTCCATTCAATCACTTCCTTGTTTTACTTGAATTAGTCTCGACTTGAACTGACAGTTAAGCGACTTTTCGGTTCAAGGGGTTTCACCGAGTTTCATTGTTTGCAACACAAGGTCAAGTTGTTGATGGCGTGCGGGGGGTATCAAACATTTCAAGACGGGGTCTATCCAGATCACGAATTAAACTGCGTAACTTAATTTAAAAAGCAGCATATCAACATGACGGACTAATAATGGATACCGACCATATTGCTCGGACATGTCGGCGCTGCAAGCCATTTAAATAAGCGTATAATCATTTTGTATCAGCGCAGTCCTGCACTCAGATGGTTGGAGGATTACCATCGCCTATGTTCTTGTTTTCTATGCTTTCGAGTTGTTTGTCCATTAATTTAATTAAGCTGTAAAAAAACATTGCATCATTCCTCATGAGATAAGTTCTCTTTGGTGGAATTCGGACCGATGCTTGCTGATGCAGTAAACAGTTTTTGATTACCAGCAGTAAACACTTTGTACTTAGCAAACAGTGTTTACCAGCGAAACAGCGGACTCAAATCCTTCTCAAACCTCTAATCGCGCATTAGCAACGCAAAATCATTCCGTACGGATGCTGTTCTCATTCTGCTTTATCGACAAAAAAAGTGGCAAAAAGTCAATTTTTTAAACATTTTTTTATAAAAAATGTGATGTATTTGGGTTTTTCGTTTTTATTTTATATAAAACCTCCTTAATTTTAATTTAAACAACAAAAAGATAATAATTATCAATGAGATAAAATTATCATTTTTAACTTTTAAGGTTGAAGGGTTTTGATCTGCCGACTATATTTCGATCAAGTTTTGATCAGTAGGCAGAGAAGCGATGAAGCTATTCAACTCAGAAGCAAATAACAAAAAAATTAGGGCGTTCAACGAAGCGCAGCAAAAGGGTGAATATAGACCTTTCTTAAGCCCAAGCTTCATGTCAGCTGGAACGCGCTCCATTTTCAAGTGCCCCGTTACAGGACGCGACATTCTGTTGTTGTCACAAACAGAGAAGCACGGATACATCAACTTAATATTCCGACCCAATGTCGTTGAGATCAAGGAACAGTATCCGCTGGATTTACAAACGACGATCGACATCTGTGAAGAAGAAGGCTGGATCCATCCGAGAGATCATGAAACCGGAGAGCTAAAAGTTTGCACCACCGACTTGATAGTAATTGAGTCAGACAAAAATGGGAGGCGAACACGTAAAGCGTATAGTTTTAAATATCAAGTCGAGCTAGATAAAGAGTGGCGGACGAAGCAGAAACTGATGCTTGAGCAGAAGTATTGGGCGCGATTGGGTGTTCAATTCGAGTTAGTTGAGCGTATGCAAATTTGCAAGATGACGGCTTACAACTTGATAAATTTATCGAATTGGTACGAGCGTGACTTGAGTGAACAAGAGTTAGATGAATTTGTCGCCTTTTTTTTACAGTACGTCAGAGCAAAACCGCTCTCAGCGCTTACCGAAGTTCTGAGAGAGGCGGGTAATACGTTTCGGCATAATACCCGTCGTGCCAATAAGCTTTTTGCCAACTCTGTGTTGCGGTTGAAAATTAAACTCGACCTCAGTCGCAAGCTGGAATATCACCAGTCGGTTCCACTGCTGTAGAGTTGTAAAGGATTTTTACAGTGGCTATTCCTTACGACCTTTTCAATCTGTCCGATGCTGGTATTGCGTTGTACTCCGCTGAATTCGGAAAAAAAGATGACTTTATGCTAAGCCATATCGTGTATGACGAAGATGGAGAAGAAATATTGATTGTCACGAATCTTACTCAATTCATGAGTAAGCGTGAACCTAGCAAACCTAGAATCTTTAAGCGAAACAAATTTTTCTCATTATTCAAGTACAAAACTGATAAGGATGGCTACGCACTCAGTTTTATCGAGCCCGACATGTGGTTGTTGTCAGACAAAGATTTAGAAACGCAACACAGCAGAAAGAAAGAGCGTCGAGATGAGGCATTTGAGCTAATTAAGCCTTTCACGACTAACGAACATATACATAAATATTTGTCAGGCAACCTGTATAAGGAAATCAAAGGGCACGCAGCGGTGTTGGGGTTTAATGCAAACAGTGGCGCAAAAGAAATCACTCGGCCACTGAATCGCTATCTCTCGCTAGGTTGCCACAAAAACGCTTTGCTCTTAATTAAGTACGGCAACTGCGGACAAGGTCCACGTACCTACAAAGAAGGTTCTAAGACCGGCCCCAAGAAAAAGCCGTGCGGTAATTCCACTATCTCAGTTTCAAGAATGTACCATCCCACTGACATTCAAAAAGTCAGACAAATCGCATTGGCGAATGGGGTTGAAAAGAAAGACGGAAAATTTCAACTTGCACGGATCCGAACGTTGTTTGATAGAGAGTATGCGTCAAGAAAAGGCTGGATCCAAAAAAATGGGAAGGAACTCCCTAATCTAATACTTAATCAGAAACAAAGACTAACCAAGAGCCAGTTTTATCGTCTATTCCACAAAGCGATTAAGCCGACAGAATTACAAGAGCTTCAGCATGGATTTAAAGAAGCCATTAATCGTTCTCGACAAACAAAAGGTAAAGCTAACGAAGGTGTATTTAGAGCCGGGCAAGTCTGTGAGATTGATACAACTATTTTACCTGTTTATCTTGGAAATCCTCTCAATCGAAACAAAAGAGAAACGGTTGGCAAAGTCTATTTATGCCTAATCGTTTGTGTGGCGACTCAAATGGTAATGGGATATTCGCTTTCGTTTGCGCCCCCAGTGTGGGAAAACATCGTCGAAGCGTTTATCAATAGTATGCTCAATAAACAGGAGCACGCGAAGCGATATGGCATTGATATTGACCATGAGGACTGGCCCGTTCAGCACGTTCCTGAAGGGTTACGTGCCGATAATGGTGTTGAGTACCTGAGGAACATCATTCAGCGAATAGTAAATAGCGATGAGATTGAATTGAATGATTTTAGCGTCAATCCTCCCGGTGAGCCTAAGGGAAAGGGCACATCAGAAAAGATGTTAGATATCATGCAAGGATTTCTTGAGCATGTAAAAGGGAAAGTAACCAAAGGCCGAAATCCTAGCATTCAACATCCTGCCAATCATCCCATGTTATTCATAGATGGACTTCATGCACTCGTGATCCGCGCGATTACCATTCATAACACTAGTAGCTATCGCCCGAGGTTGGTGACTCATGAAATGGCTCACCACGACGTGGCGCCGGTCCCGGCCGCGATGTGGCAGTTCTTAATAAATCATGAAGCATACGGCAGACCGCCGACGTCACCACAACAGCTTTCTCAAAAAGTGTGGGTGTTGATGCGCAAGCATACAGCGAAAGTGAGCCCAACAGAAATTCGCCTGAACAAATTGGGCTACAAAAATCAGTGGGCCACTAAACAGGGGTGGTTTGATCAAGCTGAATCTCATGGCGCATTTGAAATCGAGGTCATTGCATTCGCAGGCTCTGTAGATTGTATTTATGCCCGAGATGAAAATGGAGTTTTACACCCGATCGAATTGCTAGAAGGCTATGAAAAATTTCGGGGTATGACCTTGCCACAGGCTCAAGCTGAACAACACCGAGATGCAGAGCTTAAACAGACACTTGAGTTCAAGAAAGCTGAGGCGGTCATGAATTTTGAAGTCGCAGCAGAGCAGCTCTACTTACAAGCAGAAAAGTTCTACAAATATGCACCAGTCAATGCTCGTATTTCGATGCCAGATGGGATCAGTGAATTAAATCTGAGTATGCGTGAATTAGAGCAGGTTGAGCGGGCGAGTCGTCAGCTTCGACTTATGGGAGTGCTGTCGGAAAACACGACTGCTAATCCTACACACCAAACCAATACGCCAGATGATGATAATGATGATGAGGAGTTGATCTGCTGATGTCACGCCATACTGTTACAAAAAATACCGCTACCTATCGAGACGAGCTTAGAACAAAATATGCTGGTAATCCTTTGGTTGAATCAATGCCTGAATTTTTAAGCAAGGAGGCTTTCAATGAGCGGATCGGAAAGTCGACACCGTTACCTGCGGAATTCTTTTCCATTCGACGTGTGGATGCGCTGGACGACATACTGACTTTAGAAAAGTCATTCTTCCCAGTTCCTCAGTGTTACCTGCTTTATGAAAATCTCTATTCGCTAGTCCGGCGGTATTATGGTGGAGTAAATCCATTGGACGCTCATACGGTGGCTAAAACACATGAACTTGCTTATCACCTAAAGCAAGGTAAAGAGTGGAAATTGCCAGCTGAAACCTTGTTGGATGACGGTGAAGGTGAATCACAATCAATATTAATCTCAGGCCGAAGTGGCCTTGGAAAATCACGTAACATTCGACGCCTTTTCAAGTTGTTGTTTGATCAAGTAACTGTCCATGAGATCTACAAGGGAAAGCCATTTATCACCGTGCAAGTTTTTTATATCAGCATTGACATGGCTAATTCAAAAAATAAAACCGCGCTTTCACTGGCATTTTTTGCTGAGTTAGACCGAGTGCTGGGATTCAATGCCAGCAAGGATTTCCTGAATTACAAATTAAAGCCATCTCAATATTTGAATGCGATGCAACTGGCTTGTCTTAAGTATCATATTGGTGTGATCCACATAGATGAAATGCAATACATTTTAAATCGCCCCAAGTCTACTAAAAAGAACTCTGAAAATGA
This sequence comes from Halobacteriovorax sp., assembly GCA_002686115.1. Classification (GTDB taxonomy): domain Bacteria; phylum Bdellovibrionota; class Bacteriovoracia; order Bacteriovoracales; family Bacteriovoracaceae; genus Halobacteriovorax_A. The sequence goes on along the minus strand of NZAF01000145.1, from coordinate 3,807 downwards.
CCTGCCGACATTGCCTGAGCTCGAATCACTTTTTAACCAAGTGGGGGTGCCGATTATTGTCTCGACGACTTCCGAAGCATTGCAGCAGTTTAAGAACAGCCTGAAGCGCCCTAATGCAGATGCCACCCCATTACAGTTGGCTAGTCGTTTATCATCATGCAGTCACATCACCTTTCATCAATGGCAACGCAGGGCGAAACAGGTCGATGCGTTTTTCGATGTGTTTTTCCCTGCAAACGTTTTTAAGAATGATTTAGCTATTGATGAAAAATTTAAACGTCACTTTTTGATTTTGTGTGCGGGTGTTATCAAAGCAATGGTTTTCTTAGCAGTGTCTTTTCTGCGAAGCCTGCACGCAAAAATAAATGGTCCGGGGTTTAAAGACGGGGATTCACTCATTGGGTTTCTAAGTAACGTCTACAAAACACGATTTGACACGTGGGACAGCTCACTAAAGGATTCTCTTAAGGTATACCAGATTGGACCTTCCCCCGGAGAACTCAATACTCAACAAAATGACAACCATTCATTTGCTAATAGTCAGGACAACGAGGCCGTTGTGGTAGTTACGGAAGTGGAACAAGCCAAACGAACCCGAGCAAAAACAACAAAAAGGCAACCTAGGGCTGCGGACGTTATCGAGCGGATTGAGGAAGGTGAAGAGTTAATTGATGCTGATAGCATTGTCGCGACTTATGAAAAGGGACAGACACGTGTTTAATTATTATCCAACACCTTTTCCCGACGAACACCTTGCCAGTGTTATGTATAGAGCCTTTATACTGACTTACTTTGTCGATATAGAAAGTCACTTCAAAAATAGACAGAAGCATATTTTCTTTAATACCCCTTCTCGTTGCTGGGTTCCCGCTTTTAAGCATTTGGTAACTTATTTCAGTAATAATCAAACGCTAGACAGGCTGTTGAAACAACATAGCAATTTGATGGATTACAGCTTATTAGCTATCTCTGACAATCATATTGCTTCACTGTTTGATACACTGGCATCGCTCGGTAGGGCGAATTGGAAGTTATCAGTCCATATTGGCACTGATCGAGGCTGGCGATATTGCCCTGTCTGCGTTAATGAAAACGTGGAGCTGTATGGCACATCGTACTGGCATGCATCACATCAACGATTCTATCAACGAACATGTTCGCAGCACCGCACCGTGCTCAAAGTTAGCCCTAACGCCAAATTTGCACTTCCAACTATACATTCAGGCGAGGTTGCAGAGAGAGCATCTGTAGAAGAACATGAATTGGATAAAAAGCTTGCGACTATCGTGCAGTCTTTAAGACTGGTTCCAACTGTAGAGCGAAGAAAACGCGTTATCTTTGCAGTTAAGCAGAAATTAAATATTGCCGACGGTGATACGAGCCGTTATTCCTACAATGGACGGCGCTTGTCTCAATTACACGAACTGCTGACGGATGCGATTAACACACCAGAAATACTGCATTATTTTACTTTTGATAAAGCAATCGCGCAGCAAGCACCTTTCACATCAATAAGCGGGCTCTATCAGATGCTTAATTTCAACAATCAAATGCATCCTCTGTGGTACATCATCTTAATACACATCTTTTTAAACGAAGACGACAAACTTATCGCGTTTGACCCAAAGGTTGATTGGAGTTGCGCAAAACATAGTATTGGGAACAACGTGATGCCTATCGCGTGTTAAGGAAATGAATATGGAGTTGCTCCAATATTTACCTCGACGATACAAAGGTGAGACCGTCTACAGCATGGCTGCACGGTTGGTTTTAAATGACATTTCGGTTTCTACGTCTCGAAGCTTACAGAATGTGTTTCATAACAGAAATCTGCAACTTGACTCTGCTTTCCCGTCTTTCATCCCCGCACTTGCCGAGAAAATGGGGTGCAGTTGCGATGAACTCGTCCAGCAACATTCACTTTTTCCATATTTTTCGGTGTTTGCTAATGGTAGTGCTATTCGAAGAGCCTTAACTGCTTTGCTGAATGGGGAAAGCAGTGTTGCATACAAAGCGCTGGGTTTATTAGCAAGCCGTTTAGCAGATGAGGCCTATCTTAAATACTGTCCTGTTTGTGCGACTCAACAAAAAGTCGCTTACGGAGAAACCTATTGGCGTCGAGAGCATCAGTTGCCGATGGTCAATGTTTGCGTTGAACACCATTGCAAACTAATTCAGGTTTCGCGAAAGCGTAAGCAACTGTTGTTTCCTGAAAGTGACAAGCCCAGTAATTATGACATCGATGTTGTTGAGATGAAGCTCGCCGAAATAAGCACGGGTTTGCTAAGCAGCGGTCACTTCGAAACCGCAAAATTATTGAGAGGGTACGCTGCAAGGCTTTTCGCTAGGGGGCTAGCGACAACTAAGTCTGTTCATCATGGCAGATGGTTTAATGAAATGTTTGAGTATTTTTCCCTATTAAGAGCGCATGATGATAGGGTGGCTCAGCTTTTTTCAAAGCAAAGTGAGCATGGATTTCCTGCTAATGTATTTTACTCGGATAAGTCTAGCCATCATCCGATCAAACACGTTCTGATTATCTGTTTTCTCTTCGAGCACTTCGGCGATTTTGTTGTGAACTACAGCAATGCTTCAACTATCACCACTCAACAAAGCAAAGTTAAGCCACTCAAACAGTCAGAGATTGATCAAGCTCGGTATAAGAGAGTTATCCATTACTTGAATCAAAACTTATCTCTTCGACAGATAGTGAAAAACGCCAATGTTAGTGCGGCTACGGTGAGAAATATTGCTCGAAGCCAAGGCATAACCCTAACCTCGTCGAAACGAAAGATTAATGATGGAGTCGAACGGTTGATTACCATTAAATTGATGGTAGGGTGGCCGACCGAAGTGATTGCGGCTCGACTTGGTGTCTCCAAATCCGATGTTGAGCAAGTGTTATCAGGACATCCAGAAATAAAGGCTCTTCGACAACGAATACGGCATTACAGAAAGCGTCATGAGAGCAGAGATAGTTTGCTTGAGACGGTGGCTGGATTGAGCGATTTGCGCGTTAAGCATCTGAAAGATAGGTGTTACCGCGATTATATGTGGTTATATAAAAACGACAGGGCATGGTTGTTTGATACCCTTAAGCAGCATAGCTTTAGCAATCTCAAGAGCTGACGACATTTTTCGTCGGAGGTTTAAAGCCGAGCTGACAGGAAGCTATGAGCGATATCAGACCATCGTTACTAGTAATAGCGATAGTCTCTTTTAGACCTTTTGTTGCCTGTCAGTGCTAGTTTCAGACAACTCAGTGCCAGTTGCCGCCGTTAATATATTCGAAGCCAGACGGCTGCTAGGAGCGTAAAGCGGACCTTGACCACAGCAAATGCGCTGGTCCGCTTCAGACAAACAGCAGACGTTCAGGGCTCTCTGCTCTTGATTCCGATATTTACCATAAGCGGAAGTTAATATGCTTTATTCTGACTGACTCTTCAGTGGCATAAAGCAGTTATTCAGACCACAATAGTCCACAGGATGCGCCTCCAAAAGCCGAATGTTGAATATTACAATTGATAACCAACCCTACAACTCCAAATTTTTATTACAAAGCGATTTACGAGCCACCTCCCCATTTTGTCAAAAGAAGTCGAATGATCGTCATGGGGGTAAGTAAATCCGGGGCATTGATTTATAAACCCAAATGCCCCAGTGCTGCTAATTCACCTTATAGTGAACGAGTCTATAGAGTACAGGTAGTACAACCAGAGTTAACAAGGTAGAGGATATGATCCCACCAATGACCACCGTTGCCAGAGGTCGCTGCACCTCTGCGCCAGTACCTACGTTAAGCGCCAT
>NZAF01000144.1 GCA_002686115.1 Halobacteriovorax sp. | reverse complement strand
TGTTGATTCCGAGCGACTATGTCCTATTGGCTTCCAAGCGATTATGTCCTACCGACTGTGTCATACCGCTCGTTTCTTATGACCCAAAAACTTTGAGCTTTTTATTGGTTTAGGTCGTATTTCTCTTCCCATAATATCAAAGCTCTGCCTTCCATCAACATGGGTATTTATGTTCACCTGTCGTCCTCTGTAACATCTTTTTTCATCTATTAACCAAGTCACTGATTGATAAGAGAAGATATTTCCAACATTAATTTTTCTTCTTTCTTTACGGCACAATATTAAATCTAAATTGCCAAAAACATTTCTTCTATAAGCCTTTTCATCTTCTATAGGCTTTACAGTAAACTGCTTATTAAACTTTTTGATAAATCTTTTAAGGTACTTGTTAGCTTCTTCAATGTCATTAACGTTGTAGAGCTTTAGTTCTGATACAAGCCTATCCTGAAGCGTTCTAAACAGTCTTTCGACTCTTCCTTTTGCTTGAGGGGAGCTCGCTAATATAAGTCTTATATTTAATTGTTCAAAGGCTCTTGCTATTTGTGACTCCCATTCACGATCAGCTTTGCCATAGATACCAGCTTGATCCATGTAAAAGGCTTCAGGGATACCATTCTCTTCTATAAGATCTTTTATAACCTTGAGGCAGTGCTGTGACTTTTCTCCATAGAAGAACTCTGCTCCCACAATCTTTCCTGTGGCATCATCAATTGCAGCTAATAAGTCTGTTCTTTCACTTCCAAACCAAACGTGGTTACTACCATCAAACTGGATCAACATTCCTTCTTGTTCCATTCTTGGACGTGGCTTAAATGATCTTCTTTTTGATCGTCGTACTCCTTTAACAAGTCCATGTTTAGCGGCTAATTTATGGACAGTACTCTTTTTGGGCATTTGAGGATAATGCTCGTTTTCTAAAACCATCTCCATAAAATGAGTGATGTTAAAATCTTGATACTTATAACTGAGCCAATCTTTAATTTGAGCTTCAATATGCTCCGGAGTTTTATTATGAGGAGTCTTTCCTGTGTTGCCATGAATGACTCCAAGAAAGTCTTTGTCCTCTACTTTTTTAAGGATTCTTTGAGACTGCCTGTAAGACTTATTGATGAGTCTTGCAAAGTCCTTAACTTTCAATTTACCTTCTAAGACCTTACAGGCTAATCGATAAATCTTTAGCTGATTAACATCCATGATAATTTTCTCCATCCTCAAATCTCCAGAAATATAGTTACTGGAGCATATTACTATTGATGCGGATGGTAGGACATTTTCGCTTGGAAATTAGGATACGTCAGAATCGTCTAAAGTTTATACACTTTTAATCATTCATAGAATCTTTTCATCGTCACTGTCTTGTCATTAAGGTTTTCTGTATAATTTATATGTTTATATACAGGTTTAATGAAAGTTACTAAAGGTATTATCTTTGAAAATGTCAGTATCCATAATGTTATTTTTATCTATGTTCTTATCAAACTCTTATGCTGAGACTTATCAAATAGTCACTGAAAGTGCAGAAGCTAAACATAAGTCATGGGGTGGATATTGGTGGTCCATGAAAAATGCTGAGTCTGTTCTTGGCTGGCAGGGTTTATATGGAAGAAAAACTTTTACTCCTTACCAAGTAAGCGAGTTCACTCGATGTTTAACTAGTTCTTCACGAATATGTAAAAACTTAATTGAGAATTACTCTAAAAACAATGCAATTTCTCTTTCTCCTCTTATGAAATTTGATCTATTCATGAAAAGATATGTTGAAAAGAATTATGGGCAACATGCAGATGTCTCAATGTATTCTAGTGCCGCTAGCTATGAACTTGATATTCATTATATAGGAAATAATACAAATCATAGATTATATGAATTCTCTGGTTTTGCAGGGAAGTGTATAGGATGGGCATTATCTACTTTTGATTATAATGAACCAACTAAAGTTAAGAATATTCTTGGTATTGATTTTACTCCAGCTGATATAAAAGCAATTCTTGCTACTCAATATAACGGAGCACAGTTTTTTACAGATGGCCTAACAGTAGGGCTTGAGTATCGAGGACCTAAGAAAACGTCGTCGCATACGAACAATCCACAATATGGGAATAAAGAGTCTGATGCCTATAAAGACGTCACTCCCTTACAATTTGTAAAGGCTTTAAAAAATACGATAGGTCACGGTACATATCTTGAGGCCGACCTTGATCCTGATATTGGTGTTTGGAATTATCCAATTCATAAGTATGAGATTAAATTTCAAAAAGAAAGTGATAGTCTTGCTAAGGCGCAGATCAGCATTGAATTTGCCAATGATGAAGTAAAGATTGATGATGTATTCACGACCTCTAATATTAGAAGAGATATGAAACAAAGAACATTCTATGCAAAGTTTAATCTTCCAGAGAATTGGTCTGGTAAACTAGAGGATGCAACTAGTTCATATTGGATCGGGGAGAGTGTTCACAATCATCCTGACGCTCTAATTTTAGGTATGGAAGATAATTGGAAAGAGACAATTCTTGATTATATCGATGCTGACACTGGGATTGGGATAGATGTAAACACAGAGCTATTTAAGTCCCATGATGGTTGGGACCTTGTCGTCGATGAGCTCTTATACGAATATTACTTAGACTAAATATGCCCTTCATCTGATCTGTGAGTGGGCATTAAATTTCTATTTTTTTGAATTTTCTCAACAACTCCCTGAGTAGAGGCAAAATCAATTTTAGTTGCTTCATGCTCAACACTACTTTCATTAAATAGATGAAGTGTTTGAGTTGGGAAAGCAAAATTAATTTTCATCTCCTCTGCAATTCGTTTGATATCTAATAGAAAGTTATGTTTTTCTTTTAACTCTTCTGACCAGTCAGGTACGATGAAAAAGACATAGACTAAGATATCAAGAGAAGATGATGACATACCATTGAAGTAGACATGGAAGTAGTCTTTTCTCATGTGGGGATAACTTAAGACTAGTCTTCTAATTGCTTCACAAAAGTTTTCAATTTTTTCTGCAGGCGTATTATATTCAACGTTTATTTTTGTTGAAAATCTTCTATATCTTCTTTTTCCATTATTATCCACATATGCACTAGTGAGGTTTCCATTTGGAACTGTAATAATAGAATCATAAAACGTTCTAATTCGTGTTGAACGAAGTCCTACATCTTCTACGGTTCCTTCGATTTTATCGTTTATCACGACCCAGTCTCCAATACTAAAAGGTCTATCCATTAACACTGTAAATGAGCCAAAAAGGTTTGATAATGTATCTTTAGCTGCAAGAGCAAATGCAATCCCACCAATCCCCATACCGGCCAATATATTTTTCATATTTAGGTTAAGAGCATCGCCAATGTAGATAACAGCGAAGGCATAAATAAAAAATCTCATTGTCTTATTAATAAGTGGAATAAGGATGTCATCGAATTTGTTCTCTGTTTCTTTCGCTTTTTCTAAGAGAAATAAGCAGATGATATCTAGAACTTTCGTTATGGCCAAGACAACTATGATTGCCATTACAACCTTCGTTCCTATAAGAATAATGTTAAGGGCCTTAGCGTTTATCTCAAGAACGGGAAGAAGTAGGCGAAAGACGATGATATTGGCAAGAAGCCCAAATGGACGAGAGTAGTTTTCATTATCGAAGAACTCTTTTATTTTTTGTAGCTTTATATGTTTGTGTTCAAAAAAGCTTAAGGTCTTTTTCATAATAAGATGTCTAAAAATTCTATCGACAATAAAAGACACAAGAAAAATAAAAATAAGCCCAAGCCACTGGATATTTTTTAAGAAAAGATTCTCTTTAAGTAAAAAAGTAGGCATATATGATATGATCTTTTGCCTAAATGAGCTATCGGCAACGACATTTTTAACGATCTCTTTGTCTTTTAAGTATAACTCATAGGTATTAAGAGAAAAAAGGGTATCTTTTGTGAAAAGCCATTTGTTTTGCTCACTCTTAAAAAGAGCAATTTCAACTTCTGCATATTCATTATCAATTAAGAGGTTTTGTTTCTTAAAATACCAAATATCATGTTTTGGCTTAAGAGGTATTTTCTTAATATCAATATATTCAATCTTGTCGAGAATATTAATAAGCTTTATCGCATACTCTTTAGCTTTAATTTCTCTAAGGTCTTCATTAAGATGAGATAGATCAAAGACATCAGCAGTTAACTTGGCATTATCTTTTTTTCCTAACTTATAAGTCTTCATGACTTTTAAAAAGTAATTCATCGAACTTCTAGGGCTTGAAAAGTCTTTTTCAGGTAGTTCAGATGCATGAGTAGAAATGATTAAAAATATAGATAAAATGAATGAAATAAATTTCATAATATTCCTTATAATATATGTAAGTTATTGATTAAATTGTCTTAAAAATTGTGGAAATGGTCAATATTTTATAAACAAACCTTGACGTTAATAATTTAGCTCCCATCTTATATCTAAGAATGGAAGATTAGCTTTTAAGCTTTCTTTGACATTGATTGTATTTGGAGGGAAACATGCATAAATTTGACTCAATAGTTCTAGGAGGGATTGATATTGCTCAATCTGAGGCCCTTAATCGTGGTCATACTGAACTAACTCATTACCACCTTCTTTATGGCCTCATTAAAAGTCCTCAGACTTTTTCAAGTAGAGCACTTAAAGATAAACTTAAAACCGTTGAAGGATATCTTAAAAACCTTGCAACTATGACCAATCAAACTGCAGGGGATTTAAGACCAAATCGTGAATTCAGTAATTGGCTTACATACGCTTCAAGTAACTCTATTCAAGATAATAGGTCTGAAATTTCTGAGAAAGACCTTTTAAAGTTTATCACTCAAATATTTCCAGAATTAGATATTAATCCGGAAGTATTTAGTCATGAACATAATGAAGAATCAGAGGTTCCTACTTTTCTTGTAGACTTAAATGAATTAGCTGAAGCAGGTAAGTTAGACCCTGTTATTGGTCGATCTAAAGAGATTCGGGCTGTAATGGAAATTCTTGGAAGAAGAGGGAAGAATAACCCTGTTCTTGTAGGGCCTGCTGGGGTTGGTAAAACGGCAATTGTTGAAGGACTTGCTGAAGCGATTGTTAAAGGCAAGGTTCCAGATGTGTTAAAAAATAAAACTGTCTATGCACTTGATATGGGTGCTCTTATGGCCGGAACTAAGTTTAGAGGTGAGTTTGAAGAAAGACTTCAAGGACTTTTGAAATTCATCAAAGAACACTCTCATGAATCGATTCTCTTTATCGATGAAATGCATCAGTTAGTTGGAGCTGGTAAGACAGATGGTGCTATGGATGCAGCAAATTTATTAAAGCCTGCACTAGCGAGAGGAGAGCTTAACTGTATTGGAGCGACGACTCCTGAAGAATATCAAAAGTATATTCTAGGAGACTCTGCTCTTGATAGAAGATTTAGAAGTGTTCCTGTTGATGAGCCAAGTATAGAAGATTCTGTTGAAATTATGTTTGGTGTTCGTGATAAGCTTGAAATGCATCACGGGGTTAAGATTTCAGATGATGCTATTTATAATTCTGTAATTCTTTCTACGAAGTATATAACAGACAAGAATTTACCTGATAAGGCAATTGACCTTGTTGATGAAGCAGCTTCTGCTCTTAAATTATCTGCCGAAGCTATGCCTGCAAATCTTGTTGCATTAGAGGCAGAGATTAGAACAAAGAAAATCAGCTTACAGATTGATAGTGATAATAAAGGTCTTCAAGAAGAAATTCTTTCACTTGAAAAGCAGTTTAAATCAGGTAAGGAAGCATGGGAAAAAGAAGTCTTATCTTTAAAGAAAGTATCTGATTTAAAAAATCAAAAAGAGAGACTCTTATTTGACTTAGAAAATGCTGAGAGAAATCAAAATTATGAAGAAGCTTCAAGAATTAAATATTCTCTTCTTCCTGAGATTGAGACAGCTCTTTCTGAATGCACTCATGAGTGGGTTCTAACGAAGGATAACATTGCTAGTGTTATTTCTCGTTCCACTGGGATTCCTGTTGAAAAGATTTTAAAATCTAAACAAGATCATATCTTAACGTTAAATGATTATTTAAAGTCTAAAGTTTTTGGCCAAGATGAAGCTCTCGATGAAATAGCTGAGACTCTTATTACTTCTCATGCCGGCTTAAGTGATGACTCTAGGCCTTTAGGCTCTTTCTTATTAAAGGGGCCAAGTGGTGTTGGTAAAACAGAGACTGCTAAGACGATCGCTGAATTTATCTTTGATAATAGAGATAATATGATCAGATTCGACTTATCAGAGTTTAGTGAAAAGCACTCTGTTTCAAAGCTAATTGGAGCAGCTCCTGGATATGTAGGTTATGAATCAGGTGGAGTGTTAACTGAAGCGGTTAGAAGAAAGCCTTACTCAGTTATCCTATTTGATGAAATTGAAAAAGCTCATCGTGACTTTTCAGATATTCTTTTACAGATTCTTGATGATGGTAGACTTACTGATAATAAGGGGCGAACAATTGATTTTAGAAATTGTGTTATTTTATTAACGACAAACTCTAAAAATATTGAACTTGATTTTAAACCTGAAGTTATTGGTAGACTAGATGCTGTATTAGACTATAAGTCACTTGGAAGTAATGTTCTTGATCAACTTATTACAAAAGAACTCGGACTTTTAAATTCACGTTTAGCAGATAAGAAAATCTCAATTAAATTAGATAATTCTTTAATTGAGAAATTAAAGAGTGAAGGATTTAGTGAGGCCTATGGAGCAAGACCACTTCATTCTGTTTTTAACAAGTACGTTGCACGCTCTCTTTCTAAGAAGATTATCTCTGGAGAAATTACGCAAGGGGACTATACTCTCATCTGTGAATATGATGTCATAAAAGTAGATTAATCAAACGTGTAGAGGGAGCGACTTTGTTCCCTCTATCTCAATTTATCTTTGCACGATAAAATTTCATATAAATTAAAGCTATGGAGAGTCTATGTCTGAGACTTTGGAGTTAAAGCCGAATGAATATCTTATACGTGAAGGTGAAAATAGTGCCAATATGTTCTATCTTCAATCAGGCACACTTGCTGTATACAAGAGAAAAGGTGATGCTGAAAGGCAAATAGGTACAATTTATTCAGGAGAGCTTGTTGGAGAGATGAGCTTTCTCGATAAAAAACCAAGAAGTGCTACCGTTAAGGCAATACAAGAATGTACTCTCGTTGTTATTCCCGTTGATAAATTTCAAAAGTTTTTAGACTCACAACCTGCTTGGCATAAGGCCCTTATTGATACACTTCTTGATCGACTAAGAAGGGCAAACACTCGTATTAAAATAGATATTTAAATAATAATATTAAATTCTTCTCTAAGTCTTAAGATCTCGTCTTCTGGAAATTTGATTCCATCAAGAGAGAGATACTTAAGTTTATCAAAGTCATCTTTTTCAAATGGAAATTCATTAAATTTGTTATGATCAAGAATCAGTCTTTTTATTTCACTAGCATTTGCTAAGAAACTTGGAAGATTTGAAATATTGTTCTTTGATAAGTCTAGTACTTCAAGTGTTAATAGAGAGCTTTTAATAAAGTTTGGAATTTCGTTTAGCTTCATTGATGAAAGTGAGATAGAATTTAAATTCTTAAGTTTTTCAAATGACTCTAAAATGAGCCTTGCATGATTATTTTCTTTGATTTTTATCTCTAAGAGATTTTCACTTTGAGTAATATTTTCATCTACTTCTTCGAGTTCAGGACAATATATTCTAAGTGTTTTGATTGATAAGTTTTCTTCTGATTTAATATTTTTTAATGATTTTGAAATGATTTCTAGTGTGTCATAACCCTCGATCTCATCAGGAGTTATCGTATAATCTTTTTTACGTGTTTTGATTGTATAAATCTTCATCAATCAAAGTATAAGTCGGTTAGCTATGAGTTAAAAGTGGGAATTATAATGTTCTCTAGGACTTTAATTACAAGTATTGTAAAAACTGATTCTTTTCGTTTACTAATATCTGTCTTGGTTCGTACGGTTTATCTGACATAGTAAAAGCTATGATAATGATCTCGTCACCTTTTTTAACTAAGTGAGCAGCTGCTCCATTAACACAAATCTCTCCGCTACCTTTTTCACCCTTGATGACATAAGTTTCTAGTCGTGCTCCACTTGTATTTGAGACGATCAGAACCTTTTGTCCAGGCCATAAGTCCACTAGGTTCATTAACTCTTCATCTATGGTAATTGAGCCAATATAACCAAGATCTGCTTGGGTAACAATTGCTTTATGAATTTTTGACTGAAGTACTTCTCTCATTATAGATAGTATTTAATACGTCCACTGCAACTTTGCAATCTAACAATGAATCTATGTAGAAATACCTTGCTTTTCTGCGGCTAGTCAGTAAGCGTGCCAGGAATGCCTAAAAAATATAAAATCGATGTCATAGGGCCATGTGACATATGATTTTGTGCTTTCTTTTTTACGATATCCTTAGCATGAAAAGCAATTCCAAGTCCTGCTCTAGAGAGCATAGGAAGATCATTTGCTCCATCTCCTATCGCGACAACCTGTTCAAGGCTAATGTTTTCTTGTTGAGCAATGAGATTAACTAAAATTGCTTTTTGTTCAGCATTAACAATTGTACCTAGGACATTACCTGTTAATTTGCCATCAATAATTTCTAATTCATTAGCAAAAGCATAGTCGAGACCAAGTTTTTCTTTTAATGCTTCTGCAAAGAATGTAAATCCACCTGAGATAACGGCAACTTTATATCCAAGCTTTTTTATAGTTTTTAAAAAGTCTTCTACACCTGGAGTTAGTGGAAGGTTTGATAGTATATCTTCCATCACATTTGCATCAAGACCTTTTAATTTTGATACTCTTGCGATTAGAGATTCGTTGAAATCAAGCTCTCCGTTCATGGCCCTTTCTGTTATTTCTGATATCTCATGACCAACTCCATGGGCCTTAGCGAGCTCATCAATAACTTCAGCCTGAATAAGAGTTGAGTCCATATCAAAAACAATGAGTCTTTTTGATCTTCTAAATACATTGTCTTTTAAAAATGCTACATCAATTTTATGCTTATTTGATACAAGGATTAACTTTTCCTTAAGCTCTGTATGATTAAGACTTTTTCGAATAATTGTTAAGATCTCAAGGGATTTAAATATTCCTGGAGATACCTTATCAATTTTTAAAATATTAACTCCGTACTCTGCAAGGACTGTTGCAATGTCGGCAATAAATGTATTTGTGATTCTTTCAGGTGCGACACAATTAAGTATAAACTTTTCCACTTCATCATCTAATTCAGGCTCATATGTGCCATCAAGAATTTTATAATCAAGTGTCATCCCCATTTTATAAGTTTCAAAAAGAAGATCCTTGATAACGTCACTATTATTATCTGTACCTTCACTTATTTCAATAACAAAGCTTAGTGATAATAGAGAGTGAGTTACGTTTTGGCCGATGTCATTTATTTGAGTATCGTTATCTTCAAGGATTCTCATCATACGGGCCGTAATCCCAGGATGATCTGGGCCTGAGATTGTGATTAGAACATTTTTTTTCATTATTTAGTTTCCTTTCAATTTCTTGGTGCGCGATTCCTTTACCTTCTTAATGAGACCATAAGTGTAATTACCAGCAGAATATACTGAAAAGAAGAATGCTAAATAAATCAATATGGTTCCAAGAAGAGGGAAAGAAATATAAGGAAATGGTTTGTCATAGGCCATGAGCATCGGAATACCCATCATTTGAAAAGTGGTCTTCCACTTTCCTAAATTATCTACAGGAACACTAAGGCCTTTTTCGTTTGCTAAGAGTCTCAGAGAAGTCATATAGAGTTCTCTTAAAACAAGGGCCACGACAACTAATGGATGAATTCGTCCAAGTGCTTGAAGCATAATGAGAGAAGAGACAACTAAGAATTTATCAGCTATAGGATCAAGAAATGAGCCAAAAACTGTCACAATCCCTCTTTTTCTAGCGATGTATCCATCAAAGAAGTCAGTGATTGAAGCAACGACAAAACTCCATCCTGCAATATATCCTAAGTCTTTCATAATAAGATCAAAGATTTGATACTTCATTTTAACGATATATAGAGACCCAACAATGATTGGTATCAGCATCACTCTGAATAATGTTAGCCTATTTGGAAGATTATCAATTTCCCACTCGTCGTAATTGTTGTGATTATCTGCTGGGCCCGAGGCTATTTGTTCATCTGTATTATTGTTTGAATTATTATCTTGGTCACTCAAAATATATCTCTTTTGATTTAATTAATATCCATAAATTTAGCATGGCTCTTCGTTTTCCGTAAAGCTTCACATATTTTGCTGTTTTGTTGCGCGGCGCGCTTGTAAGCATCAATTTCCGTCTTTTTTTAAGTTCTAATGGTCTTTAAAATATAGAAAAGTCAATTGAGGAGATTTTGTGGATCGTCATTTAAATTTAGTGAAGTCAGGTAGTAATCAATCGGAAAAGAGGGTTTTTCCACGTTTTCCATTTAGTTATCTAGTTTTTAGACATGATGAATCTGACAAAAGAAGTTATGAAGTAAAAGATATTTCATATTCTGGTATGAGAATTTGTCTGAAAGACGGTCATTCAAATTTATTAGAGGGAGACAGTGTCAGTGGGGAGATCCATTGGCTTAAGAATAATATTCAAATTGATGGTGTTGTAAAAAGAGTTGATGATGATTCAATTGGTATAGTTTTTAATGGCGGTCGTGAGAGTGAATTAAAACTTAAAGATTTTCTTTCCGTAGAAAATGTCGCCCAGTGCCTTAGATCTATTCACGATTATAAAGATCAAGTCGAGATACCTACTAACTTAGTATGTTGGTTAAGAGCCGATGGTCCATTCGAAGTATTTGTTTGGACACACCCTGATGGTGAAATTAGTCGTATGCAAGTGATTATGATGAATCACTTTGTTGAGTGGAATGATGGAAAGGGACTTAAAAGCGGAGAAATCACTTCTATCAAAAATCATGATTCACCTCTTGTGACAGAAGAAGAATTTGAGTTTCTTATTGATCCAAAACTAGATGAATTAAAACTTCAATTTGCATCTCGAATAGTCAATGGTGTTGACGCAGAAGGTTTAGATCCTGAGGTTTATGACTTCTTATGTCGTAAACTTGGTAATGCTTCTTAGCGTAAGTTTTTATAAGTATTTCTTTAAGTACGTAGACACCCTTAACTTTTATTCTTATAATTTTCTTAAAATTTAACTAATTAAGGATATTTCATGAACAGGAATTTAGCATTAGAATTTGTTAGAGTTACAGAGATGGCAGCTATTGCATCTGCAAGACTTATGGGCCGTGGTGATGAGAAGGCCGCTGACCAAGCTGCAGTAGATGCGATGAGACAGATGCTTGATTCTGTAGAATGTGATGCAACTGTTGTGATTGGAGAAGGTGAAAGAGATGAAGCTCCAATGCTTTATATTGGTGAAAAAGTAGGTTCAGGTAATGGAACACAATTAGAAATTGCTCTTGATCCACTTGAAGGTACTACAGTTTGTGCTAATGGTGGTTATAATTCAATTTCTGTTATGGCAATCGCTGAAAAAGGTGGGCTTTTAAACGCTCCTGATACATACATGGAAAAGATTGCAGTTGGACCTGAAGGTAAAGGCGTCATTGATATTGATGAATCACCTCAGGAAAATTTAAAAAGACTTGCTGAAGCTAAAAAATGTCGTGTTCAAGATTTAACAGCAGTCGTACTTGATAGACCAAGACATGAAAAAATAATTAATGATATCAGAGAAGCAGGTGCTCGTATTCAACTCATTGGTGACGGTGATGTTTCAGCTGCAATTGCTTGTAGTGAGCCTGAAAGTGGTGTTGATATTTTATTTGGAGTAGGTGGTGCGCCTGAAGGTGTTATCGCTGCAGCCGCCCTTAGATGTATCGGTGGTGACTTCCAAGGACGTCTTAAGCCTAGAAACGAAGAAGAAGTTGAACGAGCAAAGAAAATGGGTGTCACTGATATTAATAAAATCTACTCAATTGAAGAGCTTGCTTCTGGTCCTGTAATGTTCTGTGCAACAGGTGTGACTTCTGGAAGTTTTTTAAGAGGTGTTCAGTTTAAGCCATGGGGTGCTATTACTCACTCAATTGTTATGAGAAGTCAGTCAGGAACGATTAGAAAAATCGTTGCGGAACATCACTTTGATACAAAACCTCGTTATTAAATTTAAATAAAATAGTAAAAAGGATTTTACATGACTCAAGCAACTAGAACTGAAACTTTTGATGTTGATATTAACAAGATTTATCAGGTTCTTTGCGACTATGAATCTTATCCGGAGTATATGACTGGTGTCGATAAGGTTTCAGTTATAGAAAAGCTTAGTGACTCAGAATTCTTGGTTGAATATCAAATTAATGTGATTAAGAAATTAAAGTATATTTTAAAGCTTGAGCAAACAGAACCGACTCAAGTGAAGTGGACTTTTGATTCAGGTGATCTCTTTAAGGTTAACCAAGGTTCTTGGGATTTAAAAGACCTTGGAGATGGAAAAACAGAAGTGACTTATAATGTAGAAATTGCTGCAAAGGGATTTATTCCCGGTTCTGGTAAGATCGCTCAAAAGCTTACGGAAACTCAACTTCCGGGTCTGATGAGTAGTATTCAAGAGCGTGCTAAGGCGCTATAGGAGTTAAGTAATGAGTGACTCTAATAACGAAGACGGTAAAAAAGAATCAAGTTTTTCTGATGTTATAAAGAAAGTTGTCTCTGTTGGTGTTGGAGCAGCTTTTATGTCAGAAGAGTCGGTCAAAAATATGCTTGGCGATCTACCACTCCCTAAAGATATTATCAATGGACTATATTCCAATGCAAAGGGTGCAAAAGAAGACTTCATTGAAAGTGTAAGACAAGAATTATCAACTCATCTCGCAAAGGTTGATCCAAAGAAACTTGTTGAAGAAGTTCTTGATAATTATGATATTGAAGTCCAGGCAAAATTAAAATTTAAGAAAAAAGATGAATCAGAGACAAAGTGATCTTAAAAATAATCTTGAGTCTTTAAAGGCCAAGGTTCAGTCTCTTTCTTCAGGCAATATCTCTATTGTTGCAGTCTCTAAGTATTCTCAATTTGATGATATTAAATCTCTCTATGAGCTTGGACATCGCGATTTTGGTGAAAATCGAATTGATGATTTAGAACAAAAAGCTGATCTTGCAAAAACACATGGGCTAAATGATATTCGCTGGCATTTCATAGGACGTATCCAATCTAATAAAATAAAAAGAATTGTTAATGTCTCCAATCTTCATTTAATTCATTCTGTGAGTAAGCTTAAGCATTTAGAGATCATAAATAAAGAAAGCGAGAAACTTGATATTAATACAAACGTCTTGTTACAAGTTAATCTTTCAAATGAATCTCAAAAAGATGGTTTTTTTAATTTAGATAGAAACACCATTAATTCGGCTAAAGGTTTTAAGTCTCTTAACGTGAAGGGTCTCATGACAATGGCGGAAAATAGAAGTCAGTGCGGCGATGAAGTAGTGAAGGGGACATTTGATAAATGCTATCAAATGTATTCTCAATTCTTTGATCATGGTATCCTTTCCATGGGAATGAGTGGTGACTTTGAAATAGCTATTGGTAGTGGGAGTAATATGATTAGAGTTGGATCTATCCTTTTTAAATAAAATTATCTTTCATATCTTCGAGAGATTGATCTAATTTTTAGATGTTTTATATTCAATAGGTTTATTTTTTGATTTAAGTTGTTGAAATTATAGCTGTTTTTTCTACATTAGCTGTTTGTAATACTTTCTATCAGTTTGACTTAAATTTTAGGTCTAGGTAAGTTGATTTCACCAAAGATATTTAGGAGGACGTTATGTCTGAGACAGAAAGAAAAGTACCAGAGTTAAGTTTATTAAGTTACGTTAATGGATCCAGCAGTGATCAGGTTAAATTTGTCGATGACATTATGATGGGCCTAAAAGAATATGGTTTTATCGTCTTAACGGATCACACTGTTGATCAGTCAAAAGTTGATGATGCCTATGAAATGGTTAAAGAATTCTTTGCACTACCAGTTGAACAAAAATTAAAATATAAAGGTCAAAATGGCGGACAAAGAGGATACACTCCTTTTGGTCAAGAACATGCTAAAGACAATCCACATCCAGACTTAAAAGAATTCTGGCATGTTGGAAGAACGCTTTCAAAAGACTCAGCTTACCTTGGTGTTTATCCTGAAAACGTTTGGCCAAGTGAAGTTTCAAATTTTAAAGCAGCATTTACTGAGCTTTATACAGCAATGGATAAAACTTCAGAAGTTCTATTAGAGGCTATTGGTAGAGGTCTTGATGTTCCTCAAAACTTCTTTAAAGACATGATTACTGATGGTAATTCAATTCTTAGAACAATTCACTATCCACCAACAAAAGGTCAAGATACAAAAAATTCTATTAGAGCTGCGGCCCATGGAGATATTAACCTTATTACAATGCTTGTAGGTGCAACTGCATCTGGTTTACAACTTCTTGATAGAGACGACACTTGGTTAGATGTAAACTCTAAACCAGGTCAATTAGTTGTTGATACAGGGGATATGATGGAGAGGCTAACTAACGGTGTTCTTCCAGCTACAATCCATAGAGTTATTAACCCTGACAATGATGGAAGTGAGAGATATTCAATGCCATACTTTGTTCATCCTCATTCAAATGCAAGCCTTTCTTGCCTTCCAAGCTGTTTAGGTGATGGTAAGAAATACGAAGATATCACTGCTGGAGAATTTTTAAATCAAAGATTAAGAGAAATTGGATTAATGTAAGAGATTATTTCCTTATTTAAGGAAGTGAATATTATAGGGGAGCTTATTTAGGCTCCCTTTTTTGTGTGATCATCTCTCATTTTAATTTCAAGAGGGATTGATACTGTAAAAGTAGTCTCTTTAGAGTCCTCTAATCTTAGTGACCCATTATTTGATTCTATCATTTTCTTAGATATGCTCAGGCCTATACCTGTTCCTTCTTTTGGTCCCTTTGTTGAAAAAAACGGATCCATAATCTTCTTTCTAATATCTGTTGGTATACCAGGACCAGAGTCTGTAATTTTGATGACTAGGTTTTTTTCATCAGATGATGTTTCAAGCTTTACCCATCTTTTAGAAATATTATCAATTTTCGATACTTCAAAAATAGCATTATTAAAAAGATTAACAATAACTTGTGATACTTCAATTTCATTTGCAAAAAATTTTAAATCTTCGTCATGTACTAGATAAATGAGCTCAACTTGATTATCCATGGAGCTTGCATAAAAAAGAGTTTTAATGTCTTCTACAAACTGCCCCAGACTAATGTAATTGGGTTCTACCTTTGCTCCATCTCTGGCTATTTTTGACAGATTTCTCACAATATTAGTTGTTCTCTCAATTGTCTTTGTGATCTTTTCTAACTTAACTTTTAATTCTTCATCAGTAAGTTTTTTCTTTGTGAGTTTTATCCTAATAATGTCAATCGTACTTGAAATGATTGCTAAGGGATTATTTACTTCATGTGAAATAGCTGCTGCCATCTCACCAATAGAGGCCATTCGCGCACTTTGCATAAGTGACTTATTCTTTTGTTCATTTTCATGAAGTAGCTGTCGATTTAACTCTGCAGAGATGTATTCAGATTTAAGTGCATTGATATAGGAGACGGCCTGCATGATCATGATGATACAGAGAACTACCATACAAAGAGCGAGTAATTTTCCAAAACTATTTTGTAAGAGCATACCAGAGACTGCAAGGCTTAAGCATGATGCACTAATTGAGAAGATTGTTAGATTTTTAGAATATGTATAACTTACAGTAGTACAACTTATAACGGCCACTATGGTGATGATGATATAGGCCTGATTTTTCTCACTACTATAGGGAATAAAAAGAATCGCTGCAAAAAACCATATAAGAAGAGATACAGATACCACAAAGTAGCTAATCTTTAAGCCTCTTTTCATATAGTCGTTACGAGTTCGATCAGAAAGCATGTAATTTAAAAAAGGAGCGATTCCTATTGAAAAGCTACTTATGCATGAAAAAATGAACCATATATACTTTGATTCTAGTGATTCATTTCTAACAAAGAACAAGATGGCGCATACACTTGCAAATGCACCTATAGTATTAGGTATCAGAGTCTTTAATAAGAGACTGTGTTGCTTTTTTAGCCATGAATCCATGGGGTTATTTCGGTATGTGTTCTAATTTTATTTAGATTTAAATATCTTGATGATTTTAAAATATCTCTCATGATTTAAAGTAAGTGTCTGAATTTAATAGCTTTGAATTTAGATTCGAATACTTTGTCGTGTAATATTTTTAAGCCTATCTACAATGTGATATTTCTAAGCTACTAAATAGATTATGACTAAATTTCAAATTATTATATATCTTATTGTCGTTCAATTTTCTGCAAACGCTTTAAGTTTTGGAGAGTGTGTTGCCGATCCATCTTCAAAGCGTTACATGAATGATGTTTTCTACGACAAGTATCCAAAGACTTTTATTTTTAAATGTAGCTATGACTGTTTATCATCTGATGGTATTGTGAAGATCACGGCCATATCTAGTGCAATCTCTTATAATTTAAGGGATGATGCTAGAAAGGTAGTATGTGAAGGAGTAAAAGTTAAAGAAATTCCCTATGGCTTTGAATTTGATAAAGTTATTCCATTTTTTTCACATCAGACTAGGACAAAAGAAATTAAAGAGTGGGCCTTAAAAAATATTCCAGTATTTACTGATTCATCTAGAAAACTTCTTAATCACTTTTATCGACAAATAGATGAAGTCGCAAAAAGCTACTTAGTTGCAGGAAGAACCTCATTGTTTTTTAAAGAGGCAGGTGAGGCTTTGTCTTTAATAGTGAACGAAAAAGATGAAAAGGTTCTATTACGCCAATATTTAGTATTGTTAAATAAGAAACTGAAGATGGGCCCTCTGGGACATGAACTCACAAGTGAAAATCTTATTTTGAAATCAATATATGCCCATGGGCGTTGGATGTTGCCAAATTACGTAGAGAAATAAAAAAAAGGGAGCTTTCGCTCCCTTATATCTTCTTGAATTTAATATTTAAATTACATTGAAGATGGCTTATACCAACATAGTGGTCTAACACCGTCAGTGTAGCTATCAACTCTGTTACAAGTTCCTACAAGAGCATCTGTTTGAGATACATCTGTGTAGTGATCTACATCACAAAGTGCTCCGTTAAAGTAAGTGTCTAATCTACACTGCGGAGCTGGGTGATTATCATTAGTTCTTGTTACAACATTTTGATCTGGAGTATCGAATTTTAACTCAGTTGTTAAATTTCTTAATGCTCTAAAAAGGTTTGCTAGTGACATACCTGCCATCGCTCCTCTTAAACACATTGCTACGTCACCTTCAGAAGTAAAAGCAGCTTCACACTTAGTTTGTGCAGCAACTGGAATATCCATTTGACTAACAATTGATACGTTGTCATCAACTTCCATATACTTTCTTAAACATTTAGATGTTCCAAAATAGTCAGCTTGACCTTCATTTGATGCCCATGATGATGACCACCATCCAGCTTTCTTAGGTGCTCCACCAAGGTGGTGTCCTAATTCGTGACAAACAACAGTTGCAAAACCGTCTCTTGTAATTGTTTCGTGTCTTGCTAAACCACCAAACATTGCTACATGCCAAGTGTTTCCAGATTGTCTTGCATATGCATTAACTGTTCCATCAGTCCAGTTTCTTGCAATTTGAAGTCTCTTTCCTTTAGCTTCGATAATTGGTTTGTAGATATTTTCTATCTTAGTAATAATATCATTGAAATCTTCTTCAGTAAGACCGTTTGTGTTTTTCTCACCAACAGCTATGTAAAGATTGTTTTCTTCAACGATACCTGTGCTTCCATCTTCACTACATGTAAAAGCTGGAGTACTTAGAAGTGTTGCTACCATTAGCGCTAGAAATCCTTTTCTCATCACATCCTCCTTGAGTGTCTACGCGACTATTATTTTTATTACATTAATTATCTTAATTAATTTCTAATATTCTTAACTAAATATTAATGTCCGTCTATATGAAAAAAGCCCTAATCTTAGCATGTTAGAAAATGAAAGAATGTAATGTAGGTGACAGAATATGACAGATTTGATTAAGATTTTACTTATAAAAAAGAGAGTGATTTATGAAAAAAATTATATTCTTTGTTCCAGTTAAAGATGCAGAAGTCGTTAAGGAAGCCATGTTTGAAGCTGGTGCGGGGCGCATGGGAAACTATGAAAAGTGCTCTTTTGAAATGCAAGGTACTGGTCAATTTAGACCTATCAAAGGGGCCAATCCTACAATTGGTAAAGTTGATCAAATAGAGTGGGTAAAGGAATTAAGAATAGAGATGATTTGTGATGACGAGATCTTAAAGAAAGTTGTCATGGCATTAAAAGAGAATCACCCTTATGAAGAGCCTGCATTTGATATTATTGAGCTCTATAATCTTTAAACTTCTAAAAAAAGGTATGATTACTTATGAGTGATGAAGATCAATTAAAGAATAAGAAATGTATTCCTTGTGAAGGTGGTGTGCCTCCATTGTCAGGAGAGTCTAAAAAATTATATTTAAAAAAGATTAATCCTTCATGGAAAATAACTAATGAAGATACAAGGCTTGAGCGTGAAGTGAGTCTTAAAGGATTTCTTATTCCTCTAGAAGTCTCAAATGAAATTGGAAAATTGGCCGAGGCCGAGTGGCATCATCCTGATTTGCATATCTCATTTAATAAATTAGTCATAGAGATTTGGACGCATAAAATTAATAATCTTGTAGAAAGTGATTTTATTTTCGCTGCAAAAGTAGATGATATTTTAAAGAGGTATGAATAGTTATGAAGTTATTTAGCATACTAAAATTGAATAAATTAGTTATTGTTTTGCTTTGCTGTTTTTTTACTAACATAATCTTCGCTCAGATGGGGGATCTCGATAAAATGATGCAGCAAATGCTCGATCAACAAAGAAGAATGCTTGAAGAGATGGAAAAGGGAGACTCAAGTTTTGATGACTATGTAAATAATATGTTTGAAAGACTTAGGGGGAATGCCTTTGGTACTTTTTCAGGGGATACTTTTGAGATCGGCAGAAAAGCAGTTCGTTCTTATTGGGAAGAGACTGATAAGGAGAGAATTCTTATTGTTGAGTTTCAAAATGAAAAAGATAAGATTGATATAAAGATTGAAAATGGCATGGTGAACTTTTCTGGAATACAAATTAATGAGATAAAGAATGACAAGGGAGAAGTTGTCAGTTCAAGTCGTTCTCAATTTTCTTCATCTGTTGGTATTCCTCGTGATGTTGATGCTGACAATCCAAAGATGAAAAAAGT
>NZAF01000143.1 GCA_002686115.1 Halobacteriovorax sp. | reverse complement strand
TTAACTGATCTTGCGAAGCCATGTAATACATGTCTTGATGATTCAGGATTAGATAAGAATGAGATTGATGAAGTCATTTTAGTTGGTGGTTCTACAAGAATCCCAGCGGTTCAAGAAAGAGTTAAAGAAATTTTTGGAAAAGAGCCATCAAAAGGTGTTAACCCTGATGAGGTTGTTGCTGCTGGTGCTGCGATTCAAGGTGGTGTATTAGCTGGAGACGTTAAAGATGTATTACTTCTTGATGTAACTCCACTAACTCTTGGTATTGAAACTCTTGGTGGTGTTTTAACTCCACTAATTGAAAAGAATACAACGATTCCTACTAAGAAATCGCAAACATTCTCAACTGCTGTTGATAACCAACCAGCTGTTACAATTCACGTATGCCAAGGTGAAAGAGAATTTGCAAAAGATAATAAGTCTTTAGGAAGATTTGATCTTACTGGAATTGCTCCTGCGCCAAGAGGTGTACCGCAGATTGAAGTTACTTTTGATATCGATGCCAACGGTATTGTAAACGTATCTGCTGTTGATAAAGCAACTGGTCAGTCACAAGAAATTAAGATAACTGCAGGATCAGGTCTTTCGGATGAAGAAATCGAAAGAATGGTTAAAGATGCAGAAGCAAATAAAGAAGCAGATAAGAAAGCTAGAGAAGTTGTTGATACAAGAAATAACTTAGATGCACTTGTTCTTGGTTGTGAAAAGATGATCAAAGACGGTGAAGGTAAGATTTCTGACGATGATAAGAAAAAGCTTGAAGATGCAATTGCTGAAGCTAAGACAAAACTTACTTCAGAAAATGTTGATGAGTTAAAGGCTGCACATGAGACACTTCAAAATGCTTCTCATGCAATCGCTTCACAGATGTATCAGCAAGGTGCTCCTGGAGCTGAGGGTGCTGGTCCAGATATGGGTGCAGGTGCTGCAGGCGCTGGTGCAGGTCAAGAGACTAAGAAAGACGACGGTGATGATGTCGTTGATGCGGATTTTAAAGAAGTTTAATGCCCGCGTTAAAACGCATGCGTTTTAACGTCGGAGCTTTACCGTCACGCGGGCGTCAAAAGACGCGAGCACAGCGAGCTTTTGACGACTCAGCAGTGTGCGGATGACGGGCTATTTATTTGAAAATGAACGCCGGTAAAAAACTGGCGTTCGTTATATCAGGAAAGAAAGAGTATGAGTAATAAAAGAGATTATTATGAGGTTCTAGGAGTCGGGAAGTCTGCTGGAAAAGATGAGATTAAAAAAGCTTATCGAAAGCTAGCGATGAAATACCACCCAGATAGAAATCCTGATAATGCTGAAGCAGAAGCTAAGTTTAAAGAAGCATCTGAAGCAGCGGAAGTTCTTTTAGATGAAGATAAGAAAAGAAGATATGATCAATTCGGTCATGCTGGGGTAAACGGTCAAGGTGGCTTCGGTGGTGGAGCTGGCGGCTTTGGAGACTTTGGTGACCTTGGTGATATTTTTGGAGATATCTTTGGAGATATGATGGGCGGAGGCCGTGGGCGTGGCAGAAGACGTTCAAGCGGAAGGCCTGGAAATGATCTTCAAATGGGTGTACGAGTTACATTTGAAGAAGCAGCATTTGGTGCTAAGAAAAAAATAAAAGTTTCGCGTTTAGCAGAATGTGGAACATGTAATGGAAGTGGTGGCAAGGATGGTTCTAAGCCAACTACTTGTGACATGTGTAATGGTCATGGTGAGGTAAGAAGGCAGCAAGGTTTCTTTACTGTAGCTTCAACTTGTCCAAAATGTCAGGGGTCTGGTCAAATGATAAGTAACCCTTGTGGTACTTGTCACGGAGACGGAAGACAGAAGAAGCAAAGTGAACTTGAAGTAACAATCCCAGCAGGTATTGATCATGGTCAGAGATTAAAACTTTCAAATGAAGGTGACTCTGGCGCTCAAGGTGGACCTGATGGCGATCTTTATATTGTGATTCAAATCGATGAACACGAGATTTTTAATCGTGATGGATTTGATGTCCTCTATACACTTCCAATCAGTTTCTCACAAGCGGCCTTAGGAGCTGAGGTTGAGGTACCAACTCTAGATGGAAAAGTCATGGTTAATATTCCAGCAGGAACCCAATCTGGAAAGAAAATGCGCTTAAGAGGTAAGGGGATTCAAAAACTTGGTGGATATGGAGCAGGTGATGCAATTCTATCAATTCATGTTGAAACTCCAACAAAGCTTTCAAGTGAACAAAAAGATCTTTTAGAGCAACTTGCTCTTCATGATGAGTCATCCAAGTCTAATCCAATGAGCCGTGGGTTCTTTGATAAGGTGAAGGACTTATTTCAGTAAATTAGAATAGAAATTCTCAATATTGAAGCCGAGTTTATCCTCGGCTTTTTTTATTTCTGATTTCGAGTAGAATAGGCTTATGGAAAACCTAAGATATGAAGTCCTTATTATTGATGATGATCCGATTTCAAGGAAGCTATTGCATCGCTTTTTACCCGAGAATAAGTTTTGGTGCCAAGAAGAAGAGAATATCAGTGGTGTTGTTGACTTCTTAATTGAGAATTCTCCTCATTTAATTTTTCTGGATTTAAACCTTCCAGATATTAATGGTTTTGATTTTATTAAAGAGAGTAAAGACTTGATCCCTGAGGACAGTATGCTTGTAATTGTTAGTTCTTATGCTGATAAGAAGTATGTTCAAAAGGCTAAAGAACTTGGAGTTGATGAGTATATAATAAAGCCAGTTAAGCCAAGTGATATTAAGAGAGTGACAAGTCACTTTATGAGAAATAGAGAAGAGCTCACAAAGAATTATGATGATAAAAGTTTTGAAGTACAGGTTGATGGAACAATTATAGGCCTTGGAGAGAATAACTTAATTGTAAATTTTCCTCTTAGTTTTGAAGATGGAAAAAATGTTGAAATTCACTCTCGTTTTTTAAGTTCATTAGAAATTACAAGAACAACTTTTCAAGCAACTAAAATGTTTGCTTCAAAACTTAGAACGAAAAAAAGTAATGTTTTCAAGCTGATTGGTATAAGTCCTAAAGCTTTAAATAATATAAGAGCAAAAGTAATCAGATGGATGAAAATATTGGGATAATATGAAGAAAGTACTGTTTGTTGATGATAGTGAAATTCAAAGAAAAGTGTTAGGCCGAATATTTGAAAAGGAAGACGTCGATTATATAGCATGCTCTACAATCGAGGAATTCTTAAGTGCATCTAAGAAAGACTCTTTTAGTGTCTTTATCGTTGACCTGACTATTGAAAAAACAAACGACGGACTTCTGGCCATCAAGGCATTAAGAAATACTGGAAATAAAACACCTATCATCGTTGCTTCTTCAAGTGTAGGAAACGAACAGATAGAAGCATCTCTTGAAAGTGGAGCGAGTGACTTTATTTGCAAGCCTATTGATCGAGCAATATTAATGTCTAAGATTTCAAATGTCGTTAAATCAGTTGAAGAGTCACAGATTTTACCTATATTCAGAGTACCTCAAACATCTGAAGTTAATTGTCGTGTTGACTTTATGGTTGACCTCGTTTCAATGAGTGAAACAGAGGTTGTCATAAAATCTAAGACATTTTTTTATAAAGAGTGTTTGGCCACCTTTAAAAAAGACTTTTTGAACTTCATTGGTTTTGATGATGAGAATATTAAACTTAAAGTAAAAAACTCGATAAAAATTCAGGACACGGATGATTATCTCACGACATTCTCTTTTCCTCTTGAAAATGAAGATCTTATAGCGAGAGTGAGGTTTACACTTTCAAATTAGAATTTATTTAGCTTTGTTTTGACGCAGCCTAGGTTGACAGTTTTACTCAGTTTTTGTTTTATTCATCTCACAAACACGGGGTAGTAGAATGAAAACAAAGTTATTAGCAACTTTCCTTATGGGAATTATTTCTTTAGGTGCGATGGGTTATTGTGGAAAGACGATTGTTTCTGATGCTTTTCCATTACCGATTGATGTTATGAGTCGTGCGGATATCGACGAGAACGGCTTTCTTGAAGGCGTGGAGTTAGATTTTGCAGCGGCTGTTTACGAAGAGCCTATTATTCAACTGGCAAATCTTAATGAAGATACAAAGAGATACGCGAAGGCTATCTTTTTCTTTATTTTAGAAAATAGAAGAATCCCAACTGCAAGTGAGACTTTAAGAGCTTATTACACGTCATCTCTTCGAAGAAGTATTCGTGTAGATTATGCGATGCTTAAAGATTTCTATAATATTGCGTATTTAAATCTCTAATTAATTTTAAGTCCTTTCAACTAGTTGAAAACCTAACGTGACAGAGTATAATGCTTAAAAGTGTTTTTATACTCGTGAAAACGTTTAAGGATGAATATGAAACTAGTTAGAAACTTGATTATCCTAGCAAGCTTATTTCTTGTTGGGTGCAGTGGTATTAAGATGATTTCTCCAGGTATGGAGGATCTTTATACTGATAAATTTAAAAATGATATTGAGTTAATTAAGAAAGACTTTGCATCGGGACGAAAAGAGGTCGCTCTAAAGAAATTATCTGCAATGGATGAAAAAACTCTTTTACCCTCAGAGAGGGCAATGAAGAGAAACCTTGCTGGGGTTATTCTCTTTTCACAAGGAGAGTATGAAAAATCAATTTTTGAATTTAATCTTGCTCTCGCTTCATCTAATTCTGATGTAAGGCTAACTTCTAAAATTTATTTAAATCTTGCTAGTAGTTACTTCAAATTATCAGATATTGAAAAAGCATATTCTTCTATAAGAAAATCAGAGTTTAGTTTTTTAGAGGGAAAAGAGTTTCAGAATTATCATCTTTTAAGACTTGCCCTAGCAAAAGAGCTTGCTAAGTCTGATGTTGCGCTCGAGTCTCTTATTTATCTTTTTAAAGATAAGCCAGATGCGATGTCTTTAAAGGCTGAAAGTAATTTTAATGATCTTGTAAGTATGTATTTTAGTATGGGGGAGTCAGAAAGACTTCGCTTGATTCAACAGTTTGCAAATGATCAAGTTTTTACTGCTGGATATCTTGCCTACTTAGACGCTCAAAATATGATTGCAATGGGAAGAATGTCTGACTCTGACGACCTTATTTCTTGGATAAATGATGCCTTTGAAGATAATCAGAATTTGTTAAATCTAGTTGCTACTTTAAAAACAGAGTTTAAAGACGTTAGTGCAATTAATACAGGTGTTGTTGGAGTTATCCTTCCCCTCTCTGGAAAAAAAGGAGAGTTTGGAAAAAGAGCACTTAAGGGAATTGATTTTGCGATAAGAAGATTAAACAAACAGTTTAAAGCTAATGGTGTTGATCTTAATGTAAAGTTAGTTGTTAAAGATAGTGAAGGGAGTTCTGTTCTTGGTGCGGAGAGAGTAAAGAACCTTATTGAAAAAGATAAGGTCTCTGTCGTTATAGGTGGTCTTTATACAGATGAGGCCGTCTCACAATTTCTAGAATCAAAAAAATATAGAACGTTATTTATTTCTTTATCACAAGTTCATGTTGAAAAAGTCTTAAAGGATCATCTTTTAATTGAAGTTCCAGGCTCTATTGAATCTCAAATATCTCTACTTTTTTCAGATAAGTTTTTAGACTTCTTTGGCCGTAAAGCAGGGATCGTTTATCCAAATGATGAGAAGGGACGTTCTTATCTTGATGAGTTTTGGAAGCTTGCAGAAATGAAAAACGTAAAGGTTAATACAGTTAGCTCTTATGATAAAACTAAAAATGATCACACAGATACAATAAGTAAGGTTCTTGGTCTCAAGTTTAAAAGAGAAAGACAGGAGGAGCTTGAGCTTTTAAGAGAAGTTCATAAGCTAGAGGGGAAGACTTCTATTAGAAGAATTCAAACATTAAAGCCTGAAATAAATTTTGATTGGATCTTTATTCCATCAATCCCTAGTGAGGCACAACAGATCATTCCTACATTTAGTTATTTTGATGCCTTTAATCTTCCAATTGTTGGTCCTCCTAGTTGGAGAAGTCGGTCTCTTTTAAAGCAGAGTCGTAAATATGGAAAACTCTACTTCTTAGCATCTAAAATTCCGAGTTTATCCTCTTCTTTTGCTAATGATTATAAAGAGTCATATGGGACGAATCCTAAACTTGTTGAAATGATGGGGATTGACGCAGTAACTCTAATCGGAAAAGTATTTAGTCTCGGAAAGTATAGTGAGAGAAGTGAGCTTGATAAGGCGCTTGCTACTGAGCAGTTCTTAGATGGCGTCAGTGGTTCTTGGATTAAAGACAGCGGTCTATGGTTAAAAACAATGCAAATTATGACTCTTTATAGAGGAAGAATTAGTAAGCTGGACATGACGATAAAGAGAGAAATTGAAGAGAAGGCTGAGTTTTCTGAAGATGAAGTAACTGAAGAAGCTAAAGAAAATGAGGATTTATAGCAGTAAATAAAAAAATAACGCACTTGGAGTGCGTTATTTTATTTTTTAGATGCCATTCTTTTTAAAATTCTAGCTTTTTTCTTAGCTTGACTCTTTCTTCTACTCATCTTTAGAGTAGTTCTTTTTCTACCTTCACCCATGACTATCTCCTTCTATCTTCTGCAAAGTGTTATAGGAATTTGAATACTAGAAAAAAAATGGGCCTTTGACAAGAGTTTCTGGGATATTTAGTTGTCAATAAAAACATCTAAATGGTACATTTTACTATCTCTATGAATATGGACGTTTACCAGAGGAATTAGCCAATGCGCGGCACAAAGAAGAAAACCAACAAAAAAGTTGCGAAAAAGAAAACTGCTAAGAAAGCGACAAAGAAAACTGCTAAAAAAGTGGCGACTAAAGCAACAAAAAAATCTACAAAGAAAACTTCAAAAGTTTCTAAAAAAAATACTTCTAAAAAGAAATCTATTTTAACTAAACCATCTAAACAGACGGTAAAAGAAATTGAAACAGCTTTTGTTGATGATTTACAAATGCTTAATGATGGTGGAATTAAAAGAAAAAGAAAGACTCAAGGTGCTAGCTTAGACGCAAAGAGAGCCGCTCTAAGAGCAAGAAGAATTCATTGGAACGAAGATAAGAAAAAAATTGCCGTTGATATGCTTGAAAGATACACCGGTCACAATTTTGAAGACTTTCAAGGTCAGATTATTCTTACTAACTTCCATTACTACATTGAAAGATTTAATGCTTTATTAGCTGATCATAAATATACTCAAGGCTCTGCCTTTAAGGCTTCTTCTTCTAAGAAAGCACAAGTAACAATTATTGAGTTTGGTGTTGGTGCAGCTATGGCCGCTCTTATTGGTGAGCTTCTTTCAGTTGTTCAGCCAAAGGCTGTTCTCTTTTTAGGTATGGCCGGTGCTGTTCATCCATCACTAAAAGTTGGTGATTTTGTACTTCCTATTGCCTCAATTAGAGCAGAAGGTGTGACAGAGCATTTCTTACCTGCTTCCGTTCCAGCACTTCCAACATTTAAAGTACAGAAGTTCATTTCTCAAATATTAGTTGAGCATGGACATGAGTATAGAACAGGAACGATACATTCAACGGATTATCGTTTTTGGGAGTTTGATGAAAGATTTAAAGCAAGACTTATAGAAGAGAGAGTACTTGCGGTAGAAATGGAGACGGCAGCACTTTTCGTTTCTGCATTTGTAAGTAAAGTAAATATTGGGGCCCTTTTATTGATTTCAGATTGTCCAATGACTAAAGATGGCATCAAGACAAAGAAATCAGCTAAGGGTGTTTTTAAAAAGTATACAGATATTCACATTGAGCTCGGAATAGAGGCCATGGCCGATATTGCTGAAAGAGGTGAAAATATTAGACATTACCACTGGTAATAATGGATGGGGAAACAAGATGTTTAAAAAAGTTTTTGATTTATTTTCAAATGATTTAGCAATCGATTTAGGAACGGCCAACTGTCTTGTCTATGCAAAAGATAGAGAAATTATTGTGAACGAACCTTCAGTGGTTGCGGTTCATCAAGGATATAAAGGTGCAAATAAAGTTTTAGCTGTAGGTGCTGAAGCTAAGAAGATGCTTGGTAGAACGCCTGGTTCTATTAAAGCAATCCGTCCGATGAAAGACGGTGTTATTGCAGACTTTGAAGTAACTGGAGCAATGCTTAAGTACTTTATTCAAAAGTCACTTTCTGGTTCAAAGTTAATTAAGCCAAGAATTATTATCTGTATTCCTTTTGGAATTACTCAGGTTGAAAAAAGAGCTGTAAAAGAATCTGCTGAACAAGCAGGAGCTCGTGAAGTTTACTTAATTGAAGAGCCAATGGCTGCAGCAATTGGAGCAGGTCTTCCAATTACTGAGCCAAGTGGAAACATGATCGTTGATATCGGAGGGGGAACAACTGAGGTTGCTGTTATTTCTCTAGGTGGTATTGTTTATTCTCAATCAGTAAGAGTTGCAGGTGATAAATTTGATGAAGCAATTGCATCTTACATTAAGAAAAAATATTCTCTTCTTATTGGAGAGAGAACTGCTGAACAAATTAAAATGTCTATTGGGAATGCATATCCATTTGAAGATGAAGTAAAAACTTTTGAAGTTAAGGGGCGTGATTTAATTGCGGGTGCTCCTAAAATTATTGAAGTTACTTCAGATGAAATTAGAGATGCTTTATCTGATCCAATTAGTGAAGTAGTTGAAGCAATTAAAACTTCTCTTGAAAAGACACCACCAGAACTTGCTGCTGATATTGTTGATAACGGAATTATCTTAGCAGGTGGTGGATCACTTCTCGCTAATCTAGATGTACTTATTAAAGAAAAAACGGGACTACCAGTTGCATTAGCTGAAGATCCTTTAACTTGTGTTGTAAGAGGTTGTGGAGAGGCATTAAAGTCGATTGACCTTTTAAAACAAGTAGCAACTTTATCGTAAGTCATGAAGAATGATGATCATTTATTTTTAGAGTTAGAGCTAAGAGAAATTAGAAATAGAATTTTATCTAGTTCTAATGAAAGTAAGTTATCTTTCAAAATATGGAAAGACATTGATCACTTCTACCATGCTGAACTAGAAAGTTTTTCAGATGATGTCTTTATCATGCATGAGTTAGAAATCCTTCCTCATGAAGATAATTACTACTTTGTTTCTTTTTCTATGGCAGGTCTTAGTTACTATATGAAGTGTGTAGTAAGTGCCCCAAAGACTCTTTCTGTTTTAGGAAATATTTTTCGCGCAGAAAGAAGAAAAGATGTAAGAGTTGTCATGCATCCTAGATTTGATGCCTATGTTTATTTTTTAATGAATTTAGAAGATGAAGTAGAGTCTCATGATAATGTCTTATCTTTTAATAAGGCAGATAATGAAGAAAACTCACTTATCAAAAACTTTCAAAAAGAAATCTCAAGGGATATTGAGCTCAATGGGGAAAAAATTCTTGATATGTCATACACTGGTCTCTCTCTTATTTGTAATGAAGAACATTATAAAATATTAAGTGATCAACTTCCGAAACGTGCGAATATTATAATTAAGGGTAGAAGTGTAACTGTTGAGAATCTGTCAATCGTATACAATGTTGATTATATTGATTTTCGCTTTGAAAGCATAAAGATGAAAAAAGTTGGTTTAAGTTTTGATGAGAATGAAGAACTTTCTAAAATTGTTAAAGAGTATGATGATGAGTCATTAACATTAACTTCTTTAGATAAAGAATTTCAAACTTTTGTAGAAACAGAATGAAGCTATTTTTATTTCTATCATTTTTTATTTTTTTCTCCTGTTCAAACTTTTCTAAAAAGAGAACAGTTAAGAGTCGTACTGAGTCCTATCTTCAAACAGAGGAGGGGGGACAGTTTATCCTAGATATTGAAACCGGATTAAATCAAGATAAAGATTATGTCTTAAAAAGAAAAATTACGACTTCAAAAGATGATATAACTTTAGAGAGATCGATTAGTATCGCTAAGTTTAAAAAGCTTGATAAAAATGTTGAGGGGCTATTTCCTTATAAATCTCAAGCAGAATTTATTTTAAATAATGAGAAATATGTTTCCTCTATGACTATGTCTGCAAAAACGTTAAACGTAAGTTTACGTTCACCTGATGCGAAATGGAATGGAGAGAGAACGTTTAAGGTTCCACGATCAACTATTAATTTCTGTTTCTTCTATATGATCTTAGATTGCGCTCAAGTGACAGGTTTTTTGGATTTAGCATCTAGTAAAGGATTTGGTTCTATGCCAGTTACTATTGTTCTAGAAACTTATCCCTTTTTCTCTGATCAATTCTTAAATATATCGGAAGAGCCTTTTCAAAGAGGAGAGTTGATTTATGATGGCCGTAATAAAGCGGGGGAGCATAGATTAAGTTTCAATATTTCAAATCAAGTAATATTCTTTTTTCTTGATGAAAAATTTAATTTGTTGAGAACAGATTGGATCGCTCAACAGTTTAAGCAGGCAAGACGCTAGTAAAGAGAAAAAAATTGTCTCAAATTTAATTTTGGCTAATGATTTTAAATTGTTATAATTAATCTCCGATAGGTAGGTCGAAGAGGAAAATTATGGAAAATTTAGGACAGCTATTTATAACAGGTATATCAGGAACATCATTAACTGATGAAGAAAAAGTATTTCTTGAAGAAGAGAATATTGGTGGAGTGATATTATTTTCGAATAATTATGAAAGTCCTGGGCAGTTGGCAGAACTTGTAAATGAAATTCAAGCTTGTCGTCAGCACTATCCACTTTTTATCGCCACAGACCATGAGGGTGGTAGAGTACAAAGATTTAAAAATCAATTTACTGAGTTCCCTCCAATGCTAGATTTAGGTTTGACTGAGTCACCTAAGAAATGTTTTGAAGCCCATTCTATTATGGCCAAAGAGCTTTCTGCTTGTGGTGTGAATGTAAACTTTGCGCCAGTTTGTGATGTATTCTCAAATGAAAATAATAAAGTGATTGGGGATCGAGCTTTTGCTAAAACAGTTGATGAAGTTTCCCTTTTTGTTTCTTCTGCTATTAGAGGTCTGCAGACAAATAATGTCATGGCATGTGCTAAACACTTTCCAGGTCACGGATCAACAACTAAAGATTCTCATTATGATCTTCCTGTCATTAAGAAGTCCTTAGCTGATTTAAAAGAACAAGATATCGAGCCATTCGTAAAAGCCGTTCGTTCTCGAGTTGAATTTGTGATGATGGCCCATTTGCAAGTTGACTGTATTGATCCGGAAATGCCTACAAGTTTATCAAGTAAGGCATATCAAATGCTTAGAGAAGAGCTTAAGTTTAAGAAGATCATTGTAACTGATGATATGGAAATGAAGGCAATCTCTGATCGTTACTCGTATGGGGAGGCAGCTACTTTAGCACTTAAGGCTGGAGCTGATGTTGTAGAATATCGTTCGATGGATGCTTGTAAGGAAGCTCTAGAAGGGGTTAAAGAAGCTTACAAGAAAAAAGAACTACTTAAAAAAGAAGTTGATGAAAAACTTGATAGAATAAATCAGGTAAAAAAATCATACCTTAGTGAGTACAATATTTTATATATCCCAGATGTTGAAAAATCTTTAGGTTCATCTGAGCATAAAATGTTTCTTACTGACCTTCAAAATCTCATCGATACCAAAAAGTCATCTACGTAAGGACATAATTGCCTTTTACGTAAATAGCCTTAATTATTTGATAATATTAAGGTATGATGCTGCGTATTGAAAACAAAATTATAAAAGTGTTTCTTTTTCTTATTGTATTGAGTTCTTCTGTTTTTGCAGACAAAAAACTTTATTATGAACATTTAGATAAGAGACAAACATCTGAAATGCTTAAAAGTGCTTGTGAGAATGAGCAAAATCCTCAGGTTGCTGCGTGTATTGAACTTGGACTTTTATATCAGCAGTTTACTGAGAAAAAGTTTAAAAATGAAAAGCAGCCATCATTATTTTCAAAAGATAGAAATGGAGATCCAAAATTAGTAACTTACCAGGCCCTTGGTAAGGAGTATTTAAAACTATCCTGTCAAAAGTATAATAGTAAAGAAGCCTGTGGAATCTTAAAAGGTGAAGATAGGTTTCAAGGATCAGAGCTTCTTGTTAATACAAGTTACGTACTTATTTTCGGAGCTGTGCTCTGGATATCTCTTATGGTTTTTCAGGACAATGAAAAATTTGCGGCTCAGGAAAAATTAGAAGATGGCGAAAGTGATGAAAAGCAAAAGAGTAAGTTTGATGAATTTGGAATCATCTTAAAATATTCAAGACCATTTTTTAAAAGATATTTTACTCCAATTGTTGAAGGTATGAAGGGGAGAAGTAAGCTTAAGGACAAGTATAAAAGAACATTGGCCGGAGCTGGTCTAACGGATGTTATGTCTCCGGAAGACTTCTTTGCTTTTAAGTTATTCCTTATCATAGGGTTTCCAATAGTGTTTCTAGGAGTAAGACAGTTTATGGAAGCAGACTGGCCACTTGCTGCTATTCCACTAGTTGCCGGTTTTGGATTTCAGTATCCTGATATTTGGGCAAAGGGTTTAATCGAAAAGAGGCAAAAAGATATTGTTGCTGGAATGCCGTTCGCTGTAGATATGTTAGCACTTTCAGTTGAAGCAGGACTTGATTATATGCAGGCAATGGCAAAGGTTATTGAAAAGTCTCGTCCAGGACCACTTACGGATGAATTCAGTATCGTAATTAAGGAGAATAGATTAGGGGCTCCTAAGTCTACAGCTCTTCGAAATATGGCATGGAGAGTTGATCTTATGCAGATATCTTCATTCTGTGCCACGCTTGTTGCAGCAGATAGCGTTGGTGCGAATATCGGACCGATCCTGAAAGCACTATCAGTTGAAATTAGACAAAAGAAATCTGCTCAAATTGAAAAAGACGGACAAACAGCAGCTACAAAAATATTATTTCCGATGATGCTTTTTATTGTACCTGCGGTTTTTATAATGATCGGTGCCCCGCTTGCTCTCGAGGCCATGAATGGTGGTAAGTGATGAGTGTGGTTAAGTGGAGAGACTTAGTCATTAGCAAGAATATGAAGGTTGCAGATAGCTTCTTTGATAGGTTGATTGGCTTAATGTTTAAGTCATCAATGGGAGATAAAGACTCACTCCTCATCAAAAAATGTAATTCAATACATACATTTTTTATGAAGTACTCAATTGATGTCGTGTTTTTAAATAAAGAATATCTCGTCGTAAAAGCATTTTATGATGTGAAGCCTTGGAGAATGACTCGTATGGTTTTTGGTGCAACTCAGGTCTTAGAAATGAGGGCCGGAGATCTTCCACGAGATTTAAGTGTAGGAGATAGGTTGATTATATGTACAAACTAGTTGCAATCGGTGGAAAGATTCGTGGTGAAGAATTTAAGTTGTCTGAGGGAGACAACGTTATCGGACGTTCCGATGAAGCCGATGTTATTATTGGTGTTAAAGGCATCTCTAAAAAGCATCTTCTTATAAATGTAAGTGGACGTATTGTTTACGCTGAAGATTTAGGAAGTGCGAATGGAACATTTGTTAATGGTAAGGTTATAAAGAAAGCTACTATTATTAATGGAGATAAAATAACTCTTCCTAACGTAATCCTTCAAGTCGTCTACGTGAAAGAAAAGAAAAAAATAATTAAAAAAAGAGTCGCCTCTGATGATGATGAACCAACTTATTTAACTGGTGGGGATATGCCGGATAATATAGTTGGAAAAATATTTTGGCTTTTTAAGTTTAGGCTCATGAACATTATTCATGGAATTAATGAAGAGTATGAGTGGAAAGCATTACTTGGTGTTTTGCTTGCAGTATTTGTCGTTGTTAACGTAGCCTTAACAATTAATCCAACCCTTGAGACTACTAGAAATATTGTTTTAAAAGAAGTTGCACAGAGAGGAAAGCAAATTGCAGAGGAGATGACTAGAACTAACGGAGAGTATCTTAGAAGAGGTGATATAAGTAAGATTAATTCCTCCTTCCTTGATAACTCTAAGTCTGTTGTTCACTACGATCTCTTTGATGTTGAAGGAAGAATTTATCGTCCAGATCAAAGACGAAACCAAATTGCAAATGATGCGTTCTCAGCAAAAGTTAAAGAGTGGGCGAATGGAGATTCCACAAAAACATCCTTTGTTATTAGATGGACTAATGGTGAGATTGGGATTGGACAAAAGATTTATGCGACAGATATTAATACGGGAGCACCTAAGGTCGTCGCAATTCTTGCTATTCGTTTTAAGCCTTCATCTCTTGCTGAAGAAGCATCTAAGAGTAGAGTTGCTTTTTTTGAAGCACTTATTACATCTTTTATCGCGGCCATCGTTTTATTTGGGATTTTATATAACTTAACAATAAGACACGTTGAAGAGATGCGCTTTCAAATTGAAGAGGTCTTAAGAGGAAAGAGAAAATCCCTAGAACCTCAGTGGTTATGGGAAGAATTAACTCCATTAAGAGACTCAATAAATACCCTGGTTCAACGCTTTAGAGAATTAAACAATGATATACAAGATGATGATCTAGTTGAAAAAGAGAGTGATGAAGTATATGTCGCAAATCTTTATGAATTTATGCAAGGTGCGAATGGACCAGTATTAATTTTAAACTCTGAGAGAGCGGTATCTTATATAAATCAAGAAGCTGAAGATATTTTATCGATGAGAGAAAGTACTTCTCAAGGTGAAAATATTGAAAATGTGGCAAGAAATAGAGGCTTGGCCGCAAAAATTATCAGTATCTGTGACGCCTCTGCTGAAAATGCAGGGACTTGTCAGCAAACTGCTCTAGAACTGGAAGGTGAAGAATATAATATGTATGTATCTTCTTTAATTGGAAAAGATAACTTGGCAAAAGCCTTTTATATAACTTTTGTAAGACTGTAATAGAGGAATTATGGCCCGTATACCTGTAAAGGTAACTAAAAATATTCAACCACCAATTGCTGCAGGTAAGTACCACAGACTTATTTGCATGACTGGAAAGAATAAAGGAACTTGTTACTACATTGCTGACAAGCGAGTTCTTATGGGTCGTTCAATTAAAACTGATATTCAGATTTATGATAATCAGGCATCTCGAGAACACTTTGAGCTGGCAAGAGTTGGTGAAGATTATGTTCTTACAGACTTGGGTTCGCAAAATGGAGTTTTTGTAAATGACTTTAAAGTAAGTCAGCACAAGCTTAAAAATGGCGACAAAATTATTGTAGGAAGTACTGTTTATAAATATAGCTTTTTAGAAGTTGTTCCAGATGTGCCAGCACTTTATGAGGAAGATGATGACGAGGAAGAAGAGGAAGTAACTGACGTTAAGCCGAGAAAAGGAAAGAATAAAAAAAGTAATGGAAAGGGCGGAAAGAAAGATAATAAAAAAGTTCTCATTCTTGGAGGCGTCTTGCTCGCAGTATTTCTCTTTGTTCCAGATGAACCAGGAGATAAGAAAAAGAAAGCTACTCCAAAGAGTACGCAGGCAAATGCTCTTATCGATAAGGGTGAGAAGGAAGAATTTACTTATAGTGGTGATCTTGATCCAGCTCTTAGAGATAAGCTTGAAGCATATATTCATCGAGGACGTAGAGAAGCTCGTGAAGGTAATTATATAAGGGCACTAGAAGAATTTACTCTTGCTCGAACATTAGATCCAAGAAATGGATCGGTTGCATTTTACATTAATAGAGCAACACAGAGGCTTACTGAGAAGGTTAAAGAAATTAATGAGCAAGCTTTTAGATTTCGAAGTGCAAAAATGTATACTGCTGCTCATGGGAAATATTGCATCGTGATTAAGATGCTTGAACAATATAAAGACAATCGAGATTTACAATCAAGATACGAACAAGCAGAAGCTGACGCAAAAGAAATGTCAGAAAAAATGGGTCTAGAGAGAAATGAAGTTAACTGTAAGTAAAAATACTCAGACTATCGGTGAGTACGACTTTGAAGAGATGATCTCAATTAGTGATGAGATTACTTTTCTTATTGGTCGTGCATCAGACTGCCATGTCGTCATTGATGATAAAAAAATCTCTAGGAATCATATTGAGATAAATTTTGATGGAACAAGTTATCGTTTGAAGCTAAATAGCAATATACCAATTGCAACAATAAACAACGCACCAATAAATTCCGAAATAAAATTAAATAATAATGACGTTTTAATTCTTGGTGAATACAGTATTGAATTTAGAATTCCTGAAGTTGAGGTTCAAGAGCCACAGTCTGAGGTAGCTCCTGTTATAGAAGAGCCAAAAGCTGAAGAATCAAAGATCGAAATTCCTGCGGATCTTCCTACGGATAATATTCAATTGGTTGAAGAAGAGACCTTAACAGAAATGGTTGATGAGAAAGTCGATGATCTTGATGAACTTGATGATTTGGATGACTTAGATAATCTTGATGATCTTGAAAATTTAGATGATATTTCATTGGATGAAGAAACTCCGAGTGATGAAGCGACAGAGGAGCCTCAAGAAGAAGTTGATGACTTAAACTTTGATGGAGAGATGAGTCTAGATGATGGGGATGAGGCACAGGTCGAAAGTGAGCAGGCAACAGAAATATATGGAGATAGTGCACCTCAGGATGATGAACAAGCTTATGAAAACTATGATCAGCAAGACGGTTATGATGATAGTAATTATTCAGAAAATGGTGAAGCTGTAGAAGGTTTTGATGATAATTTTAATGACGGGTTCGCTGAAGGTGAATACGATGAATATCAGGATGATGATAACTTTGCTGTAAGTGAACTCGATGATGGTGACAGCACACAAGTTTTCACTGGTTTTGCAAAATATTCGATGGAGCTTTTTGGCGAGAATGCTCCTTATGATACATATAATATTACTGAAGAGCAGGTCATAATTGGTCGTGACCCTGAAAAGTGTCAAATTGTTCTTAATGATCCAGAAGTTTCCACGACACATGCGATTATTAAACGAGTTGGTGGTGTCTGTATATTAGAAGATCTTAAGTCTGCTAATGGCACGATTCTTAATGGTAAAAGAATTAATAAAAAAGAAATTATTAATGAAGATGAGTTTATCATTGGTTCGACAACTTTTACTGTCTATGTTGGTAATGACTTTATTGACAGTCAAAAAGAAACACTCATGCCTGTTGAAGAAAACCAAGAAGTTGTCGTCGAGGAAATTGTCGAAGTAAAAGATGATGACGATGATATTGATTTTGATGGTGATGAAGTTATAGAGGAGGATGGGTATGCTCCTGCTGATAATAGTTTAGTAGGTAAGTTTAAGGCACTACCAACTCCAAGGAAGATCATTTATATCTTTGTTGCAGCCGCTGTTGCTTTTATGTTTTTGCCGGAGGATAGCGGGCAAGTTAAAACAACTCCCAAAAAACAAGTAGCCAAAGCAAAAGATGATAAAAAAGCTGAACAAGCTAAATCAAAGCTTAGCCCAGAAATCATCGCAGAGAGGGACTCATATTATCAACTTGCCAAAACAGCTGTGGATAATAGAGATTTTGAAGCCGCAAGTTTTAATTTAGATAAGGCATTAGCTCTTGATCCTGATTTTCTGCAGGCGAGGCAACTTTCAAAAGTCGTAAAAAATAGTCTTGCAAAAATATCAGAGTTAAACGAAGAAAAGAGAAAAGAAGAAGAAGCTGAAAAGAGAAGAAAAGAAGTTGCTGACTTAGTTAAACGAGCAACAGATGCTGTAAAAGATAGAAATATAGAACTTTCGAGAAAGCTATTTCAGCAAATAAAAATAAAAGATCCTAGAAACTTTGATGTAACGGCTCTTGAAGCTGAATTAGAAGGATGGATTACTCAAAGAAATAAGGAAAAACTTGAAAAAGCACAAGATGAAGCTGAGAGAAAGAGAATGGTTTCACAGCTTCAGCCAGGAAAGGCTCTGTTTTTGAAAGAAGATTGGTATAGTGCAATTGGTGAGCTCGAAAAATTTATGAAAATTAAGCCTATGGATGAAGATCTCTTGAAAGAGGGAGCTGAAATGCTTAAAAAGTCCAAGGAAAACTTAAAATCAGTGATAGCTCCACTTCTTGGTAAGGCACGATCTCTTAAAGAGGGAGAAGACCTCAAAGCAGCATATCAAACTTATTCTGAAGCACTTCAATATGACCCTTCTTTAATTGAAGCTTTAAATGAGATGGCACAGATTGATTCGACCTTAACACTCAGATCAAAAAGAGTTTACAGAGAAGCTATTATCTCTGAGTCTTTAGGTCTTTATGAAGAGGCTAAGTCAAAATATCAAGAAGTTCAGCAGATAGCTCCCAAAGAAAATGAGTACTATCGTAAGGCGACAGAAAGACTAGAATCACTCCTTTAGGAAAGAGTATGAAATTAAATAAATACTATGCAAGAACACATCAAGGACCACATCTTAATATTAATGAAGATGATATATTAATTGATGCAAATAATTCTCTCTTTGCTATTTTTGATGGATTTGGTGGAACTGAAATTGGTGATCAGGCAGTTGCAAAAGCTAAGAAAGCTTTTCACTCGTTCTTTACAAAAATAAGTAACGACCCTGATGCAACTCTTCCTTTTTTCTATTCTGAGCAATACGCATTAGAGACGAATGCGCTTGTGAATGCATTATTTATGGCCCATGAAGATCTTTTAAACGAAAATAAGCACCGAGAGATGTCTGAAAGAGGTGGGGTTAGCACGAGCTCTCTTATGATCTCAGGCAGTATGCTTTCAATAGCTTCTATAGGAAATTGTTTAACTGTCTTGTATAGGGACGGCTTTTTAACAATGCTTAATTCTCCAGACATCATTGCTCCTTTTGGAGGAGCCTATCATCACAATATTTCAAAAACATTTCCTTTAAATGCGATCGGTCTTTATAAAGACTTTCCTGTGAAGATTGAAGAATTCTTAGTTAGAGAAGGGGATAAGCTACTACTTCTTACTGATGGAATATTTTCAAGATTAACTTTTGATGAAATTGAAAATGCATTAAGACATTTTACTCAAAATGATAAAGACCTCACAAATCATCTCATGGCAGTTTCAAATGATCGAGGTAACCTAGATAATCAGTCGGCTATTATTGTAAGCTTATAATCTTATTGATTACACACACTTTTTGCGTAACAATAGAAGTCGGAGAAAATTTATGGGTTATAAAATACTCGTTGCTGACGATAGTCAAACCATTCAAAAAGTAATTAGTTTAGCTACTAAAGAGCAAGACTTTAATCTTGTATCTTGTCTCGATGAAAATGAGCTCTTCGATAATCTAAATAAGAACGCAGATCTTGTTCTTTTAGATTTTGCTCTCTCCGATGACGTAAGTGGTTATGAACTATGCAAGAAAATAAAAGATTCAGAACCAAGTGTGCCAGTTATGGCTATGCTTGGAGTTTTTGACTCTGTAGATGAAGATGAATTCGCGAACTCAGGATTTTCTGATCGCATCGTTAAACCATTTGAGACTGAGAAGTTTATTAATCAATGTCTTGCTCTTTTAAATAATGAGCAGACTGAGCAAGAAGATATTTCTGAAGATGAGCATGAAGGTTGGAGTGTTGATGGTGATGCTTCAGATGATATAGACGAAGATGAAACGACAGAGATCACATTGGATTCATCGCAGGCACAGGAACAAAACGATGATCTAACCCAAGAGCTATCTGGATGGGGTTTTGATCCAAACGAATTAATGAAAAAAGATGTCACTCAACATTTTGATGAGTTTCCACCAGTTATTGAAGATGAGGTGGAGCAAGAGTTGACTGAAGAGTCTTTAGAAGAATCAACTGAAGATGACTATATTGATCGAACCCAAGAGATGGAGCTTCCAGACCTTAGTGACGAGCCAGAAGACGCAACTAAAGAATATGATCTCAGTGAATTAAAACTAGAAAAAGATGTAAAGCCTGTTGAAGATACTCAGGTTAGTCTTGATGAAGAAGATGAGTTTGATGACCTAAAATCAGAACTCGTTGATGAGCTCGATAATGAGCTTGGAGATGGTGGATTATGGGCCGTCGATGAAAATATTGATACAGAGCCTGCGGTCAATCAAGTAGAAAACGATCACGGTCAGGAAGAAAATATCTCTGAAAATATCACACTTGTAAAAGAGGGTCCTGTTGAACAAGAAATTCACCAGTCGATGTCGTCACTTCCTGATGGACTTGAAGAAGCATTAAGAAAAGACCTAGAACCAT
The DNA here is from genome assembly GCA_002686115.1 of Halobacteriovorax sp. Lineage (GTDB taxonomy): Bacteria > Bdellovibrionota > Bacteriovoracia > Bacteriovoracales > Bacteriovoracaceae > Halobacteriovorax_A. The sequence continues at coordinate 506 of NZAF01000143.1, read as the reverse complement.
TAGTTGAAAAATATGTAAAAGATTATTGTGAAAAAGAAGTTGAAAGACTTATTTGGGAAATTATTCCTGATCTTGCAGAGAATGTAATAAAAAAAGAACTTTCAACTATTAGAGAAACAGTAATTTCTTCAATGAAAAATTAATTTAAATTTTATATGTCGAGATAAAGAGAGCCAGAGTAAAATTTTTTTACTTCTGAATTAATTTGTATAAGGGCTTCTCCGTATTCGCCAACCCCTATAAACTTCCCTTGATATTTATTTCCATCATCTAATAATAAAACGTCCTTATTTAAATGAAAGCAGTAATTTTTAAATTCAAGAAATTCATTTTCTAAACTCTTGTTGATAACATAAGAATATATTTTAAAAGGTATGTCACAGTAGTCTATTGAATTAAGAGAAATGTCTTTTATATGACCTTTTTGTGTCTTGTAATTTGTCTCTTCTTTTGAATGTCCAATATTTAATCCAACACCAATGATTGCTGTATTGTCGATGAGCTTA